>NZ_CP128360.1:5431550-5747325 GCF_030345095.1 Solwaraspora sp. WMMA2056
GGTGCTCAGCTGCCGGGTCGGCTTGCCGGTGTACGACGTCGTCTTCGCGGTGTCGGTGGCCGCCGCCGTCACGATCTTGTCCTTGACGACCGGGTCGAGGTCGCTCTCGGCGGTGGCGAGCCAGATCGATCCCGTCCACACCGCCTGGGCGCCCAGTGCCAGCGCGGCGACCACCTGGCGGCCGGTGGCGATGCCGCCGGCGGCGACGACCGGCACCTCACCGGCGGCGGCCACCACCTGCGGCACCAGCACCATCGAGGTGATCTCTCCGGTGTGCCCGGCCGCCTCGTAGCCCTGGGCGACGATCACGTCGACGCCGGCGGCCAGTTGGTGCCGTACGTGTCGTGGGTCGCCGACCAGGCCGGCGACCAGCATGTCGAGTTTCGTCGCGGCGGCCCGCACCGGGGCGGGCGGCGGCCCGAGCGCGCTGGCCACCAGCCGCACCGGGTGGGCCCGTACGACCTCCCACAGCGCGTACGCGTTCGCATGGGTCATCAGGTGGTCGATCTCGGTCGGCATCCCGCCGAGCCGGGTCCGGCCAGGTTCACTGCGGCGCAGCGGAATACCGAGTCGGGTCCGCAACCCGGCAACGAAGTCCTGGTGCCCGGCCGGGATCTGGGCGAGCAGGTCGGTCGGGTCGTCACCGGCGGACCTGGCGGGAAAGAGCAGGTCGACACCGTACGGGGAACGTCCGCACTCGCGGTCGAGCCAGGCGAGATCCTGCTCGAGGTCGTCCGGGGACATCGAGGCCGCGCCGAGCACCCCGAGCCCACCGCCCCGGCTGACCGCCGCCACCACGTCGCGGCAGTGGCTGAAGGCGATCACCGGCAGGCCGATGCCGACCCGTCGACACAGCGGGGTCACGACGACGTGCCCAGGGTCACCGCGCAGACCTCGCAGCCGTCGTCGTCGACGGTGCAATTCGAGCCCGGCTGCACCGCGACACCCAGGTAGGCGTCGACCAGCGCGCTGACCGCGCCGAGCCGGCCGGTCGGCGGCACCGGTCGGGTCGCGGCGAGGGCCGCGGCGTGCCCGGCTGCCAGTCCGACGACCGACGGGTCGACGATCTCGATGCCGACCCGGCCGGCCACCTCGGCGGTCACCGGGGTCATGCAGGTGCAGCCGAAGAAGATCAGGTCGGTGCCGTCCCGGTCGGCGGCCCGCAGGCACGCGGCGGAGATGGCGTCGACGACGACGGTCTCGCCCCGGGCCATCCGTGCCTTGACCCCGGCGTCGGTGCCGACCCGGTCCAGTTCCGTCTCGTCGGACAGGTAGTGCACCCCGGCGGCGAGGGCACCACCGGCGCACCTGCTCAGCCGCTCGGCGTAGAGGTAGTCCATCGAGGCGGGCCAGACGGTGACGATGCTGAACCGCCGACCGAGCCGGGCCGCCCAGGCCAGGGACGCCTCGCCGGCACCGACGATCGGCACCGAAGTGGCGGCGCGCAGCCGGTCCACGCCGTAGTCGCCGAACGTGTCGATGTAGACGGCGTCGCAGCCGGCGGCGATCGCAGCCTCGGCGACGTCGACCGTGCCGACCTCGGTGAGCAGGTGCTCGTACGGGGTACGGGCGAACCGGCGCAGCCGTGGATCGACGAGTTCGGTGACGAGGCCGGGTGGATCGGGCAGCACCGGGGCCCGCTTCGCGTCGGAGTTGATGACCGCCAGCCGTCGCAGCTCACTCATGTCGACCTCCCGCCAAAAGTCTGACTTATCAAGGTCGGCAGTGTCAACGACTGCGTCTACCTCGACTTCTAGCTGGATTTATGCTTGGGAGCAAAAAGTCGGATCTCTAACGAACGGGAGATCAGCCGGTCTCGGCGGCCATGGCCTCGACGGCGGCGAGCCGGCGGCGCAGATGGTCGCGGTCCGGTTCGCTGCCGGCCAGCTGCAACGCCTGCCGGTAGGCGCCCGCCGCGTCGGCGTGCCGGCCGAGCCGGTGCAGCAGGTCGGCCCGCGACGCCGGATAGAGGTGGTAGGTGCGCAGCCTCGGATCCCCGACGAGCTCGTCGAGCAGCACCAGGCCGGCGGCCGGGCCGTCGCGCATGGCGACCGCCACCGCCCGGTTCAACGCCACCACCGGCGAGGGC
This sequence comes from Solwaraspora sp. WMMA2056, assembly GCF_030345095.1. Classification (NCBI taxonomy): domain Bacteria; kingdom Bacillati; phylum Actinomycetota; class Actinomycetes; order Micromonosporales; family Micromonosporaceae; genus Solwaraspora; species Solwaraspora sp. WMMA2056. The sequence continues at coordinate 5,433,640 of NZ_CP128360.1, forward strand.
GCGACCCGCATCAGTACGTCGTAGAGGGCGACGATCTGCGGCCAGTCGGTGCCGGCGAGGTCGGGTGCCTCGTCGTGCAGGGCGGCGATCGCGGCCTGCAACCCGTACGGACCGGGTGGGCCGCCGGTCAACGCCACCCGGGCCAGGGCACACCCTTCGTCGATCATCGGTCGGTCCCACCGGTCGCGGTCCTGCTCGTCGAGCAGGACGACGGCCCCGTCCGGGCCGGTCCGGGCGTGCCGGCGGGCGTGCACCAGCAGCAGCAACGCCAGCAGTCCGGCCACCTCCCGTTGCGCGGGCAGCAGCCGCCGCAGGATGCGGGCCAGCCGGATGGCCTCCTCGGCCAGGTCCAGTCGTTGCAGGTCCGGGCCGGAACTGGCCGCGTACCCCTCGGTGAAGATCGAGTACACCGCCTGCAGGACGCCGGGAAGGCGCTGCGGCAGCTCGTCGACGCCGGGAACCCGGAACGGGATACGGGCGTCGCGGATCTTCCGTTTCGTCCGGACGATCCGCTGGGCCATGGTCGCCTCCGGCACCAGGAAGGCCCGGGCCACCTCGGCGGTGGTCAGCCCGGCCAGGCAGCGGAGGGTCAGCGCCACCCGGTCCTGCGCGGTCAGCGCCGGGTGGGCGCAGGTGAAGAAGAGCGCCAGGCGGTCGTCTGGCAACTCCTGGTCGCCGTCGGCCGCCGGCGCCGGATCGGCCCGGTCCGCCTCGGCCTGCAGGACGGCCAGCCGTAGTGCCAGGTTGCGGTCGCGCCGGATCCGGTCGACCGCCCGGCGCCGGGCGGTGGTCAGCAGCCAGGCGCCGGGTCGGGTCGGTACGCCGGAGACCGGCCAGTGCCGCAGGGCCGCCTCGACTGCCTCGGCGGCGACCTCCTCGGCCAGGTGCAGGTCACCGAAGCGGCGTACCAGGGTGGCGAGCAGCCGGCCGTGCTCCTCCCGGAACACGGCCTCCACCGAGGTCCGCACCGCGGCGACGGCTTCCTCGTCGCCATGGTGCTCCCGCCGCCCGTCGGTGACCATCCGCGCTCACATCCCGAAGTCGGCGACCGGCCGCACCTGCACGGACCCGCCGTCGCGGGCACCGGGCGAGCGGGCCGCCCAGTCCAGGGCGACGTCGAGGTCCGGCACGTCGATGATGTCGTACCCGCCGAGCACCTCGCGGGCTTCGGCGAACGGCCCGTCGGTGACGACCCGTTGCCCGTCGGGGTCGACCTTCACCGACGTGCAGGTGGTCAGGTCGGCCAGGGCGTTGCCGCTGACCCAGATCCCGGCGTCCTTCATCTCCTTGTCGTACGCCATCCAGTCCTCGACCGTGCACTGCGGCACGGTCGGCTCGGGGGCGTCGGTGGGCGCGCTGACGAACAGCAGCATGTACTTCATGGTTCTCCTCGCTGAGGCGTACGTCGCCATCTGCGGTAACGACGATCGGCGACCGGCCGGATCGACACCACCACCTCAACCGTCTTGAGACCGACCCGGGCCGGCGTCGTCGGTTTCGGCGAGGATGCCGTAGAGCTTGCGGCGGGTCTCGTCGAGCACCCGGACCGCCCGCTCGCGCTGCTCCGCGTTGCCGTTCATCAGCACGTGCCGCAGCACCTGCATCGTCTGCATCCCGGACTCGCGCACATCGTGCCAGCTGTCGACGGTCTCCGGGGCGAGCTCGGTCCACGGGGCGGCCTGCGCCGCCTGCTCGGCCTCGGGCCGACCGGCGTCGGTGAGCGCGTAGCGCTTGCGTCCGCCGCCGGCGCCTTCGGCAGTGCCGACGATCAGGCCCTCGTCCTCGAGTAGTTGCAGGGTGGGATAGATGGAGCCGGGGCTGGGGCGCCAGGCGCCCCCGGTGCGGGAGTCCAGTTCCTGGATCATCTCGTAGCCGTGCATCGGCCCGTCGACGAGCAGGGCCAGCACCGCGGCCCGCACGTTGGGTCGCCGCCGCCGACCGCCACCTCGGCCACCGCCGCCCATGCCCCGGCCACCGAACGGGCCGCCGGGCCCGAATGGCCCGCCCGGTCCGCCGGGTCCACCGAAGCCGGGCCCGAAGGGTGGGAACCCGGCGCCGCGCAGGAAGGCCCCTGGGCCACCCCGTGATCTGTCGCGTCTCATGTAAACCTCCACTGAAGGATCGTTGATACGTTCACGATATATCGGGAAGCTGTCGGCGACAACCCGGAGTGCCAAGTGAAATACGCGACACCCCGACACGACATGTAGGTGCCTACCGCGAAGCCACCCACCAGATATAGTCCCGGACGCAACTGGTTCGGCCGGGCAGCCAGCCCGGCCGAGGCAACAGGGAACCCGGCGCGAATCCGGGACTGCCCCGCAGCGGTGAGTGGGAACGACCGCCGTCGAGCACACTGGGCCACCCCGGCCTGGGAAGTGACGGCCAGTAGGTGACCGGCATGTCCGGTCCGGCCCACAAGTCCGAAGACCTGCCGTTGTGCCGGATACGCCGAACGCGTACCCGGTGGTCCGATCGCCGCGCGGGACGGCCGACGGCTGCGACGCGTTGGCCATCGCGCGTTCGCGCCCGTCTGCCTGCCCGCCCGGCCTCCCACGAGGCGATGCCAGGAGGCACCACAGGTGACCGTCGTCACACATCCCGCCGCTACCGCACCGGCGGCCACGCCCGGTCAGCAGCCGACCCGAATCCGCGACCGAGCGGGGACCGCCACGCCGGTCGACCCCGACCGACTCCGCGACGCGGTACGGCGCCACGCCGACGGCCTCGCCGACGTCGACCCGGGGCGGGTCGCGGCCAGGACGCTCAGCGGTCTCTACGACGGCATCACCACCGCCGAGTTGACCCGGCTGCTGATCCAGACCGCAGCCGACCTGATCGGCGAGGACCCGCAGTACTCCCGCCTGGCCGCCCGGCTGCTCGCCGACCAGATCGGCACCGAGGTCCGCCGGCAGGGCATCGGCTCGTTCAGCCAGGCGATCCGACTCGGGCACACCCACGGACTCGTCGGTGACGAGACGGCCCGGTTCGTCGCCGAGCACGCCGCCGACCTCGACGCCGCCACCGACCCGGCCGCCGACCGCCGGTTCGAGTACTTCGGGCTGCGGACCGTCTACGACCGCTACCTGCTGCGCCACCCCACCAACCGACAGGTGGTCGAGACACCGCAGTACTGGCTGCTGCGGGTGGCCTGCGGACTGTCCGACACCCCGACCGAAGCGGTCGACTTCTACCGGCTGATGTCGTCGCTGGCGTACCTGCCCAGCTCGCCGACGCTGTTCAACTCCGGCACCCGGCACACCCAGATGTCGTCGTGCTTCCTGGTCGACTCCCCCCGCGACGAGCTCGACTCGATCTACGACCGGTACGCCCAGGTGGCGAAGCTGTCCAAGTACGCCGGTGGGATCGGCATCTCCTGGTCCCGGATCCGCTCGCGGGGTGCGCTGATCCGGGGCACCAACGGACTGTCCAACGGGATCGTGCCGTGGCTGCGCACCCTGGACGCCTCGGTGGCCGCCGTCAACCAGGGCGGCCGACGCAAGGGCGCGGCCTGCGTCTACCTGGAGCCGTGGCACGCCGACATCGAGGAGTTCCTGGAGCTGCGGGACAACACCGGCGAGGACGCCCGGCGCACCCACAACCTCAACCTGGCCAACTGGATCTGCGACGAGTTCATGCGCCGGGTCGACGCCGACGCGACGTGGTCGCTGTTCAACCCGGCCGACGTACCGCAGTTGCCCGACCTGTACGGCGCCGAGTTCGACACCGCGTACCGGGCCGCCGAGGCCGCCGGGCTCGCCGTGCGCCAGGTTCCCGCCCGCGACCTGTACGGACGGATGATGCGCACCCTGGCACAGACCGGCAACGGCTGGATGACCTTCAAGGACCGGTCCAACCTGCTGTGCAACCAGACCGGGGAACCGGGCAACGTGGTGCACCTGTCCAACCTGTGCACCGAGATCGTCGAGGTCTCCTCGGACACCGAGACCGCCGTGTGCAACCTGGGCTCGATCAACCTCGGTGCCCACCTGACCGCAGCTGCGACCTCGACTGCGGCCGGGGCCACGGCCGCCGACGTGGACTGGGCACGGCTGCGCGACACGGTCCGCACCGCCGTGGTCTTCCTCGACCGGGTCATCGACATCAACTACTACCCGAGTACGCAGGCCGCGGCGTCCAACCCGCGCTGGCGCCCGATCGGGCTGGGCATGATGGGGCTGCAGGACGTGTTCTTCGCCCTCGGTCTGCCGTTCGACTCAGCGCCCGCCCGGGAGCTGTCCACCCGGATCGCCGAGGAGATCTACCTGACCGCACTGGAGACCTCCGCCGGGTTGGCGCAACAGTACGGGCCGCACCCGGCGTACCCGCAGACCCGGGTGGCGCGCGGGCAACTGCACCCCGACCTGTGGGGCGCCGAGCCGACCCAGACCGAGCGCTGGGCGGCGCTGCGGGTGCGGGTCGCCGAGCACGGACTGCGCAACTCGCTGCTGGTGGCGATCGCCCCGACGGCGACCATCGCCTCGATCGCCGGCTGCTACGAGTGCATCGAGCCACAGGTGTCCAACCTGTTCAAACGCGAAACCTTGTCCGGGGAGTTTCTGCAGGTCAACACTGCCCTGGTGGGACGGCTGAAGGCAGCCGGGCTGTGGACGGCGGCGGTCCGCGAGCAGATCACCCGGGCCGAGGGGTCGATCCAGCAGATCACCGCCATCCCGGCCGAGGTACGGCAGCTGTTCCGTACCGCCTGGGAGCTGCCGCAGCGGGCGCTGATCGACCTGGCCGCCGCCCGAGCACCGTACATCGACCAGAGTCAGTCGTTGAACTTGTTCATGGCCGCACCGACGATCGGCAAACTGTCGTCGATGTACCGCTACGCCTGGCAGTCAGGTCTGAAGACCACCTACTACCTGCGGTCGCGTCCGGCGACCCGGATCCAGCAGGCCACGGTCTCCGTCACGCCGACCGCACCGGTCGACACCGGGGCGGTGGCCTGCTCCCTGGAGAACGCCGAGTCCTGCGACGCCTGCCAGTGACGCCCCCCACCGAGATGCCGGGAGAGACCACCACGATGACACCGCGCCCGATGCTGCTCGACCCGGGGATGGACCTGACCCTGCGGCCGATGCGCTACCCGCACTTCTTCGACCGCTACCGCGACGCGATCAAGAACACCTGGACGGTGGAGGAGGTGGACCTGCACTCCGACCTGGCCGACCTGGACCGGCTCAGCCCGGCCGAACGGCACCTGGTCAGCCGGCTGGTCGCCTTCTTCGCCACCGGGGACACGATCGTCGCCAACAACCTGGTACTCAACCTCTACCAGCACGTCAACAGCCCGGAGGGGCGGCTCTACCTGTCCCGGCAGCTGTTCGAGGAGGCGGTACACGTCCAGTTCTACCTGAACCTGCTGGACACCTACGTCCCCGACGAGCAGGAGCGGACCGCCGCGTTCGCCGCGATCGACAACATTCCGTCGATCAAGCGCAAGGCCGACTTCTGCTTCCGCTGGATCGACTCCCTCTTCGGGGTGCGGGAGCTGCGGACCCGCGACGACCGGCGGGCCTTCCTGCTCAACCTGATCTGCTTCGCCGCCTGCATCGAAGGGCTGTTCTTCTACGGGGCCTTCGCCTACGTGTACTTCCTGCGGTCCCGGGGGCTGCTGCACGGCCTCGCCTCCGGCACCAACTGGGTGTTCCGCGACGAGTCGATGCACATGGCGTTCGCCTTTGACGTCGTCGACACGGTCCGCGGGGAGGAGCCGGACCTGTTCGACGACGAGATGGCCGAGCAGGTCCGCCAGATGCTCGCCGAGGCGGTCGAGGCCGAGGCACAGTTCGCCGAGGACCTGCTCGGCCGGGGCGTGCCCGGGTTGTCGCTGGCCGACATGCGCCTGTACCTGCAGCACGTCGCCGACCGCCGGCTCGCCCAGCTGGGCATCGCCCCGCTGTACGGCGCGACCAACCCGTTCGCCTTCATGGAGCTGCAGGACGTACAGGAGCTGTCGAACTTCTTCGAGCGCCGGGTCTCCGCGTACCAGGTGGGGGTGAGCGGGGCGGTGAGCTTCGACGAGGAGTTCTGAGCGGCCCGCCGCCGAGGTGGGGTCGGCCGGTCATCCGACCGGCTGGCCCACCGGCTGCGCTTCGCCGACCCGCCCGCGCCGGAATCCCGGGTACGTCAGCACGAAGGTGCTCACCGCGGCCATCAGCACCGCGCCGACCAGCACCGGCAGCGGCGCCCAGACCGCGTACAGGGCGGTGCTGGCGGTCGGTGCCAGGACGAAGGTCAGCCCGTTGGTGACGCCGATCAGCCCGGCGAGGCCGCCCTGTTCTTCCCGGTCGACGGCGAGCGTCGGTCCGGCGACGTAGCCGGGCATGGCGACGCCGAGGCCGAGACCGATCAGCGCCATCGCGACGATCAGCACGGCCCGGTGGGTGTCCGGGACGAGCAGCACGAAGCCGATCAGCGCCACCAGACAACCGACCCGTAGCAGCAGCGCCGGCCGCCAGCCGCTGCGGGGCACCACCACCGTCTGGGCGAGCACCATCCCGGCCCCGGCGGCCAGCAGCGCGCCGCCGGTGAGCAGGCCGGTGGCCTCGGCGTCGAGGCCGAACCGGTCCTGGACGAGGAAGCCGCTGACCACCTGGACGAACCCGAGCGCGGTGAACATGCCGAGCCCGGTCAGCAGGTACGGCCACACCCGGGCGTCCCACGGGCTGACCCGGACCGGGTCGGCGATCAGGTCGGTACGGGTCTGCCGGCGCAGCCGTACCGCGACGGCGGTGAGCCCGACGGCGAGCAGCGCCGGGACCGCCAGCAACGGCGCCATCAGGCCGAACCCGGCCAGCAGGCCGCCGACGAGGGCACCGGCGACCATCGCGACGCCCTGCACCGCGCCGATCCCGGCCATGCCGCGCACCCGGGCCGCCGGGTCGGGGGTGACGTCGGCGATGTACGCCTGGGCGGTGGGCGCCACCGCCGCGATGGCGGTGCCGAAGCCGACGCCCCGGAACACCACGAAGAGCAGGAACAGCGCGGTGCCGGTGACGATGCCGCGCATGCCGAGGTCGGCGAGCAGCGCGAACAGTGCCGTCGTCGTGGTGGCCAGGGCGAGCGCCGCGACCAGCACCGGTTTGCGGCCCCACGATTGGCTGCGCCGGCCCCACATCTGACTGGTCACCACCATCATCAGGGCGGAGACACTGATCATGACACCGACCTGCCATTCGGCGAGGCCGATCTGACGCGACAGCGGGGCGATGATCGGGTTCAGTGACATCTGGCCGAGGAAGACCAGGAACACCGCGCCGAGCAGCAGCGGGATCTGCGGCCGTGGCGCGGTGCCCGACTCGGGCACGACGGTGGCGCCACGGGGGATCATGCGGCCACGCTAGCCACCGGTGATCAGCTGCCCAAGGACGCCGGTCACATCCGTCGACCCGGGCGTGAGCTACGACGACCCGGGGCTGAGCTGCGACGGCGCCCGCGTCAGCTGAGCAGACTGTCGCCGATCCAGCCGTCGGGCGCGCACCCGGGCGGGATCGCGAAGACCGCCGACCCGATCGGGGTGACCCACTCGTTGAGCAGGTCGTGTTCGGCCAGCCGGCGTTGGATCGGCAGGAACTGCGCGTCGATGTCCGCCTGGTAGGCGGCGAAGATGAGCCCGCTGTCGGGGGTGCCGTCGGCACCGGGGACACCGTCGTAGTTGTACGGCCGACGCAGGATCTTGTAGCGGTCGTCGGAGACGTGCGCCCGGGTGACATGTGCGAAGTCCGGCATGATCGGCAGCCCGACCTCGTTGACCGCCGCGAAGTCGGGGACGTCGGTCTCCTTCTCCCCTGTCAGCGGCGCGCCGGTGTCGAGCCGGCGGCCGATCACCAGTTCCTTGTCCACCCGGCCGAGCTTGTCCCAGGTCTCCATCTCGGTCCGGATCCGGCGGACCACCAGGGTGCTGCCGTCACGGTGCCAGGCCGGACCGTCGTCGACCCAGACGGCGGTGTCGAAGTCGGCGGTGCCGGGCGTCGGGTTCCCGGTGCCGTCGATCTGCCCCATGATGTTGCGCTGGGTGTGCGCCTCGTGCTCCACGCCCCGGCCACGGCGGAAGCCCTGCTGCACCCAGCGGACCGAGGCGAACGGCCGGGTGTCCTTGATCAGCATCCGCTGGGCGTGCGCGACCGTGATCGGGTCGTCGGCGCAGATCTGCAGCAGCAGATCACCGCCGGACCAGCCCGGCTCCAGCCGGTCGATGGCGAACGGCGGCAGATCGGTGACCGACGACGGGCGGCGCTCGGCGATCCCGGCGGCGGCGTACAGCTGTGGTCCGAACCCGAAGGTGACGGTGAGCCGGGCCGGCAGCACGGCGAGCTCGGGTTCGGTGTCGGCCAGCGGTGGCACGCCCTGGGTGAGCCGGGCGGCGTCGTCGCTGAGCAGCCGCAGCAGCCGGACCAGCGCGGCCCGGTCGGTCGCCGGGCCCAGGGTGAAGGCGACGAACGCGGCGTACGCCTGCGGCGGGGTGTCCACCCCGGCCTGGCGGGGTCCGTGGAACGGCACCGTCTCGGTGCCGAAGTCGACCGGCGCCAACGTGGCCGCCCCGGTCGGGGCGGCCGCCGGAGACTCCTCGCGCGAGGCCGCCGCCGAGACCGCCGCCCCGCCTGCGAGGGCACCGCCGAGCGCGGCGGCCCCGCCGGTGAGCAGCAGCCGGCGGTCCACCTGCGGTGGTACGGGTTGATCGGTCATGCCGGTTCAGCCGTGGTCCATGCCCGTGCCCGGGTCGTAGCTCTCCTCGGCACCGGCGAACGGCTTGGCGACGGCGGTGAACTGCGACGTCGCGCCGTCGGCGAAGGTCACCGTGAAGGTGACCTCGTCGCCGGGCTGCACCGGTTGCGCGATGTCCATCAGCATGATGTGGTCGCCGCCGGGTTCGAGGGTGTGGCTGCCGCCGGCGGGAACGACGATCCCGCCCGGCTTCTCCCGCATCACCATCGCGCCGTCGGCCATCGCCATCTCGTGCAGCTCGATCGGCGAGATGTCAGTGCTGACGCCGGTGATGGTGATGTCGGCGTCGGTGTCGTTGACCAGCACCCCGAACGCGGCGGTCATGCCGTCGTCGGCGGCCTTCACCCACGGGTCGCGCACCACGAGGCCGGCCGTGGCCTCGGCCGACGCCGTCGCACCGGCCGACGCGTCCGGGCTGGGCTGCGCCTGGCTGGAAGCGTCGCCGTCGCCGCAGCCGGCAAGGGTGACGGCGAGGGCGAGGCCGGCGACGCCGGACAGCACCGCACGGAGCGTGGCGGTGCGCCGGACCGGGGCCGGCTGGAGCGCTGATGACATGCGGGTTCTCCTCACGAGTCGTACGACGGAAGTAGTCGCCGCACCGGCCCGGTCGGTTCCCGCAGTGAACTAGCTCACACGCCGGCGGCCGCGCAGGACGACGACGGCGGCCCCGCCGATCAGCAGCACCACGGCACCGGCGAAGGCGAGCAGCCACCCTCGGCGGCTCCCGTCCCCGGCCTCGTCCGAACCGGCCGCCGCACCGTCCTGGGCCGAATCCGCCGACGCACCGGTGAGCGGGACGTTCACCGCGAACCGGAACGCACCCTGCACCGGATGTCCGTCCACCGAGACCACCCGGTACGCGACCGTGTAGACGCCGTCGGGCAACGGCTGCACCGGGCGCACGATGCCCCGTTGCTGGTCGACGGTCGGCCCGTCGACCGGCATCTGAGCGCCGGCGGCGTCGCTGACCACGATCGTGGTGTAGTCGCCGTTGAGCGGTTCGGTGAAGGTCAGCACGATCTCCTCGGGCGACTGCGCCACCCGGGTGTTCTGGCCTGGTTGACTAGCCGACAGTGCGGCGTGCGCCGCAGCCGGGGAGGCCGGACCGACGACCACCACGGCGGCGAACAGCGCCGCCATGGCCCCTCGGGCGACCCGGACGGGTAGGGCTGATCTGGGCACGGACGGGACCTCCTGTCACAACGGCACCAGCGGCGGCCGGATCGCCATTCGATCATCCGACGGCGGCACCGGGCGAGGCCCGGCCGGTGCGATTCCACGGCCGGTCGCGGTCGCGGGAACCCGACCCTACGACGGGCCGACTGATGTTGCGTCGACGAGGGGAGGGCATCGGGTGCGGTCACGGACACGATGGTGGGTGCCGACGACGGTGGCGACCGCGGCGATGGCGGTGTCGATGCTGCCGCTGTACGCGGTCAGCGCGCTCGGTCCATACCTGGCCGAGGACCTGGGCGTGTCCCGGGCGGCGGTCGGGGTGCCGGTGACGGTCGCGTTCGCGGTGGCCGCGACGGTGTCGCTGGTCGCCGGTCGGCTGGTCGACACGGTCGGCGCCCGCCGGGGGTTGCTGTGGTTGGCCGCGATCGTCGCGGCGGCGCTGCTGACCGGTGCCACCGCCGGCAGTTACCCGGTACTGGTCGTCGCGGTGGCGGTGACCGGCCTGGGCATGGCGTTGGCGAATCCGGCGACGAACGTGCTGGTGGCGACGATGGTGCCGGCGCACCGACGGGGCGACGCGATCGGGGTGAAGCAGTCCGGGGTGCAGCTCGCCGCAGCACTGTGCGGGCTCGGGCTGCCGGTGGTCGCGGCGGTCCGGGGGTGGCCGGCCGGCCTGGGTCTGGCCGGGCTGTTGGCCCTGGGGCTGCTCGCCGCGACGTGGTGGCAGGTGCCACGCCCGGCGCCACGTGACGCCGCAGGCGGACCGTGGTGGCGGTGGTCGCGGCCACCGGGCTGGGTGGTCGGGCTGATGGGCTACTCGCTGCTGCTGGGTACCGGCCTGTCCGCGGTCAACACCTACCTGCCGCTGTACGGCGTACAGCAGCTGAGATTGACCGGATGGTCGGCCGGGACGCTGCTGGCGGTGTTCGGTGCCGCCGGTGTCGTCGGCCGGCTGTGGTGGACCCGGTCGGCGGACCGGCGCGCGGAGGTGACCTCGGTGCTCGCCGCACTGTCGCTGGTGGCCACCGCGTCGGCGGTGCTGGTGCTGGCGGCCGGGCTCTTCCCGCCGCTGGTGTGGTGCGGCGCGATCGGCGTCGGGATCTCGGCGACCGGGGCGAACGCGGTGTCGATGCTCGCCGTGGTCCGCGCCACGACCACACCCGGGCACGCCTCGGCGCTGGTGTCGACCGGGTTCTTCGGCGGGTTCGTCGTCGGGCCGGTCGGTTTCGGGGTCGTCGCCGATCTCGGCGGGTACGGGGTCGCCTGGTCGACGGTCGCCGTCGTGTTCGCCGCCGCTGGCGTGGCCGGGTGGCGGCTGGCCGTCACCCGGGCGGCAGCCCGGTCCGACACGACCGGCGGCGGGCCGCTCACCCGGCCCGTCGCACCGGCCGACAGGACGGCACCGTCGTGACCCGACCGCGTACGCCGTCGCCGACCGGGACGGCCGCCGCGCCCGCGCACCGGGCCGCGCTGGACGCGATGCTGGGCCGGCTCCCCCGGATCCACGCCGCCGTCGGCGACCGCTTCCCGCTCTACGCCGACCCGGCCACCGGGGAGTGGACCAGCACCCGGCGCGGGTCGTGGACCGGGGGCTTCTGGGCCGGGCTGCACTGGCTCAGCCTGGCCGTGCACCCGGACACGCTCGCGCGGGAGCAGGCGTCGACGGTGACCGGCCGGTTGTCGGCGCGGGCCGGCGACGACACGGTGACCCGGGCGATGACGTTCTGGTACGGCGCCGCCGCGACCGGCGGACGGCTCTGCCGGGACCCGGCGGCCGACCAGGTGGCGGCGGTCGGCGCGCGGGCGCTGGCCGCGTCGTTCGAACCCGGGTACGGCGTGTTCCCGGTCGGGACGGCGTTCGGCGGGCCGCCGCAGCCCCGGATCGGCATCGATGCGCTCGCCGCCGTGGTGGCGCTGATGAGCTGGGCCGACGAACCGCCCGGGTACCGGCGGCTCGCCCGCCGGCACGCCCGGGCCTGCGCCCGACTGCTGGTCACCGACGAGGGCCAGGTGCTGGCCGAGCGCACCCTGCCCGCCGACCGGCCGCCGCCGGCCCGCGAGCAGGTGTGGGCACGCGGGCAGGCGTGGGGCATGCTCGGTTTCGCCGTCGCCGCCGACCGGCTCGGCGGCGAGTTCACGTCGGTGGCGCGGCGGGTCACCGACTGGTGGCTGGCGACCGTGGGTCCGCCGGGGGCGCCGCTGGCGGTGTTCGGCCGGGCCGGTGCCCCGCTGGACAGCTCGGCGGCGGCGATCGCAGCCGCGGCGATGTGGACGCTCGGCGGTCAGCCGGCGCGGTGGGCGCAGCGGTACCGGCAGGCCGCCACCGCCACCGTCGACGCCCTCGTCGTCGGCCACCTGGCCGACAACGGGGCGCTGCGGGACGGCTGCTACGACCCCGACCGCGACATCGCCTGCCGGCACGAGCTGATCTGGGGTGACTACTTCCTGGCCGCCGTGCTGGCGCTGCGCTGCGGCGCGGTGCCGGTGGCCGCCTGGTAGTCGGCGAGCAGTCGGGTGGCGACGGTGGTGACGTGCCACTCGTCCGGGCCGTCGAGGATCCGGGCCGCCCGCGCGGCACGCAGCAGCATCGCCAGTGGCGTGTCGTCGGTCAACCCTTCGGCCCCGTACACCTGGATGGCCCGGTCCACGACGGCGTGGAACGCCCGGGCGGTGACGACCTTGGCGGTGCCGGTCGGGATCCGGGCGTCGCCCCCGGCCGCCACCGACGCGACCGCCGCGTGGGTGAGGGCCCGGGCGGCGGCCAGTTCGGCGTGGCTGTCGAAGACGTGACCGTGCAGCAGCTGCTTGTCGGCCAGCGGGTGCGGCCCGACCCGGCGACGCACCAGCCGGTCGCGCATCAGGTCGAACGCGCGGGCGGACTGGCCGAGCCAGCGCAGGCAGCGCAGGGTACGGCCCAGGTGCAGCCGGCCGGCGACGATCCGCAGGCCGGCTCCGGCGTCGCCGATCAGATGATCGGCGGGGACCCGGACGCCGTCCAGGTCGATCTCGTACTGCCCGCCCACGCCGAGCACCGGCAACTGCCGCACGATCCGGTAGCCGGGCGCGGTGGTCGGCACCAGCAGCAGGCTGAATCCGGCCTGGCCGCTGCCGCCTGCGGCGGCCAGCTCCGGTGCGGTCCGGCAGACCACGGTGGTGAAACCGGCGTCGGCCGCCCGGCTGGTGAACCACTTGCGACCGGTGATCACCCAGCTGCCGCCGTCGCGCTCCGCGCGGGTGGCCAGCGACATCGGGTCGGTGCCGGGCACCCCGGGTTCGGTCATCGCGAAACTGGGCGGGCAGCGGCCCTCGACCATCGGCCGGAGATAGCGCTCACGCGCGGTCGGCGTCGCGTGCGTGTCCAGCATCGTGGCGTCGAGCAGCAGGTCCGAACCGAGCACGGTCGGCCCGAAGTCGCTGTACGCCTCGACCTCGGCGAGGCGGGCGTACCCGGTCAGCGTCAGCCCCTGCCCGCCGAGCGTCGTCGGCAGCGGGAGCGTCCACAGCCCGGCCGTACGAGCCTGCCCTTGCAGCTCGGCCAGGAGGCTGCGGGCCGGGTCGCCGCCGGCCGCGAGCAGCCCCTCCACGGGCACGACGCGGCTGTGGACGAAATCCGCCACCCGATGTTCAAGATCCATCGCTGTCCCTCCAGGACGGCACCGTCGTGGTGGGACGGCGCGGTTCGAACCGTCCGGGAACCGGAACGGCTCGGTGCACGACTACTGCAGACGTGACAGTTGATGTCGGAGGCACCGGTACCGTAGTCGGTCCGGCGGCCGGTCCGGTTCCAGGCGGGACGTTGGCGGGTCACGTCGTCGCCGGCACGACCGCCACCACCGCAGATCAGGTCCTCGCCTGCCACCTTGTCGATCTCGGCGCCACGCGGGACCCCGGCGACGGGCCGCTGCGGCTCACCGTGCCCGGTGGGATGGAGCTGCCGGTCCAGATCGACTGGTCGCATCCGGGCGTCACCGCAGGCGACGCAGCGATGTGGCCGCTCGACGAGGTGACCGCCCAGGCCCGGTGCGCGCTGATGGCGGTGCACGGACGCGCCCGGGGCGGTCCGGCCCGGATCGCCCTGGACTACGTCGGCACCGCCGCCGGGCTGCTGGCCTGCCAGGGTGTCCTGGCGGCGCGGTTGGCCGGACTGCGCGGTGGTGCGCCCGCCGGCCCGGTGACGGTCTCGGTGGCCGGGGCCGCGCTGCTGACCGTGTCGCAGTATCTCGCCGCCGGCAGCGCCGTCGACCCGGAGTACGTCGAGCTGCCGGCGACCGCCGGCACACCGCCACCGTTCGCCTGCGCCGACGGGGCGTTGGTGGAGCTGGAGACCCTCGACCCGGCACCGTGGCACCGGCTGTGGACCGAGCTCGGCGTGGCCCCGTCGGTGGCGGGACACGCCTGGCGGGGCTTCGTGCTGCGGTACGCGACCGCGACCGCCCCGCTGCCCGTGCAGCTGCACGCCGCGATCGGGCAGGTGCCGTTTGGGCGGCTACGTGACCTGGCGCAGGCGGCCGGTGTCGCCGTCCAGCTGGTACGCGGGCACGCCGAGCGCTGCCACGACCGGTACCAGCCGGGAGTCGACAGCCCGCCGTGGCGCATCGGTGCCGGTCCGGTGGCGGCGGCGTCACCGGCGTCCGGGACGCGATGGCCCGCAGCCGAGGGGCCGCTGGCCGGGCTGCGGGTGGTCGAGGCGGGCCGGCGCATCCAGGGACCGCTCGCCGGTCAGCTGCTGCGGCTGCTCGGCGCCGAGGTCGTCCGGATCGAACCGGTGGGCGGTGACCCGCTGCGCGGCATGCCGCCGATGGTCGGCGACTGCTCGGCCCGGTTCCTGGCGCTCAACCGGGGCAAACGCATCGTCGAGGCTGACCTGCGCAGCCCGGCTGGCCGGGCGACGGTGCGTGACCTGGCCGCCGAGGCCGACGCCTTCGTCCAGAACTGGGCGCCCGGCAAGGCCGCGCAACTGGGGCTTGACGCCACCGACCTGTGGGCGGCGAACCCCCGGCTGGTCTACGCCTACGCCTCCGGCTGGGGGGACGCGGCCGGCAGCGACCCGCCGCCGGGCACCGACTTCATGGTGCAGGCGTACGCCGGTCTCGGCACCCACCTGCGCCCCTACGGCGAGGCACCGGCGGGTTCGTTGATGACCCTGTTGGACGTTCTGGGTGGACTGGTGGCCGTCGAGGGAGTCCTCGCCGGACTTGTCGCCGGCCACCGCGACAGGCGTGGACAGCGGGTGGACAGCAGCCTGCTGTCGGCAGCCGGGGTGCTGCAGGGTCCGGTGCTGCGTGGGGAACGCCCCGCCCGGCGTGAGCGCGACCCGCTCGACGGTCCGCTACCGGCCATCGGTGGCCAGCTGGCCGTACCGGCCGGCACGACACCGCAGTCGCTGACCCGCGCGACCAGCGCCGTCGGGCCGGCGGATGCGCTCGACCGGCTGGCGGGACTCCCGGTCGACGACGCTGTCGCCCTGCTGCGGGCCGGTGGTGTCGCGGCGGTACCGGTCTGTCCCGATCCCGGCCTGCTCGCCACCGATCCGGCCTTCGCCGAGCTGCTCGACATCGACGGCTGCGCCTACGTCCGTGCGCCCTGGAGGTTCGTCCGTTGACCGTGCTGACCGCCACCGACCTGGTCCCCGCCGCCCTGCGCCGCTGGTGGCGTCATTCCGGCTACTACCCCGATGCCGACCTGCACACCCTGTTCACCCGGCAGGTCACCGCGGCACCGCAGCGGGCAGCGGTGATCGACGACGAGGGAACACACTCCTACCTCGACCTCGCCGACCGAGTGTCCCGGCTGGCCGCAGCGTTGCGCGCCGCCGGGGTCGCTGCCGGCGAGGTGGTCGCGGTACAACTGCCCAACGGCTGGCAGGCGGTGGCGGTGGACCTGGCCGTCGCCGCGATCGGCGCCGTGGTGCTGCCGTACCCGATCGGCCGGGGCCGCCGCGACACCCTCACCTTGCTGCGCCGGTCCCGGGCGGTGGCCGCGGTCGTCGCGCACAAGTTCGGCGACGTCCCCTACGCCGACGTGCTCGCCGACCTACGCGGCGACCTGCCGGACCTGCGTACCGTGATCGTGGCCGGTGGCGGCGGCCCGGACAGCCTGGAGGGCCTGGCCCGCGACGGGGCCGCGACGACCCGGCGGCCGGCGGTACGGCCCGACGCCCCGGCCCGGATCCTCGTCTCCTCCGGATCCGAGGCCGCCCCGAAGATGGTCGTCTACTCGCACGAGGCCCTCGCCGGCGGACGGGGCGCGTTCATCGACGCGTTGCACACCGGGCCGGGGCCGATGCGCAACCTGTTCCTGGTGCCGCTGGCGTCCTCGTTCGGGTCGTCCGGCTCCGCGGTGACGGTCGCCCGCTTTGGCGGGACCCTGCTGGTGCAGTCCCGTTTCGACGCCGCGCGGGCGCTGGAGCTGATCGACCGGCACGGCCCGCACCTGGTGTTCGGGGTGCCGACGATGTTCACGATGATGCTCGATCATCCCCACTTGTCGAGGGTGGACATGTCGACGGTCCGGGCCGTCGTGGCGGGCGGGTCGCGGGTCGACCCGGCGACCGTCGCCGCCTGCCGGGACCGGTTCGGCTGCGCCTACGTCAACTGCTACGGCTCGGCGGACGGGGTCAACTGCACCACCGACCCGGCCGACCCGCCGGAGGAGGTGCACGACGCGGTCGGCCGGCCGAACCCGGCGGTCGCGGCGGTCCGGGTGGTCGACGAGGAGGGCCGGGACGTGGCCCCGGGCGAGGTCGGCGAGATCTGGGGGCTCGGGCCGATGAGCCCACACTGCTACGTCGACGCCGACTTCGACGTCCGCTACCGCACCGACGACGGCTGGGTTCGCACCGGCGACCTCGGCCGAATCGACGTCGATGGGTTCCTGCACGTGGTCGGCCGGCGCAACGAGATCATCATCCGGGGTGGGCGGAACCTCTCCCCGGTCGAGGTGGAATTGCTGGTGGCCCAGCATCCGGCGGTGCGTCAGGTGGCGTGCGTCGGCGTACCGGACCGGTTGATGGGTGAACGGATGGCGGTCTGCCTCGCCCTGCGCGAAGGCGCCACCGCCCCCACCCTTGGCGAGCTGGCTCACTATCTGACCGACGTGCACGGGCTGGAACGCGCCAAGCTTCCCGAACGTCTCCGGGTGTTCGACACGCTGCCACTGTCGCCGGCCGGCAAGGTCGACAAGCGGTGGCTGCGGGAGCAGTTCACCGAGACGCCCCAATGACCCTCCCGGCCGCCACGACCGACCCGTCGTCGCCCGGTGACGCTCTGCCACCGGCCGGCGCCGCCGTGGCCTTCAGCGGCGTGACCTGCCGGTACGGCCGGCGTACCGTGGTCGACGCGGTGGACCTCACCGTCGACGCCGGTGAGCACCTGACGTTGACCGGGGCGAACGGCTCCGGCAAGACGACGCTGCTGCGTACCGTCCTCGGGTTGCATCCGGTGGCCGCCGGCACCGTCTCGGTCGGCGACGAGGTGGCACGCGGTCGGGCCGGCTGGGCGCGGCGCCGGCGGGACGTGGCCTGGGTACCGCAACGGCTCGCCCCCGGCCGGTTCCCGCTGCTCGTCGCTGAGCTGCTGGCCAGCGGTGGCGCCGCGTCGGCGGCGGCCGACGCCGCCACCACACTCGGCGTCGGCGGCCTCGACGACCGACCGTTGCACACCCTGTCCGGTGGCCAGCTGCAGCGGGTGTTCCTGGCCCGTGCCCTCGGCGCGGTCGCCGCCGGGGCCCGGGCGTTGCTCGCCGACGAACCGACCGCCGCGCTCGACTTCGACGGCCAGGAACAGGTCGCCGGGCTGCTGGCGGCACTGCCGGTCACCGTCGTGGTGGTCTCCCACGATCGGGCCATGGCTCGTGCCTGTGACCGGGTCGCCGAGATGGCGGCCGGCCGGCTGCGGGTGATCTGACCAGGTGGAACACTTCCTCGACCTGTTGAGTCTGCCGGCGGTGCAGCGGTCGGCGATCGGGTTGGCCGTGGCCGCCGTCGGGTTGCCGATCGTCGGGGTGTTCATCGTCGGGCTGGACATCATCGCCGTCCGGTTCGCCATCATGCACGTGGCGTTGCTCGGCATCGCCGTCGGCCTGCTCGCCGGACTGGACCCGATGCTGTGCGGGCTGGTGGCCTGCGGACTGGCCGGAGCCGGCGTCGCCCCGCTGGCCCGCCGGCCCGCCGGTCTGCCGGGCGCGATGGGCCTGCTGATGACGTTCGCGATCGCCGCCGCACTGCTGGTGCTGTCGGTGTCCGGGGTGAACGCCACCGGCGCGTTCGAGCTGCTGTGGGGGTCGATCCTGGCCACCCGCGACATCGACCTCGTTGTACTGGCGGTCCTCACCGTCGCCGTGCACCTGCTGTTCTGGCGCTACCGGCGGCAGCTGGCGCTGCTGCTGTTCGACCGCGAACTGGCGCTGTGCTCCGGGGTGGCCGCCAGCGGCCTGATGCTGGCACTGCTGGTCGTCGTCGCGGTGGCGATCGGCGCGTCCATCCGGCTCACCGGCGCGCTGCTGGTCGACGCACTGACCATCCTGCCGGCCCTGGCGGCCCGCAATCTGGGCCGGTCGCTGACGTCGATGGCCGGCTGGGCGGTCGGCTTCGGGGTCGTCGGCAACGCCCTGGGCTTCACCGCCGCGCTCCTGCTCGACCAGCCACCCGGACCGGTGCTGGTCCTGGTGGCCGGCACCTTGACCCTGCTCACCTATCTCATCCCTGAAGGAGCACGTGATGCGCTGGTCCCGAACCGTCGTGGCGTTGACCGCGACGGCAACCCTCGCCCTGTCGACGACCGGGTGTGGCAACACTGACACCGATCCGGCACCGTCGAACAGCACCGGCGCCCCGGACGGCGGCCCGGCCGTCGTCGCCTCCACCACCTGGGTCGGTGCCCTGGCCAAGGCCGCCGGGATCGCCGAGGTCACGGTGATCGCGCCGGCCAACGTCCAGCACCCGCCGGACTACGACCCCAAGCCCAGCGACCTGGCCGCCGTCGCCGACGCCGACTACGTGCTGTACGCCGAGTTCGACGGCTTCGCCGACCGGCTCACCGAGGCGGCCGGCGGTGACGCCGAGCTGGTCCCCGTACAGTTGGAGAACACTCCGGCGGTGATCACCGCCGAGGTGACCCGCCTCGGTGAGCTGTTCGGCACCGCCGACGCTGCCGCCGCCTGGCTTGCCGAGTTCGACAGCACCTACGCCGAGTTGTCCGGCGAGGTGAAGGCGGCCAGCGCTGAGCCTCAGACGGCGGTGACCCACCTGTTCATGGCGTACTGGGCGGAGTTCGCCGGGTTGCAGGTCACCGGCACGTACGGGCCGGCGCCGGTGACCGCGAGCCAGCTTGCCGAGCTGACCGCCGTCAAGCCGGCAGTGGTATTGGCCAACGCGCACCTGCCGGGCGCCAACCCGGACGTCGACGGGGCCACCCGGGTGGACATCGTCAACTTCCCCGGCGCGGACCTTGACCTGTTGGCGGTCTTCCGGAACAACGCGGAAAGTATCAGCGCCGCGCTGGCCGGACCCTGAGTCGGTGATGTCGTGGAGCACGCCGCAGTACTGGTCGTCGGGGGCGGGCCCGTCGGGCTGGGCCTGGCGATCCGGCTGGCCCAGCTACGGGTCCCGACGGTGCTGGTGGAGCGGCACTCCTCGACCGCGACGTTTCCGCCCGGACGGTCATGTCGCCTGGCGCGCCCGCGGTACGCCGGCCGACAGTCTCGACCTCGTGTTGACGGCGATTCTGGCGCGACCGGATGGAGGCACGTCACACTCTCGACAGCCCCATTGAGGGTAGGCTCACCTAACAGTCACCACGTCCCGGGAGCTCTCGCGATGCCGTTCACGCTCACCCGAACCGCCGCCGAGCGGGTGTTCCGCCGGACCGCCCGGCTGTCCGACCGCACCTGGCTGACGCCGGGCTACCTGCGACTGCGCCTGACCGGAGCCCAGCTGCGCGGCTTCACGTCGCCCGGAGCGGACGACCATATCCGACTCTTTCTCCCGCTCGGTGCCGACGGTCCGCACGACGGCCCCAGCCGGGAGGTGACCCCGCTCGACTGGGACCCTACGGCCGGCTGGCTCGACCTGGAACTCGTGGTGCACCCTGGCGGGCTGGCCAGCGACTGGGCGGTCGGGGCTCCGCTGGCCTCCCCGGTGGCGGTCGGTGGGCCACGCGGCTCGACCGTCCTGCAGGGCACCCCGGACGCCTGGTTCCTGGCCGGGGACGAGACCGCGATCCCGGCCATCCGCCGGTTCGTCGCCGCGATGCCACAGACCGCGTCCGGACGAATTCTGATCGAGGCGCCCGACCGGGATCACCAGGTCGACCTGGCGCCACCACCTGGTGTCGACCTGGACTGGATCCACCGTGGCGACGGGCCACCGGGCCGGGCCCTGACCGGCGCGATCGACGCCGTCGACGCCGGGCAGCGACCGGCCGGTGCGGTGTTCGGCTTCGTCGCCGCCGAGCAGGCCGTGGTGCCGGCCGGCCGGGCGCTGCTGCACGACCGCTGGGCGCTCCCGCCGGAGCAGACGATCGTCAAGGGCTACTGGAAACACTCGGAGTAGTCGAACCAGCGCCGGTGCCGACGGGGCGCCCCGTCGGCACCGGCGGCACGGGTCAGGCCGGGTCGTCGGCGGCGCGGTCGGCCGTCGGCAACGCGGCGGCGCGGGGCAGCAGCTGCGCGGTGAGCAGGGTGGACAACGCGGAGGTGTCGATGCCGCCACCGCCGGCACCGTCGGTGCGCACCACCACCGGCTGCGGGGCCTTGCCGGCCAGTTCCGCGCCGACCTCCAGACGCCGCAGCGCCAGCTCGTACTGCAGCACGGCCCGGTTGTCCCGGTACGCCTGGGCGAGTCGCCGCTGTGCCTTGGCCTCGTTCTCGGCGGCGATCAGCCCGCTGCGGCCCCGGGTCTCGATCTCGAACCGGACCCGTTGGGCGTTGGTCTCCTGCTGCTCCAGCAGCCCGGCGACCTGCTCCCGGGCCTTGTTCAGGGCCGCCTTGACCTCGACGAACCGGGCGTCGCGCACCTTCTTGGCGCGCTCGATGTCCATCTGCAGGCTGTCGATGCGCCGCTTACGGGTCAGACCCCACTCCTGCTCGTACGCGGCGTGCTCCTTGGCGACCCGTTCCTGGGTGGCCAGGTGCTGCTGGTACTGGGTGGGCAGCTGCACGTCCGGGATGTTGCAGCCGGTAATCCGTACCCCGTAGCGGGACAACTGCCGGTTGAGCAGATCCTGCATGTCGGCGACGTCGGAGCCGCGCAGGTCGTACGCCCGCTCGGTCTGCACCTGGCGGGCCCGCTGCCGGATGGCGTCCTGCACGGCGCTGGACAGCACCAGGTCGAAGTTGCCGGCACCGATGGTCCGCACGAACAGCACCGCGTCGGTGATCCGCAGCTTCATGAAGAACTCGATCGAGCGCAGCGGCACGTTCTCCCGGGTCGGGCAGGCCATCACCGGCGCCGAGTACGGGATCTCGGTGGCGACGTCGACGACGAAGTCGACCCGCGACCACGGGTGCCACAGGTAGTGCCGGCCCGGCTCCAGGGTGCGGGTGACCGCGCCGTAGCGGGTCAGGACGCCGTGCGTGCCCTGTTCGATCTCCACGATGGACGACCGCCACCACCAGAGCGCGCCGAGCAGCAGCAACAACACGCCGACGAACCAGCTGGCACCGGCGAGCGCGCCGTAGGCGGCACCGATCAGCCCGTCGTCGCCGCGGACGGCGAACATCACCCCGCTGAGCAGGGCGAGCAGACCGAGCCAGAGCGGCACCATCCAGCCGAGCCGACGGCGGTGCTTGGGGATGACCACGGGGACGAGGCTGCCGGCGTCGCCGCCGCGCAGCAGTTGGGCGAGCTCGCTCCAGGGTGCGACGGCCTCGGAGATCACCGAACGGCCGCTGGCGAACTTGTTGATCACGGCCGAACCTCCGTGGTGTCGTCGGTCAGCTCCGGCGTACCGGAGGTCAGCGGGTTGGCATCGACTGTGGTGACGGTCGGGCGGTCGGCCTCGCGCAGCGCGGCGATCTCCGGTTCCCGTTCGGCGATGCGGGCGGCGACCTCGGCCAGCCGGGTACGCATGGCGGCCATGTCGGTGTCGCTGAACAGTTCCGCGCCCCGCTCACCGACCATTTCGCGGGCCAGCTTCAGCAGGTCGACACCGACCGCGCCGTTCGGGTCGGCCGAGCCGCCGATGCGCACCAGCCGGGGCAGGTGGTCGGCCACCTCCTCCAGGGTGTCGAGCACCTCGCGCTGGTAGCGGTACTCGAGGATCTCGGGAGCCTCGGCGGCGGTGACCGCCCGGATGTCCAGGGCCTGGGCCTCCAGCAGCGCCGCGTTCGCCTTCGCCTCGGACTCGGCGGAGACGTAGCGCTGGCGGGCCAGCGCCTCGGCCCGGTTGGTCTCCCGCTCCACGGCGGTGTCCATCTGCGCCTGGTACTGGGCGATGTCGGCCTGGATCGCCGACAGGGTCTCCTGCAGGGTGGCCAACTCCTTGGTCAGGTCGCCCTCGTCCTGTTCCTTGCGCAGCTGCAGCGCGTACTGGTGGGTGTAGGCGTCCTTGGCGACCCGCACCATCTCCGGGGCGGCCAGGTCCATCCGGTACTCACGGTCGGAGGGTTCGGCGTGGGTGATGTTGGCGTTGGTCAACTCGACCGCCGGGCGGAACTGCTGATTGAGCTGTTCCAGCAGGCGTCCGGTGTCCTCGCCGACCATGTTGTAGATCTCGGCCGCCTCCTGCTCGTAGATCAGGCTGCGGATGGTCTCGCTGACCGCGTTGCTGAGCTTCTCCTCGAAGCCGCGCACCGCGCCGAGGGTGTAGACGAACTCGACCGGGTCGCTGATCCGGAACTGGATGAACAGGTCGATGGAGGCCTTCACCCCGCCCTTGGTGGGGGCTTCGCGCACCGGGGCGTTGAACGGGTACTCGCGGGTGGTGTTGACGATGTACGACACCCGCTTCCACGGGTTCAGCAGGATCACCCGGCCGGGGCCGACGACCTGCTCCAGCTTGCCGAAGCGGGTGATCAGCGCGGCGCAGCCGTCCGGCACCATGACCATGCCCTGCCGCCACCAGACGAAGCCGACGGCGAACAGCGACAGCAGCCAGTAGTGGATGCCGAAGAACGGGTTGAACAGCACGCTGCCGCCGGCCACCGCGATGACGACGGCGGCGACCGCGCCGAGGACGAGCAGCAGCGACACCGGCAGCATGGTCGCCAGGGACCGGCCACGCGGGATCACCATCGGGCAGATGACGTGCGCCTGCCCGGACTCGTCGCGGCGTTGCTCGCTGCGGTTGAGCACCTCACCGGCGTCGTCGAGTGGAACCCGGCGCTGCTCCATGACGGTGTCGATGCTGCCGCCGAGGTCGCGGGCGGCCGGGAAGTCGACCGGGTCCATCCCGTCCTCGGCCAACTGCCCCCGACTGCCCCCGCCGGACCGGCCGGCCCCGCCGGGCTGGCCGCCCCCACCGGTCATGGCGGCGCCCCGGCGCTGCAGTTCCGCCATCGCCACCTGTCGGGGGTCACCACCCTGGGCGATCGCTTGGGCGGCGGTACGTATTCCTTGCTGGACCCGTGACACGGCTCCCCTTCCGGCAAGTTCCAGGTCCCGCGAATGCTAGCGGCCCTGGTCAAGTCCGGTGGTGCGATGCCGTGACGGGCTGCGGTCAACCGCGGTCGGCGACCAGGGCCGGGCCCACCGTGAGCGTCAGCTCGGTTACCGATAGTCGCTGCCGCGGTGCACGTTCGCGCTCGCCGAGCGTGGCGTCGAGTGCGTCGAGGCCGTCGGCCGGAGCGCGCCGCCCGACCGCGACGACGGCCAGCGGGGTGACGGTCGGGTCGTGGTCGAGCAGGGCGGCGAGCCGGTCCCGGTCGAAACCGCCCATCTGGTGCACGGCCAGACCTTCGTGCTGCGCCTGGACGGACAGGTGCGCGACCGCCTGGCCGGTGTCGTAGGCGGCCCAGGGGCGGCTGGTGCCGTCGGCGGTGACCGTCTGCGCCGCGACCACGATCAACGCGGCGGCGGCGGGCGCCCAGAGCTGGTTGCCGGGATCCAGGGTGTCCAGCACCCTGGTGTGGGCGGCGCTGCCCCGGCGGGCGACCGCGAAACGCCAGGGCTGACTGTTGCCGGCGCTCGGCGCCCACCGGGCGGCCTCCAGCAGCGCGGTGACCTGCTGGTCGGTGAGCTGGTGGTCCGGGTCGAACGCCCGGGGGCTCCACCGCTGCGCGAGCAGCGGGTGCAGTGGCTCGGCGGTTGTCGCGGTCTTGCGCAGGTCGGACACCGGGCGCTCCTGTCGGGTCGAGGTGGGTGACGGTCCGATCGACCGTACGACGATGTCGGTTGAGCATTCAACTATAAGACGGGTGTCGTGGCCACAGTGGGCCGACCGCTCGCCGCCACGCCGCCGGCAGCATCCGGGCCAACCCGCAGATCATCGACTTTCATCGCTCAAATACTTATCCTAAGGGTCGATAGATGTGGCGTCCGGCCGTCCTCGCACGTCACATCCGCCCACCCACCTGAAGGAGGCAGCCCGTGCCTGCCGTACCCCGCAACCCCGGCCCCGGCCGGTTCACCCGCACCGCCCGGTTCACCCGCACCGTCCTGATCGCCTGCGTCGCGCTGTTCGCCCCGCTCGCCCTGGTCGCCACGCCGGCCGCCGCCGCGCCGGTGACCGTCACCAACGGCACCCAGTTCACCGACACCACAGGTGCCGGCGTGCACGCCCACGGCGGCGGCATGATCAAGGTCGGCGCCTACTACTACTGGTTCGGCGAGAACCGCCACGACGACCACACCTTCCGGTACGTCTCCGTCTACCGGTCAACCGACCTGCGCACCTGGGAGTTGCGCAACCACGTGCTGCGCCAGTCCAGCAGCCCGGAACTGACGGTCGCCAACATCGAACGGCCCAAGATCCTCTACAGTGCGGCCACCGGCAAGTACGTGCTCTGGATGCACTGGGAGAACGGCGTCGACTACGGCCAGGCCCGGGTGGCGGTCGCCACCTCCGACACCGTCGACGGCAACTACACGTACCTGGGCAGTTTCCGACCGCTCGGCTACGACTCCCGGGACATGACCGTCTACCGCGACGACGACGGCACCGCGTACCTGATCTCCTCGACCCGGGTCAACGCGGACCTGAACATCTACCGGCTGACCCCCGACTACACCGGCGTCGCCGCCCTGGTCCAGACCCTGTGGCCGGGCAACTACCGGGAAGCGCCGGCGATGTTCAAACGCGACGGCGTCTACTTCCTCGTCACCTCCGGCGCCACCGGCTGGCAGCCCAACCAGGCCCGGTACGCCACCGCCACCAGCATCACCGGCACCTGGAGCGCGCCGACGACCTTCGGCGACAGCATCACCTACGGATCCCAGCCGGCGTACGTGCTGCCCGTGCAGGGCACCGCCACCACCTCCTACCTCTACCTCGGTGACCGGTGGGCCAGCGCCTGGGGTGGCCGGGTCAACGAGTCGCGCTACGTCTGGCTGCCGCTGACCTTCCCGTCGGCGCGGACACTGAGCATGAGCTGGCATCCGCAAATCAGCGTCGACACCGCCACCGGGCAGGTCACCGGCATCGGCGGCGGGTACGCCTACGAGACGCTGCGGGCCCGGCACAGCGGCAAGTGCCTCGACGTGCTCAACGCCTCCACCGCCGACGCCACCGAGGTCGCCCAGTACGGCTGCCACAACGGCGGCAACCAGCACTGGCAGCTGCGTGACCTCGGCACCGGCTACCACCAGCTGGTGGCCCGGCACAGCGACCGCTGCCTGACCGTCGCCGGTGGCTCCACCGCCGACCACGCCACCATCGCCCAGTACGCCTGTCAGCCCGGCCGCACCGACCAGCAGTGGCAACTGGTCGACGTCGGCTCCGGTCACCTGCGGATCGTGGCCCGGCACAGCGGCAAGTGCCTCGACGTCGCCGGCTACTCCACCGCCGACAGCGCCCGGTTGATCCAGTACACCTGCAGCACCGCCGCCAACCAGCAGTTCCAGCGGGTCGGCGTGGTCTGACGCCGCCCACCTGCCGTACGCCGCCGCCACGACCGGCACACTGGGTGCGGCGGCGTACGGCGAGGGCGGACGGGGGTGGTCGAGGTGCGGCGTACCTCCCGGGACATCCGGGTCGCGAACCGGTTCGAGGTGCTGCGGCAGATCCTCGCCGCCGGCGCGGTGTCCCGTCAGGAGGTGGCCGGCGAGACCGGGCTGAGCCAGGCCACCGTCTCCACCCTCGTCAGCCAACTGCTGGACCTGGGCCTGCTCACCGAGGTCGGGTTCCAGGACTCCGGCGGCGGCCGCCCGCGCGGCCTGGTCTCGGTCGACCCGGCCGGCGGCGTCATCGTCGGCGTCGACGTGGCCGAGACGTACGTGCACGTCGACGCCTTCGACCCGACGTTGACCGTGCTGGCCAGCCACACCGACCGGCTGCACCCGGCGGAGAACCGGCCGGAGCAGGTCGTCGCGCACGTGGCCACCGGGGTGCACGCGGTGCTGCGGCACCGGCGCGTCGCCCGCCGCCGGCTGCTCGGCGTCGGGGTCAGTGTGCCCGGTCAGGTCGACCGGGAAGGCGGGGTCAGCGCGTTCGCGCCCAACTGGAACTGGCACGACGTACCGCTGCGGGGTCTGCTCGCCGCCGCGCTGGACCTGCCCGCGCGCCCGGACCTGCCGCTGCACCTGGACAACCCGCTGCGGGCCAGCGTCGTCGCCGAACTGTGGTTCGGGGCCGGCCGAGGGCGCGACCACGTCGCCGTACTGACCCTCGGCACCGGCGTCGGTGCCGGCCTGGCCTTCGGCGGCAGCCTCTACCGTGGTGCCACCAACAGCGCCGGGGAGTGGGGGCACACACGGCTGGTCCCCGACGGGCGGGCCTGCCACTGCGGCGCCCGGGGCTGCGTCGAGGCGTACGTCGGGGCCCCCGGGATCGCAGCCCACCTGCGTGAACGGGACCCGGCCAGCCCGATGCTGCGGTACGAAGGCCGGACCGCCACCATCGACCAGACCGCCACCATCGACGCGCTCGCCGCCGGGGTGGCCGCCGCGGATCCGACCGCGGTAGCGGTCGTCGCCGACACCGCGTACCACCTGGGGGTCGCCGTCGCCGACCTGGTGAACCTGGTCAACCCGCAGGTGGTGGCGCTCAGCGGGTGGGTCACGGCCCGGCTCGGGCCGGCGCTGCTCGACGGGGTACGGGCACAGGCCGCCCGGCACGCGCTGCGCCGGCCGTTGGCGGCGGCCGAGATCACCCTGGGCCGGGTCGCCGGCAACCCGGTCAGTCTCGGCGCGGCGACGTTCGCCCTGGAGGGCCTGGTCGCGGCGATCGGCGCGCCGCCGGCGCGGGCCCGCGCCCGGCTCAGTCCTTGAGCGGGTACGGGATGAAGGTGCTGCGGTTGACGTCGACGTCGAGTTGCCGGCTGATCGGTGGGGCCGCCCGCTGCGGGCAGGTCATCCGCTCACAGGTCTTGCAGCCGGGGCCGATCGGCGTGGCCGCGTCAGCGGCGTGCAGGTCCATCCCGGCGGAGTAGACGAGCCGGCCGGCGTGGCGGGTCTGACAGCCCAGGCCGATCGCGTACACCTTGCCGGGTTGGCCGTAGCCGCCGTTGTGCCGGATGACGGTGCGGGCGATCCACAGGTAACGCTGACCGTCGGGCATCGCGGCGACCTGGGTGACCACCCGGCCCGGCGAACCGAACGCCTCGTAGACGTTCCACAGCGGACACGTGCCGCCGGTGCGGGAGAACGGGAACCCGGTCGCGGACTGACGCTTGGACATGTTGCCGGCCCGGTCGACCCGGACGAACGAGAACGGCACCCCGCGCGAGCGGGGCCGCTGCAGGGTGCTGAGCCGGTGGCAGACCGTCTCCCAGCCCATCGCGAAGTGCTCGGTGAGCAGGTCGATGTCGTAGCGGCGCTGCTCGGCGGCGGCGAGGAACTGCTCGTACGGCAGGACCAGCGCCGCCGCGAAGTAGTTGGCCAGCCCGACCCGGGTGAGGATCTGGGTCTGGACGTCACCGAACCCCTCCTCCTCGATGATCTCGTCGATCACGTCGGCGTACTCCAGCAGGGCGATCTGGGCGGCCATCCGGATCGCCTCCTGCCCGGCGCGCAGCGAGGTCGACAGGTGCAGGGTCCGGGTCTGCGGCCGGTAGCGGTGCAGCTCACCGCCGAGGGACTCGGCGTCGTCGCGGGAGATCCGTACGCCGTGGCGCTGCGCGAGGCGGTCCTGCAACGCCGCGCGGGCCTCGCCCCGGCGGATGCCGATCTGCGCGGCGAGCCGTTCGGCGGCCTCGTCGACCGCCGGAACGTAGTTCTGCCGCCGGTAGAAGAACTCGGTGACCTGGTCGTGCGGGCTGTGGCCGAGCCGTTCCCGGTCGCCGACCAGTTCGGACAGCTGTTCGTCGACCTGCTGGTAGCGCCGGTGCAGGTCGATGACCGCCTCGGCCACCTCGGGCAGCCGGGAGGCGAGCTCGGTCAGCTCGCCGATCCCGGTGCGGGTGCCGAGGGCCTCGCGCAGCCCGGCGACCAGACGCGGGGTGTCGTGCGGGGCGAAGCTGGTCGGATCGACGCCGAACACCTCGGTGATCCGCATCAGTACGGCGACGGTCAGCGGTCGGGAATCGTGCTCGATCTGGTTCAGATAGCTCGCGGAGATGTTGAGCTGCCGGGCCAGTTCGGTCTGACTGATGCCCCGCTCCTCACGCATCCGGCGCAGCCGGGCACCGGCGAAGGTCTTGGTCACCGCCCGCACCTCCCGGGTCGCCGCCGAACACTATTCGCACACGTTAACACGCCACGGACCGGCATTAACACAGCTGCCAACAGGACAATTAGCAAGTTGGCAAAATCTGCTGAAAACTTTTCAACAATTGGCTCCTTCCGTATCTCGACCCGACCGCCGGCGCTGCGCCACAGTGGGCGACACACCACCGGGCAAGGAGACGAAGATGCAGAACGCAGTCGATCAGTTGCAGCACGAATGGGACACCGACCCGCGCTGGCACGGCGTGCGGCGCAGCTACCGCCCCGCCGACGTGGTGCGGCTACGCGGCGCGATCACCGAGGAACACACCCTCGCGCGGCACGGCGCCAGACGACTGTGGCAGCTGCTGCACAGCGAGGACTACATCCACGCGCTCGGCGCGCTCACCGGCAACCAGGCGGTGCAGATGGTCCGGGCCGGACTCAAGGCGATCTACCTCTCCGGCTGGCAGGTGGCGGCCGACGCCAACCTCGCCGGCCACACCTACCCCGACCAGAGCCTCTACCCGGCGAACTCGGTGCCGGCGGTGGTCCGCCGGATCAACAACGCGCTGCTGCGGGCCGCGCAGATCAACACCGCCGAAGGCGGCGCCGACTCCGGTGCCGGACCGGCCGGCGGCGACAGCCCGGCGACCGACTGGCTGGCCCCGATCGTGGCCGACGCCGAGGCCGGCTTCGGCGGCGTGCTCAACGCGTACGAGCTGATGACCGCGATGATCGGCGCCGGCGCGGCCGGGGTGCACTGGGAGGACCAGCTGGCCGCCGAGAAGAAGTGCGGCCACCTCGGCGGCAAGGTGCTGATCCCGACCGGGGCGCACATCCGCACCCTGGAGGCGGCCCGGCTCGCCGCCGATGTCGCCGGGGTGCCGAGCGTGGTGATCGCCCGCACCGACGCGCAGGCCGCCACCCTGCTCACCACCGACATCGACGAGCGGGACCAGCCGTTCGTCACCGGTGAACGCACCGCCGAGGGCTTCTACCGGGTGCGCAACGGCATCGAGCCGTGCATCGCCCGGGGACTGGCCTACGCACCCCACGCCGACCTGCTGTGGATGGAGACCAGCACCCCGGACCTGGAGGTCGCCCGCCGGTTCGCCGAGGCGATCAAGAGCGAGTACCCGGACCAGCTGCTGGCCTACAACTGCTCGCCGTCGTTCAACTGGCGCAAGCACCTCGACGACGCCACCATCGGCAAGTTCCAGCGGGAGCTGGGCCACATGGGATACAAGTTCCAGTTCATCACCCTGGCCGGCTTCCACGCGCTCAACTACTCGATGTTCGACCTGGCCCGCGGCTACGCCAGCGACGGGATGAGCGCGTACGTGTCGCTGCAGGAGCGTGAGTTCGCCGCCGAGCCGGCCGGCTACACCGCCGTCAAGCACCAACGGGAGGTCGGCACCGGCTACTTCGACCTGATCAGCACCGTGCTCAACCCGGCCGCCGAGACCACCGCGCTGCGCGGTTCGACCGAAGAGGAACAATTCGCGTGAGGTACGAGATTCTCGGCCCGATGGCCGACCGGTTCGACGAGGTGCTCACCCCGGCGGCGCTGGAGTTCCTGGTCGCCCTGGACGGCGAGTTCGCCGCCCGCCGGGTGGCGCTGCTGGACACCCGCCGCGCCCGACGGGCCCGGTACGCCTCCGGCCAGCTGCCCGACTTCCTGCCGGAGACCGCGCACATCCGCGCCGACGGGTCCTGGCGGGTCGCACCGGCCGCGCCCGGCCTGGTCGACCGGCGGGTGGAGATCACCGGGCCGACCGACCGGAAGATGACCGTCAACGCGCTGAACTCGGGCGCGAAGGTGTGGCTGGCCGACTTCGAGGACGCCACCAGCCCGGTCTGGCACAACGTCATCGGCGGGCAGCTGAACCTGATGGACGCCCTGGACCGGCGGATCGACTTCACCGACGGCCGGGGCAAACGGTACGCGCTGCGCGAGCAGCTGGCCACGATCGTGGTCCGCCCGCGCGGCTGGCACCTGGTGGAGAAGGGCATCGTGGTCGACGGCCGGCCGATCTCGGCCAGCCTGGTCGACTTCGGGCTCTACTTCTTCCACTGTGCGCGGCGGCAGCTCGACGCCGGTGCCGGCCCGTACTTCTACCTGCCGAAGCTGGAGGGCCACCGTGAGGCGCGGCTGTGGAACGACGTGTTCGTCTTCGCACAGCGCTACCTCGGCCTGCCGCAGGGCACCATCCGGGCGACGACGCTGATCGAGACGATCACCGCCGCGTTCGAGATGGAGGAGATCCTCTACGAGCTGCGGGAGCACTCGGCCGGGTTGAACGCCGGCCGGTGGGACTACATCTTCAGCGTGATCAAGAACTTCGGGCAGTGGCCGGACTTCGTCCTGCCCGACCGGGCCGAGGTCACCATGACGGTGCCGTTCATGCGGGCGTACACCGAACTGCTGGTGCGGACCTGTCACCGGCGCGGCGCGCACGCCATCGGCGGGATGGCCGCCTTCATTCCCAGCCGGGATCCGCAGGTCAACGAGGTCGCGTTGGGCAAGGTGCGGGCGGACAAGCAGCGGGAGGCCGGCGACGGCTTCGACGGCTCCTGGGTTGCCCACCCGGGTCTGGTGCCGACCTGCCGGGAAGTCTTCGACGCGGTGCTCGGCGACCGCCCGCACCAGGTCGACCGGCTACGTGACGAGGTGGCGGTGACCGCGACCGACCTGCTGGCCGTGGACAAGACCCCGGGTCAGGTGAGCGCGGCCGGGGTCCGCGCCAACGTCGCGGTGGCGCTGCGGTACGTCGACGCGTGGCTGGGCGGTGCCGGCGCGGTGGCGCTGTGGAACCTGATGGAGGACGCGGCGACCGCCGAGATCGCCCGCTGCCAGGTGTGGCAGTGGTGCCAGCACGGCACCCCGCTGGCCGACGGCGGCTGCGTCACCGAGGACCTGGTCCGGTCGATCCTGGCCGAGGAGCTGGCCGATCTGGTCGACGGGCGTGACGGCCCGGACCGCGACCGGGCCGAGGCGGCGGCCCGGATCGTCGAGGAGACGGCGCTCGGCGAGGACCTGCCGGCGTTCTTCACCACCGAGGCGTACGCCCGGCACCTGTCCCCCGCCGGTGCGTCGGACCGCCCGTAGCGGCCTGGCACACCGGCGGGCGCAGTGGCGGGTACGGGCTCAACGGCGCGCCCGTACCCGCTGCTCAGTGCGTGCCTTCGGCGACCTCCTCGACGAGCTTGTCGCAGAACGCCGGCAGGTCGTCCGGCTTGCGGCTGGTGACCAGTCCGTTGTCCACGTGGCATTCGGCGTCGACCCAGGTCGCCCCGGCGTTGGTCAGGTCGGTGCGCAGGCTCGGCCAGGACGTGAGGGTGCGTCCCCGGACCACCTCGGCGTCGATCATCGTCCACGGCCCGTGACAGATCGCCCCGACCGGTTTGCCGGCGGTGAAGAACGACCGGACGAAGCTGACCGCGTCCGGGTCGGCCCGGAGGAAGTCCGGGTTGGCGACCCCGCCGGGCAGCACCAGCGCGTCGTAGGAGTCCGGGTCGGCCTTGTCGGCGGTGACGTCCACCGGGTACGTCTTCGACTTGTCCAGGTGGTTGAAGGCCTGGATCTCGCCCGACTTTATCGACACCAGTTCGACGGTGGCGCCGGCCGCCTCGACCGCCTCGCGCGGCTGGGTGTACTCGACCTCCTCGACCCCGTCGGTGGCCAGGAACGCCACGCGCTTGCCCTGCAGCGTCGTTGCCATCTGCGGCTCCTTTCACTCGCGTAGGGTGTCCAGTCGACTCATCTGCCCCAGGGCGGGCCGGCCAAACCCACCGTGACCGGTGTCTCCGACGCTGCGGATGTTAACGCTCACCGTTATCCAGGGCGGTCGATCAGTTCCACCAGCAGACCCGACCCTCGGCCGGCCCGGTGCAACTTGACGAACCCAGTGTTATCGATAACAATCGATGGCTGACGGGACCGGGCCCATGGCTCACCGGGCGAGCCACCTGCCAGACCCTGCGGATCCGGGCGTCCGCCCCAGGGCATGCCGGGCGTCGATCAGGGATGCCGTCCGCCTCGGGCCGGCACGACCACCACCGCTCGCCCACCAGACTGCCCGCCGACCGACGGCCAGCGCACCACGCCGTCGTCCACATCCGCCCATTCGTGCCTGACCAGGCAAGGGAGTTGCGATGTCAAGAATTCGCACCACCGCCGTACCCATCGCGCTCGCGGCGCTACTCGCGGTCGCCGCAGGTGGCATGACCCTCGTCGCGGGTTCCGCCAACGCCGAGACCACCAGCACCGGATCCGCCGTGTCGGCCGCCGACGTCGGCATCGCCGCCGCGAGCGCCGGATGCGGCCGTACGCCGACGCTACGGAACGGGACCCACACGATCCAGAGCAACGGACAGAACCGCAGCTTCATCCTGCGGCTGCCCGCCAACTACGACAACACCCGCCAGTACCGGCTGATCTTCGCCTACCACTGGCGCGGCGGCACCGCCAACGAGATCGACTCCGGCGGCACCAGTGGCGCCGCCTGGTCCTACTACGGTCAACTGGAGCAGTCGAACAACAGCGCGATCCTGGTCGCACCGCAGGGCCTCGGCAACGGCTGGGCCAACAACGGCGGCGAGGACGTCACCTTCTTCGACAACATGGTCCAGCGGATCGAGAGCGACCTCTGCGTGGACACCACGCAGCGCTTCTCACTCGGCTTCAGCTGGGGCGGCGGGATGAGCTACGCGCTCGCCTGCGCCCGGCCGAACCAGATCAGGGCGGTCGCGGTCATCTCCGGCGGGCTGATCAGCGGCTGCAGCGGCGGCACCCAGCCCGTCGCCTACTTCGGCCTGCACGGCATCACCGACAACGTCCTGCCCATCTCGATGGGCCGCTCGCTGCGGGACACCTTCGTGCGCAACAACGGCTGCACCCAGCAGAGCCCACGGGAACCCGCCCAGGGCAGCCGGACCCACATCACCACCGCCTACTCGGGCTGCCGCGCCGGGTATCCGGTCCAGTGGGCCGCGTACGACAACGGCCACATGCCCGGCCCGGTGGACGGCACCTACAACGAAAGTGGCGTCAACACCTGGACCAAGCGTGAGATCTGGCAGTTCTTCTCCCAGTTCCAGGGCGGCCAGCCGGGGCCGACGACTCCTCCGCCCGGACCGACGACTCCCCCGCCCGGACCGACGACCCCGCCCCCGGGCAACGGCGGCTGCACCGCCACCGTCTCCCTGAACTCCTGGACCGGCGGCTTCGTCGCCACCGTCCGCGTCACCGCCGGTTCCGCCGGCACCAACGGCTGGACCGTCGCCATGACCCTGCCCGGCGGCGCCAGCGTCACCAACACCTGGAACGCCACCGCCAGCGGCAACACCGGTGCCGTCCGGTTCACCAACGTCAGCTACAACGGCCGGCTCACCCCCGGCCAGGTCACCGAATTCGGCTTCCAAGGCAACGGCAGCGGAACCGGCATGACCCCCACCTGTACGGCGAGCTGAAGCACCGCTGGCCCGGCCCGGCCGTCCTCGGGCCGGGCCGGCGGCCCCCTGCCGCCGCCCGACCCCAGCGGTACGGCGTACCCACGTCACGTCCGCGCCAGGTGATCAGCCGATCAGACCCGGCGGACGACCAGCCCTGGCTTGACATCGGACGCGGCTGCCAGCTCGGTGACATCGTCCGGGTCGCTGGTGAACACGATCGCACCGCAGGCAAGCGCGACTGTCACCACGGTCGCATCGACGATGTCGGCGGTACGTGCCCTACCGCACAGCTGGCCAGCGGACTTCGCCGTCTCGAACCCCAGCTGGACCACCTCGCAGCTGTGCAGGAACCGGCCGAGTTGGGCCTGTCGCCGGGGGTCGCGCCAGGCCTGCGCCACGACCCTGATATGGCAGGGCCATCGGGCGACGGCGGTTGGTCACCGGGTGAGCAGTGAGCGCAGCACCTTGATGATCTCGTCAGGTGCCTCCTCGGCCATGAAGTGACCGGCCGAGGTGGTGCGGTGTTCCAGGTCGCCGGCCCAGGTCCGCCACAGCGCGGCCGCGTCGAACCCCAGCGCGGCGCCCCAGTCCTGCTGCACGACGGTGACCGGCATGGCCAGCCGGTTGCCGGCCGCCCGATCGGCCTGGTCGTGCTCGATGTCGATGTCGGCCGAGGCGCGGTAGTCGGCGACGATCGAGGTCACCGCCTCACGTGAGGCCCGCAGGTACTCCGCCCGTACGTCGGCGGGAATGGCCTGCGGGTCGCGGACCCACAGGTCGAGAAAGTAGCCGAAGAAGTCGTCCGCGCTGGCGCTGATCATCTGCTCGGGCAGGCCGGGCGGCTGGGCCATCAGGTACAGGTGGAACGCGACGGCGGCGGTGGAGCCATGCAGCACGTCCCACATGTCCAGGGTCGGCAGCACGTCGAGCGAGGCGAGGTGGCTGATCCGGGTGGGGTGGTCCAGGCCGGCCCGGATGGCGACCAGGGCGCCACGGTCGTGTCCGGCCAGGGCGAACCGTTCGTGGCCGAGTGCGCCGGCGAGCGCGACGACGTCGGCGGCCATGGTCCGCTTGGCGTACGTGGCCCGGTCGACCGCCTCAGGCTTGTCGCTGGCACCGTAGCCGCGCAGATCAGGCACGATCACGGTGTGGTCGACGGCCAGGTCGACGGCGACGTGCCGCCACATGACGTGGGTCTGCGGAAAACCGTGCAGCAGCACGATCGGGCTGCCCGTACCGCCGACCGCGACGTTCAGTGCCAGGTCGTCGGCGACCGCGACGCGCTGGTAGTCGAACTCAGGAATGACAACAGTCACGACTGCTCCTTCTTCTCATCGGTGGACCAGGCCAGCGTGCCGGCGGCCGATGAGCAACCGATGAGCGCGATACGTTGACCACAGGCGTAGAAGGGCGGTCCAGTCGGTGCAGGTCAGCTTCGGTGTTCTGGGGCCGGTGACGGCCTGGGACGACGTCGGCACGCCGATCGACCTGAAAGGGCCGAGGCACCGGGCGGTGCTGGCCCGGCTCGTCGTCGCCCGGGGGCGGGTCGTGCCGGTCGACCGCCTCGTCGACGACCTGTGGCCGGCGCCCGCAGCGGGCACGGTGAGCGCGGTGCGTACCTTCGTGGCGGCGCTGCGGCGCGCCCTGGAGCCGCACCGGCCACCACGTCAGCCGGCCCGGCTGCTGGTCACCGAGGGCCCCGGGTACGCGCTGCGGCCGGCGCCGGACGCCGTCGACGCCTGGCGGTTCGGCGACACGGTCGTGGCTGCGGCCACGGCGGCCCCGCACGTGGCGCTCGACCGGCTCGACCGTGCGCTGGGCTGGTGGCGTGGGCCCGCGTACGCCGGATTCGACGACGAACCGTGGGCGCGGGTCGAACGGTCCCGCCTCGACCAGCTCCGGCTCGACGCGGTCGAGCAGCGGGCCGCCGCGCTGCTGGAGCTCGGGCGGGCCGCCGAGGCCGTACCGGATCTCGACGCCCACGTGGCCGGGCATCCGTGGCGGGAGGAGGCGTGGCGGCTGCTGGCCCTGGCGCTGTACCGGGCGGGACGCCAGGGCGACGCGCTCGCGGTCCTCCGCCGGGCCCGTGACCTGCTGTCGGAGCAGCTCGGCGTCGATCCTGGCCCGCGTCTGCGGCAGCTGGAGGCCGACATCCTGCGCCAGAGCGGGCAGGTCGAGGAGCGGACAGCCGGAGCGCACCGGCTCTGGGCCCAGGCTGCGGCGGCGTACGACCGGGCGGCACCGGCCAGCTCCGGGTCCCGGCTGGAATCAACGGTCGGCCTGCTGCGCAGCCTCGCCGTGACCGGGGCCGGCGGCCTCGAATCCGCGCGCCGGCAGCGGATGACGGCCATCGCCGTGGCTGAGCAGCTGGCCGATCCCGAGCTCACCGCCCAGGTGATCGGCGGGTACGACGTACCGGCGATCTGGCCGCGGTCGGACGACCCGGCGCAGGCGGCGCAGATCGTCGCGGCGGCCGAACGGGCCCTGGCCACGGCTGGTCCCGGCCTGTCCGACGCCACCCGGGCCCGGCTGCTGGCCACGGTGGCGGTGGAGTCGCGTGGCGTGGGCGGAACCCGGGGGCCGCAGGCGGCCTGCGAAGCCGAACGGATCGCCCGCCGGCTGGGTGACCCGGGCCTGCTGGCGTTCGCGCTCAACGGCGTGTTCATGCAGACGTTCCACCGGGCAGGTCTGGCATCCGAGCGCGACGGGATCGGCGCCGAACTGGTCGCGGTCGGCTCCCGGCACGCTCTGGCGTCCTACGAGATCCTGGGTCACCTCGTCCGGATGCAGGCCAGCGGCGCACTCGCGGACTTCGCCGCCGGTGACGCGCACGCGGCGGCGGCGGACCGGCTCGCGCAGCGGCACGACCGTCCGCTCGTCGGCGTGTTCACCCGGTGGTACCGGGCGCTGCGACTGGCCGCGACCGGGTCGTCGCCGGCCGCCGCCGAGGCCGCCTACCGGGACGCGGCGGCGCTGCTCGCCACCGCCGGCATGCCCGGCGTCGACCGGGGCCTGCTCCCGTTGGCGTTGCTGTGCCTGCGGGTCTGGCACGGTGACCCGGTCGGCGTCGACGACGACACCGACCGGGGACCCTACGGGCCGTGGTCCCGCCCGCTCGTCCTGCTGGCCGCAGGGCGTCCGGCCGAGGCCGCCGCCGCCCTGCGACAGACCCCGGAACCGCCGCGCGACCTGCTGTTCGAGGCCCTGTGGTGCCTCACCGCCCGGGCCGCGATCGCGCTCGACGACCGTACGGTGATGCGCCGCGCCCGCAGCGCGCTCGCGCCGGCGGCCGGGGAGCTGGCCGGGGCCGGCAGCGGCATGCTCACCGTCGGCCCGGTCGCCCACCATCTCGACCACCTTGACGCGGCTCTGCGCCGGCGCTGAGCTGCGCGAACGCCTCCGGATCGTGGGCGGAGAAGATCGTCAGGTCCGCGTCCGCGCGGGCCCGCAGGGCCGCGAGGCGGGTGTGGTTGTCCCGCACCCGCACCCGGTCGTACGCGATGAGGGTCTCCAGCGCCCGCAGGGCGAACGGCACGCCGCCACTGCCGTCGATGCTGCCCGGGTGGTAGAACGCGTCGCCGGCGTGCAGCAGCCAGCGGTCGCCCGTGTCGACCGCGACGCAGGCGTGGCCCCGGGTGTGACCGGGCAGGGGAATCAGGACGATCCCGGGCGCGATCTCGTCCAGGGGCTTCGCTGCGGCGAAGCCCCGCCACGGCTCGCCCGTCGCGCCGTGTTCGACGATGCGTGGACCGTACGCCCACTGGGCGGGCCGGAATCGACGACGCTCGCGTGAGGTCGGCGGGGTCAGGGCACCGAGTACCTCGTCGGCGGTGGTGTGCACGGTCGCATGTGGAAAATCGGAGAGGCCGCCGATGTGGTCGGCGTCGAAGTGGGTGACGACGATGTGCCGTACGTCGTCACGTCGCAGGCCGAGGCGCTCGACCTGTCGCGCGGCAGTCTCGTCGGGGTCGAGCACGGGCCGTACGACGAACCGAGCCGGACCGATGCGGCGCCCCGGGTCGGCGATGTCGTCGAGCCCGTGGCCGGTGTCGACGAGGACCAGCCCGTTGTCGGTCTCGAGGAGCAGCACATGACACACCAGCGGCGCGCCGGGCAGTCGCATCGTCCCGCAGTTGAGGTGGTGGACCTTCACTGTGCCTCCAACCGTCACTGCGCGTGACCGACACCTATCGGGATATCGGTCCGGACAGTATTCCTCTGAGGAATAATCATTCCTCAGAGGAATACTGCTGTAGTACAGTACCGGTCCGCCAGGACCGACGCGCGCAGCGCGGGACGCCGTCAGCAGCGGCCGAGCCGCGTCCAGGGACTCCCCGCAGCGGCGGCAGGTTGCTGATTGCGCGTCCACCACCGCGCGGTCCACAGCTGCCCCGCGTGCACGACGGTCTCGCCGCCGGTGTAGATCCACGACGACGTCCACTCCGGATGGAAATCGCCGGCGCAGTCCCGGTGGGCGCCGAGCTCGGCCCAGGCGCCCCACGCCGAGCTACCCGGCGTCTGGTTCCTCGTCCACCACTGGGCCCGGTGGACGCGGCCGGCGTGGTGCACCAGGTCACCCTCGGTGTAGACCTGCGACGCCTCCCAGGCGGGTACGGCCGGCGCCCACTGCGCGTAGAGCGTCGCCGACGTCCGGGCCAGCGCCGAGGCCGCGGTCGTGGCGGACACCGTGGTGCCGCTGCCGTCAGCGGCGGTGTTCCAGCCGGTGAACGCGTACGCCGGCCGGTGCAGACCGGTTCCCCGCACGTCGAGGCCGGCATCGGACCACAACAGGCCACTGCGGGCCTCGGGCACCGCGCCGATACCGCCGTTGAGGTCGTACGACACGGAGTGGACACCTTCGACGGCGGCGGCCCACGACAGCATCGGCGACTGGTTGGTGGTCGCCCGCAGCCGGATCGTCACCGGTCCGTCAGCGGCCAGGTCGATGTCGTAGCTCAACACCCGCGACGGAGTGGCGGAGTCGAGGGTGACCTGCGAGTCGACCTGATGGGCCGTGCCGTCGTAGTCCAGGAAGACGTCGTAGCCGCGGCTGTTGCCGGGCCACCAGGAGTGGCTGCCCGCGACGATCGCGTGGCGGCCCGCCGGCAGATCGAAGGTGTAGCTGAGGGTCGCCCCCACCTGGTTGGCCG
Source organism: Solwaraspora sp. WMMA2056 (assembly GCF_030345095.1). NCBI lineage: Bacteria > Bacillati > Actinomycetota > Actinomycetes > Micromonosporales > Micromonosporaceae > Solwaraspora > Solwaraspora sp. WMMA2056. The sequence goes on from NZ_CP128360.1 coordinate 5,472,892, forward strand.
TGAAGACGCCGGTGGTGGTGGTCTTGCTGTAGTCGCCGGCGACGATCCCCTTGTACTGGATGTCGCGGACGCCGGCGGCGTTGCGCGCATCGAGGCCCCAGGTCGAGCCGCCGTCGAACAGCTGATCGGGTACGGCGTTGAGCAGGTCGTTGCCCAGCAGATCGGCGACTGCGGAGTAGGCCGGCGAGTCGTACCCCAGGGTGCCGGCGGCGGTGCCGTTGACGTCGGCGAAGTAGCGCAACCCCCTCGGCACGACCTCGACCCAGGCCGTCGTGGTGGCGCCACCGTGGCTGCCCCGGACCGCGACCGTCGTCCAGGGCCGGGTGACGTCGAGTCCGGCGAGGTCCCAGGTCACCGCGAGGTCCCTGGTGCTGCCGTCGGTCAGCCGGGCGGGCAGCGTCGCCGGAAGGTCGTCCGGCACCTGGCCGAGGTACGTCGCCCGCCAGACCTGCGGCAGTGCGGCCACCCGGTTCGCCAGTGGGTAGCTGGCCGACTGGAGTCGGGAGACGAGCTGCCCGGCGCCTTCGCCGTCGAGGCGGTAGCCCACCGGGTCGGCGACCGCCCGGCCGGCCATCGTGATGGTGGTCTGCAGCAGCGCCCAGTCCTGGTCGGTGAAGTCCGCGGTGCGCTCGATCCGCGAGGCGGCCGCCAGCGCCTGACCGACGGCGGCGCTCGACGCCGGCTCGGCGGGGGGCGCGCCGAGGACACCGACGGCGTCGACCACCAGCCGTCCGGCGATCACCTCGAGGGTCACGGTGTGCCGACCCCACGGCAGGCCACGTACGGCGACGGTCTGTTGGAAGTTGGTGGCCGACCGGGTCGGCAGGTTCGTCGCGACGAGTTCCCCATCGACCCGCACGTCGAGCCGGGCGCTGCCGTCGTTGGCTCCCGTGACGTCGATCCCGGAACCGGTGAACGTGTACGCGAGGGTGGCACCGGGTGCCTGGCTGGTCGACGACGACCGTTGGTACTCGTACATGCCGCCGCCGTTGGCGTGCCGCCAGCTCCCGTCGTAGCCGAGCGCGGTAGCCGGCGGGTCGGCCAGGTCGGTCATCTCCAGGTTGTCGAGCAGTTCGCGGTAGTACGGCAGGTGACCCGGCACCCGCTCGATCGTCAGGTTGTCGAACCCGGTGTGGTGAAAGCCGCTGGCGAGGTCGACCCGGCCGGACAGGTACGGCGTGGCGTCGGTCCAGTCGAACACCTGCTCGCCGTCGACGAAACCGATGATCTGGGGACCGGCGACCCGGATCGCCAGCCGGTGCCAGGCGGTGGCGTCGAACCCGGCGACGGTCCCACCGGCGATCACCGTCCCGGTGCGGCGGAACTGCCAGGTGCCGTCCGAGCCGAGCCGCAGCGCGTACGGCGTACCGCTGAGGCTGTGTGAGCTGCCGCCGCCGGTCGACCGCGCGCCGATGGCCGCGTAGTTGTCGGCCGCCGGTGCCCGCTCGAACCGTACGTCGACGCCCGCCTGGTAGTTGGTCCACCGCAGGTCACCGACGCCGGTGATGGGGTCGGCGCTGTTCCAGGCGCCGCCGACCCCGGTCGCCGCCCGGTCGACCTGCTGGCGCAGGACGCGGTTCCCGTCGCCGGAGCGGACGGTCTCGAAGGCGCCGTTGCGGTCCCACGTGTAGAGCGGGATGGCACCGGTGTCGCCGCCCCGGGAGTCGATGAAACTCTCGGTCCGGCTCGTGACGACGCCACCTGGACCGATCACCGGCACGGTCCGGCCGGTGTAGTCGAAGTCGTCGGCCCAGAGCACGCCGTGCGCCGGGTCGGCGTCGAGCACCGTACGCTCACCCTCGACCGGCAGCGCAGCTGTCCACTCCGGGTCGCCGGTGACGTCGAGCGTGGTGACGGTGGCGATCGAGTAGGGCGCGACGCTGATCGAGTAGGCACCGGCGGCACCCGGTGCGACGTCGGCGACGTGCCGTTTGTGGTGGGCGTTGAACGCCTCGCCCGCGCCGGCCGCCGTGGTCTGCCACACGGCAAGGGTCGGGTCGGCGTCGAGGTCGAAGCCGACCGGGGTGATGTCGTACGTCCTGGCGTACTCGGAGTCGTTGACGATGACGGTCGAGAAGTCCGACCCGTCCGGTGCCGCCATGGTCAGGTAGTTGGGCTGACCGTTGCGCCCGACGACCGGGTTGGTGCCGGTGGCGGTGGAGGCGCTGGCCTGCGGGACGACCCGCCAGATCCCGGCGGTGTTGGCGTCGTTCTCCCAGCCGGTGCGGGCGAAGCTGGTGAAGTGCTGCAGTACGGCCAGGCCGGCGTCGTAGTGCAGCCAACCCGACCACGGGTCGCGGGCGGAGACGAGTTCCTTGAAGGAGTACTGGCCGCCTTCGAAGAACGAGCCGATGGCGGGTTGGTAGACGAAGTGTGTCCGCCGCGATTTGACGAAGCCCTTGACGATGGTGTTGGCCATCTCCAGCGCGCTGCCCGTCCCACCGAGGCCGGTGCCCGGCACGGTCGGGTCAGCCGTGTTGTTGTTCGGCCGGAACGACGAGTTACTGAAGGTGGCCTGCGCCTCGCTGTTCCAGATCTCCTTGTCGTACTGCTCGGCGAGCCGGGTGAAGTTGTGCTGCCCGTCGTCGTCGGTGTTGTAGTGGTAGCCGGCGACCGCGACCGCGTCGCGCAGGGCGGCGTCGCCGACCATCGCGCCGCCGAAGGTGCCGACGCCGACCTCGTCGGAGATGACGAGCTGAATCCGGCGGTAGAGCTCCGCCTCGCCGGGGCGGAAGCCGGCCAGCCCGGGGTCGTCGCTGACGTAGCCGGTGGTGTCGGTGCGCACCTGGTGCGCGTACTGCTTGGTCCAGGTCAGGTCGGCGGCGTGCTCGTTCACGCCGGGGTTGACGTAGTCGACCATGAAGCCGTACTCGCGGTAGGCCGCCAGGATGGTGTTCTTGTACCAGGTGTAGATCTTCGCGTTGGTGTTCGCCCAGGCTGGCGCGTTCCACCGCAGGATGCTGACCTTGAGGTCGGGGTTGACCTTCCTGGCGTCGGCGGCCAGTTGGAAGCCGGGGTGCCGGGTCACGTTCGCCGGTTCGGTCTCCCAGCGCATGGTGGCCGGGTCGGAACCGGTCGAGTTGTTCCGGTCGTTGCCCATCTCGATCTTTACGTGGCTCATGATGGGGCGGTCGCCGCCGAACAGGACCCGCAGCAGCCGTGCGTACACCTCGGGGTGTTGGGCCTTGTAGTCCATCAGCACCGCGCTGGTGCTGTTCGCGCTCAGTACGCCGAACCCTTTGAAGGTCAGGCCGTTGACGTTGTCGGCGGCGATGTCCCGGGCGTCCACGGTGACCTCGACGGCCGCAACGGCCGCGGCGGCCGCTGGCGTAGCGCCCATCAGTGGTGTCGGCGTGACCATCACGCAGGCGAGCAGGGCAGCGGTGACTGTCGCAAGGCGTCTGCGTCTCATGGGTGACCCTTCTGCTGACCCGATGTTTCAGTCAGGTGCACGACTGGTCACGCGACAGTAAATCGGTCGTAGATGCCCGTCAACGACACGAAAAGATCGGATCCGATCGCCTGTGATCACAATCGACCAGGTCACCCATGCGCCTATCCACCCAGACGCCGAAAAGCCGAGCCCGCCGCAGGGCACCACCGGCCGAAGTGGTCAGAAAGAAGCAGAAACGATCAAATAGAAGCAGGCCCGGTCAGCCCTGCCAGACCGCTTTGACGTTGCAGAACTCTCGGATGCCGTGCACCGACAACTCCCGGCCGTACCCGCTGGTCTTGATGCCGCCGAACGGCAGCTCCGGGTAGGACACCGTCATCCCGTTGATCGTCACGCTGCCCGCCGCCAGCTCGTCGACGCAGCGACGTTGCTCGGCGGGGTCGTCGGTCCACACCACCGAGCCGAGCCCGAACGCGGTGCCGTTGGCCACCTCGATCGCCTCGTCGAGGGAGTCGACCGGGTAGATCACCGCGACCGGGCCGAACGCCTCCTCGGCGTACAGCCGCATGGTCGGGTCGACGGCGGTCAGCACCGTCGGCGGGTAGAACCAGCCCGGCCCGTCCGGCAGTTTCGCGCCGATCAGCACGGTCGCTCCCCGGGCCACCGCGTCGTCGACCAGGTCGGCCACGTCCTGCCGGGTCTGCGCGGTGGCCAGCGGCCCGACCTCGGTCGCCGGGTCGGCCGGGTCGCCGACCACCAGGGCGGCCATCCGGGCCACGAACTCGCCGGTGAACTCGTCGAGCACCGCCCGGTGCACGATGAACCGTTTCGCCGCGATGCACGACTGCCCGTTGTTCTGGCAGCGGGCCCGGGCGGCGACCGCCGCCGCCTGCGGCACGTCCGCCGACGGCAGCACGACGAACGGATCCGAGCCGCCCAGTTCCAGCACCGTCTTCTTCAGCGCCTGCCCGGCGGCGGCGGCCACCGCCCGGCCGGCCGCCTCACTACCGGTCAGGGTCACCGCCGCCACCCGGTCGTCGCGAATCACCCGGTCCACCGCCGACGCGCCGATCAGCAGGCTCTGGAACGCCCCGGCCGGGAACCCGGCCCGGGTGAACAGCTCCCCGAGGTAGATCGCGGTCTGCGGCACGTTGGAGGCGTGCTTGAGCAGGCCGACGTTGCCGGCCATCAGCGCCGGTGCGGCGAACCGCAGCGCCTGCCACAGTGGAAAGTTCCACGGCATCACGGCCAGCACCACGCCGAGCGGCTCGTAGCGCACATACGCGCTTCGCGCGCCGACCGCCGCCGGGTCGACCGGCTCGTCGGCGAGCATCCGTTCGGCCTGGTCGGCGTAGAACCGGCAGCCGACCGCCGACTTGCGCACCTCGGCCAGCGCCGCACCGATCGGTTTTCCCATCTCCAGGGTCATGGTGGCGGCAAGGACGTCGGCGTCGGCGTCGAGCAGGTCGGCGGCGGCCCGCAGCCAGGACGCCCGCTGGGCGAAGCCGGCGGCCCGCATCGGCGACCGGGCGGCCGCCGCCGCCGCGAGGGCCTGCTCGATCTCGTCGTCGCTCATCGACGGGTACGTGCGTACGGTCTCGCCGGTGGCCGGGTTCACGGTGGCGATGGGCATGGTCATCCGCTCCTGTTCGTCGTCGAGCGCAGGGTTTCCAGTTCCGCGCGTACCGCACCGAGCAGCGCGTGGGCGGCGGCCGGGGTGATCCGCGCCGGGTCGTGGACGATGCCGACGGTGCTGACCGCGCCGATGGCCAGCATCGGTTGACCGTCGTGGCGCACCACGGTGGGTCGCTCGACGGGCGCTCCGACGCTGACCACCGCCGCCAGCCCGGCTGGCAGCTGCGGGACCTCGTGCAGCAGGCCGGCGGCGGCGCTGTCGCACAGCGCGACCGCAGGTGCCGGTCCGTCGCCGGCTGAGCCGGCGGTGCCGGATGGTTCCTCGGCGAGACCGTCGGGGTCGGCGAGACGGCGGGCGACGGCCGCCGGGTTGAGGTCCCCGGCGTCGCGCAGCACCCGTACGCCGCGCCTGCCGTCCGCGCCGTTGACGAGCACCGCCAGGTGCCGCCCGTCGGTGTCGGCCAGCGGGGTGCGACGCAGCGCCCGCAACAGTGCGACGGCGGCGAGCGGCCCGACCGGACGGTCGTCGACGGCGCCGAGCTGGGCTTCGACCAGCGCGGCGGCCACCGTACGGCCGGAGCCTGCCGGGAGCACGGTGGCGGCGGTAGGTACGGCGGCGGCCGCAGCTGCCGACGGGGTGACCGGCTGCGCGGCGGCGGCGAGCACGTCGGCGGGTCGGACCCGACCGGCCGGCCCGGTCCCACGCAGGCCGGCCAGGTCGACGCCGTGTTCGCCGGCGAGCCGCCGCACCCGAGGGCTGTGCTGCTGGCGGGTCACGACTGCAGCGCCTTCTCGATGGTCTGCCCGATGCTCTCCACCGACGGGATGACCAGGTCCTCCAGCGAATCGGCGGACGGCAGCGGAATGTGCGGGGTGGTGATCCGCTGGACCGGTCCGTCCAGGTCCCAGAACGCCTCATCGGCGGCGATCGAGGCGATCTCCGCACCCCAGCCGAGCAGCCGCGGGTTCTCCTCGACGGTGAACAGCCGCCCGGTGCGGTGCACCGAGTCCAGGATGGTGGTCACGTCCAGTGGCACCAGTGACCGGACGTCGATGACCTCGACGTCGATGCCCCGCCCGGCGAGTTCGTCGGCGGCCCGCAGCGCCCGGGGCACCATCAGGCCGAGGGCGGCGACGGTCGCGTCCCGGCCCGGCCGGCGGATCTTCGCGGTGCCGAGGGTGTCGACGATCTCGCCGTCGGGCACCTCGGCCCTACTGGGCGGACCAGGCCGCGCCGTTGGCGATCGTCAGGTGCGCGCCGATGATCGCGTACGAGCCCATCATGCCGTGCTCGACGCTGGTCAGGTGCATCGAGCCGCCCTTGCCGCCGAGCAGCCCGTTGGCCCGGCCGAGCAGTTCGGCCAGCACCGGGGTCATCCCGACGCCCCGGGCCAGGGTGTGCGCGTGGCCCCGGTAGGTGGCGAAGCTGTAGTCGTCGGCGCGCATCGCCACGCCGAAGCCGGCGGCGATCGCTTCCATCCCCAGCGACAGGTGGCTGGTGCCCTTCACCAGCTGCTGCATGAACAGGTCGTACGCCCGTTTCTCGAACTGGCGCATCTCCTGCTGACGCCGGTACAGGTGCAGCCGGGTGTCCAGGTCGATCGGTGCGCTGTCGTGCCGGGTCACGTCGCCCGGCGGCAGGACGGCGTCGTGTTCACCGTACGGGTGGTGCTGCAGTGGCAGGGTCATCGGTGGGCTCCGTCCTCGCCGGGCCGGTTGTTGATGTGCGACTGGCTGTGCCGCTGCAGCGGCAGTGCACCGCCGGTGGTGAAGTAGCGCTGGCCGGCGACGAGCAGCTGTTCGGCCGGGAACTTGGTGATCACTTCGGCGCCGTCGGCGGTGACGACCAGCTCCTCCTCGATCCGGGCGGCGCCCCAGCCGTCGGCGGCCGGCCAGTAGGTCTCCAACGCGAAGACCATGCCTTCTTCGATCACCTCGGGGTGTTCCAGTGAGACGAGTCGGCTGAAGATCGGTTTCTCCCAGATGGACAGTCCGACGCCGTGGCCGTACTGCAGGCCGAACGCGGCCTCCTCGTCGGCGAAGCCGAACTCCTGTGCGGTCGGCCAGACCGAGACGATGTCGGCGGTGGTCGCGCCCGGCTTGACCAGCTCGATCGCCTGGTCCATGTAGTCGCGGCACCGCTGGTAGGCGTCGACCTGCGCCCGGGAGGCGCTGCCCACCGCGAAGGTGCGGTAGTAGCAGGTGCGGTAGCCCATGAAGCTGTGCAGGATGTCGAAGAACGCCGGGTCGCCGGGGCGGATCAGCCGGTCGCTGAACACGTGCGGGTGCGGCGAGCAGCGTTCCCCGGAGATCGCGTTGACCCTTCGACGTGTTCGGAGCCGAGGTCGTAGAGCTTCTTGGCGACCAGCCCGACGGTTTCGTTCTCCCGCACGCCGGGGCGCAGGAACGCGTACAGGTCGTCGTAGGCGGCGTCGACCATCGACGCGGCGGTGGTCAGCAGGTGTTCCTAATGAGTTCTGGGAGTGAGCCATCCGGCAAACTCCTGGTGGGTAGGTAGCCGCCAGCCGGTGAGCACTCCGGGTTCCTGGACGTCGAGTCCTGACGAAAGATCGTGCCCCGGCTGGTCGGTGTGGAGAGTTGATCGCTGATGGGATGTCGTGCCCGCCCGGTCGCGGCGTGAGCACTGCTTCATTAGGTCGCTGATGGTTCTCCTCCTGGCTACCAGCGGTGATCGACTCAATAGGCGGGAGAGACGTTGCTGTTCATAGGAGATGACTGGGCGGAGGACCACCACGACGTCGAGCTCATGGACGCCTCCGGCCGCAGGCTGGCCAAGGCGAGGCTGCCCGAGGGCATCGCCGGCATCACCAGGCTCCACGCGATGATCGGCACGGCGCTCGGCGACGACATCGACGCCGACGCTGCTGCTGCTCAGGTAAAGATCGGTATCGAGACCGATCGGGGCCCGTGGGTGCAGGCGCTGGTCGCCGCCGGGTACACGGTGTACCCGGTCAACCCGTTGCAGGCGGCCCGCTACCGGGAACGTCTGGCGGTGTCCCGGGCCAAGAGCGACGCCGCCGACGCGCACATGCTGGCCGACATGGTGCACACCGACTCGCACCAACTGAGCCCGATGGCCGGAGACTCGGCGGACGCCGAGGCGGTCAAGGTCGTCACCCGGATGCACAAGACGCTGATCTGGGAACGCACCCGTGCTGTGCAGCGGCTGCGGCACGCGCTGCGGGAGTACTTCCCTGCGGCGTTGGAGGCGTTCGAGGACCTCGACGCCGCTGACACCCTGCAACTCCTCGCGAAGGCCCCTGATCCGGCCAGCGCCGCCCGGCTGAGTATCAGCCAGATCAGCGCCGCTCTCAAACGGGCCCGGCGCCGTGACGTCGCGGCCAAGGCCGCGTCGATCCAGGCGGTGCTGCGTGCCGAGCACCTCGGCCAGCCGGCCGTGGTCACCACCGCCTACGCCGCGTCGGTGCGCGCCCTGGTCGCCCTGCTGGTCACTCTCAACGAGCAGGTCAAGGCCCTGCAAGGGCAGGTGGAGGACCATTTTGGCCGGCACCCGGACGCTGAGATCATCCTGTCCCAGCCCGGACTGGGTGCCGTCCTCGGCGCCCGGGTGCTCGCCGAGTTCGGTGACGACCACGACCGCTACGCCACCGCGAAGGCCCGGAAGAACTACGCCGCGACCAGCCCGATCACCCGCGCGTCCGGGAAGAAGAGGACCGTCGCGGCCCGGTTCGTCCACAACGACCGGCTCATCGACGCCCTGATGACCCAGGCGTTCTCCGCGTTGAAGGCCTCGCCGGGTGCCCGCGCCTACTACGACCGGCAACGTGCCCGCGGCGCCAGCTACAACGCCGCGCTGCGCCAACTCGCCAACCGGCTCGTCGGCATCCTGCACGGATGCCTGAAGACCGGCACCGTCTACGACGAGGCGACCGCGTGGTCGCATCACCTCAGCAAGGCTGCTGCTTGACATTCAAGCTCCTGGGATGTCTTTCGTGCGGCTAGGGTTCGTCCAGCGACGGCGGCTGACGCTCGGCCAGCGGTTGGTGGTCGGCCAGGCCGGCGGCGGCCTGGATCTCGTAGAGGGCCAGCAGGTCCCGCTCGCCGTGCCCGTGACCGATGGCCTGCTGCACCAACTGGTGCACCATGGACACCACCGGCATCGGCACCTCGTGTTCGCGGGCGGCGGCCAGGCCCAGGTCGAGGTCCTTGCGCAGCAGTACGCCGGTGAAGGTGGGCGTCCAGTCCTGGTCGGCCAGATCGGGGGTACGCTGGCGCACCCATTCGGAGCCGACGACGGCGTTGCCGAGGAAGTCGAGGAACGCCCGGCGGTCGGTGGCTTCGGCGAGGCCCCACAGCCGGTCGAGGTCCACCCCGACGAGCTTGCCGTCGCGCTTGACGAACCGGCCGGCCACCAGCACGTCGCGGACCATTCCGGGGTGCGCGGCGTAGACGATGGAGGCGACCGGGTTGTTCATCGGCATCGTGGCGAGCGTGTCGCCGGCCAGGATCACGATGTCCGCCGCCTTGCCGACCTCCAGCGAGCCGTTGACCGCGCCGAGTCCGTTGGCCCGCGCGCCCTCGATGGTGGCGAAGCGCAGCACGTCGGCGCAGGACAGCCGAGGTCGAGCAGCCGCCCGGTGGCCGGCCAGCCGTGCCCCATCTGCATCTCCACGTCGGGGGCGATCGACGCGGTGCCGCCGGTGTCGGCGGACAGCCGCAGCTCGTCGTCGGCGAGCGTGTTGCAGTGCACGTAGGTGACCTGGTCGCTGAGCAGGCCCTCGCCGTTCATCTGGTGAATCGGCTTGATCTTGCCCCAGTGTCCGTCGCCGACGTGCACCGAGACCCGCAGGTCCAGTTCGCGGGCGAGCTGGAAGTCGCCCTTGGTGACCTCGAGGGTGCTGAACTGCGGTCCGCGCAGCGCCAGCCCCATGGTGACCAGGCCGGTGTTGTCGACGAACCGGCCGGCGCGCAGCCGACGTACATCGGCCTCGGGGTGCGGTACCGGTGAGGGCATCACGCCGCCCCACTGCTGCGCGCCGCCACCGTGGGCGAACACCGCGCGGAGTCCGGCGTAGGTGTCCTCGGGCCGGAAGTAGCGGCTCAGCCCGACGTGCAGGCCGACCAGGTACTGGTCCAGGGTCCAGTCCGAGGCGATGTTGCGGACCACCGCCTGCCAGGTGTGCCGGTGGGTGTCGACCAGACCGGGCATGACGATGCGCCCGGACACGTCCACCCGCTGCGCGTCGCCAGCGGGCAGGTCACGGCCGATGGCCGCGATCACGCCGTTGTCGATCAGTACGTCAGCCGGCCAGAGCACCTCGTCTGGCCCGGCGCAGGTGACAACTATTCCTCCCGCGAGCAGGACGTTGCCTGTCATCGGTGCCGCCCTTCGTCGAAATACGTGAACCTCGTTGAAACCCAGGTGACTCGTGCAGGAAATGTGTCCGACAAGGATGAGACGCACACCACGCCGATATCAAGCCTCAGTCAACATGTCGTTCAACACCACTCATCACCGCGCCGGCATCAGCTAGCCGATCCCGGACGTGATCGGGTAGATTCACAGGGTTCGGCTAATTGGGCTGTTTGGGGTGGCTTGACATTGTCTGAGGCGGAAGACCTGGGTGGGCGGATCCGCGCCGCCCGCCAGGCGCGCGGCATGTCGCTGCGGGCGCTGGCCAAGAAGGTCGGTGTCTCGGCGAGCATGCTCTCACTGGTGGAGACGGGCCGGTCCCGCTCCTCGGTGAGCACGCTGTACGCCATCGTCGAGGCCCTCGACATGTCGATGGTCGACCTGTTCGACACCCCGCCGTCGCCGAACGGCTCGACACCGGTCGCCGCCGTCACCACCATCGAGGCCCGGTTGGACTCCGAGGTGGCGGTCGTACGCCGTGACCAGGGCCGACGGATCGAAATGGACAGCGGTGTCGTCTGGGAGCAGCTCGGCCCGGCGACCGGATCCGGCACCGAGTTCCTGCGGGTCACCTACCCGCCTGGCGCGAAGTCCAGTGTGTCTGGCCGGTTCCAACGGCACACCGGCCACGAGCACGCCTACATCATGGCCGGTGAGCTGACCTGCCAGGTCGGCTTCCAGCAGGTCGTGCTCGGCACCGGGGACAGCATGGTGTTCGACTCGTCCCGCCCGCACCTGCTGGAGAACCGCAGCGACCAGGACGTGCACGCGATCTGGTTCATCGTGCGCCCCAGACCCGACTCCGGACTGTGACCGTCGACAACCTGAGGACGGTCACGCCACGGCGGCTTCGATCCGCGCGACCGCGCTCGCGACGCCGTCCTCGGCCGTGATGCGCCGCCCCAACCCGGCCGCCGCGTCCCGGACGTCGGCGTCGGTGGTGACCTGCCGGATCGCGGCGGCGAGCCGCTGCCCGGTGAGCGTGGCCTGCGGAACCGGGGCGCTGCCCGCACCGAGCGCGGCGACCCGACGACCCCAGAAGAACTGGTCCAGGATGAACGGGCAGATCACCGACGGTCTGCCGGCGCGCAGCGCGGCGGCGGTGGTGCCGGCACCGCCGTGATGCACCACGGCGGACACCCGGGGAAACAACCAGTCGTGCGGCGCCTGGGTGATGGGCAGGACACTGTCCGGCAGGTCCGCCGCGTCCAGCCCGCCCCAGCCGGTGGCGACGACGCCGCGTACGCCGGCCAGGCGCAACGCGTCGCCGACGGCCCGGGTGAGGCGCTGCGGGTCGCGCCCGGCCATGCTGCCGAAGCCGACGTACACGGGCGGGTCGCCGGCGTCGAGGAAGTCGACCAGCTTGGCCGGTGGCTGCCAACCGGTGGCACTCTCGAGGAACCAGTATCCGGTGAGCTGGGCGTGCCCGGGCCAGTCGGCGGGGCGCGGCAGGACGTGGCCGCTGATGGCGTGCAGCACCGGGATCGGCCGCCCGTCGGGCAGCCGGGTGGCCAGGGCCGCGCCGCTGGTCCTGGCGAGCCCCAACGTCTCCTGCCGGAAGGTGTTGACCATGCCGTCGTACATCCGGTAGCCGGCACCGGCGAGACGGTAGGTGAGCCGGTTGTACGGGCGGCCCAGCGGCAGCGCCGGCATGCCGATCATCGGGAAGTCGCCGGTCGCCACGGACATCGGTACGGCCACCGCCTGCACCGCCGGCACGCCGAGTTTCTCGGCGACGTGCGGGCCGGCCAGCGCCTTGGGGTGGTAGACGATCACCTCCGGGTCGGCCTGGCGGGCCGCCTGCCAGACGTCGGCCAGCAGCCCCCGGTTGATCGGGTTCGCCTGCCGGGCCAGCCTGATGTTGGTCCTGATCGAGCCGAGAAGTCCGGTGGTGTCCTCCATCGCGGTGCGGCCCGCCGCCGAGTCGAGCAGTTGCAGGATCTCGTCGCCGAGGTGGCCGTACGTCAGGCCGTGGTCGGTGACGAAGGACCGGAACCTGGCGCAGGTGGCCAAGGTGACGTCGTGGCCGGCCGCCCGCAGCCCGGTGCCGAGCGCCAGGTACGGCTGGACGTCGCCGCGCGATCCGACGGTGACGATCAGGACCCGCACCGTCACACGCTCCTTCCGGTCTGCCGCCGGAACTCCTCCATCAGGGCCGGCACCCGTTCGATCATGAACGTGTAGAAGTCGCGGCTGTGCCGGAGCCGGTCCGCCTCCGGAGCGTCCGCGTCGCCGACGAGATCGATGCCCCGCTGCATCAGATCGGCGAAGGTGCGCATCTTGTCGGTGGGGTCGATCACCCGGGCGAAGGCGTCCGGCTGTATCTCGTACGCGTGGCCCCGGCCGCTGGTCGGCACCCGGCGCACCATGCCGGACTGCTCCAGGGCCCGCATCCCGGCCGAGACGGAGGCCTTGGACAGCCCGACCGCCTGGCACAGTTGCGCGGTGGTCTGGCCCGGCGGGTCACAGATCAGCAGCCAGCCGAGCAGCTTGCCGAACGCAGGGGTGGTGCCCATCGCAGCGAGGGCGACCCCGACCTCTTCGGCGTACCGCCGCCCGGCGTCCGGGTCCACGCGCATCTCCTTCGTCGCCGGGGACGCCCCGCCACGGGACATCATCATCACGAACGTTCAGTACTTCCCGAACGTCAACGGTAACACGGCTGCTGATGGCGCGATCCGCAGCGGTCCTACTCAGCTCAGCGGCGGGCGAGTGCCTGGTCGATCAGTTGCTCGCTGTCGGCCCAGAGCTGCTGGGCCCGGGCGACGTCGTACGACTCGGGTGAGGACGGGGCGATCTTCGGACCCTCCAGGTAGGCACCGGTGGTGCCGTCGAACCGGGCGTCGCTGACCAGGTCGGCCAGGTGCCGGGCGGAGGCCCGGGAGCTGCGCGCGCCGGGCAGTAGCGCGCTGATCAGCGGGGCGGCCGCCCGGTAGCCGGCCCGGGCGAGCGCCGGATAGTCGCGGGAGAGGCTGGTGTCGGGCATCAGCCCCGGGTCGTACGCGTTGACGCTGATCGGCCGCCCGTCCAGTCGGCGGGCGAGCTCGTAGACGAAGTAGATGTTGGCCAGCTTCGAGGTGGAGTAGCGGACCCGGCCCGCCGTCGGGGTGGCGTCGGCGTCGGACGGGTCGGCGAGCTCGCGGGCGCTCGTCCAGCGCGGCTCCGGGAAGCCCATGCTCTTCTCCCGCCAGTGGGTGCCGCTGCTGACGATCGCGATCCGGGCCCCGGCGGCCAACTCGTCGAGCAGTCCGGTGACGAGCAGATGGTGACCGAGGTGGTTGGTGGCGAAGGTGAGCTCGTAGCCGTCGGCGGACCGGCGTACCCCGTCGATGACCTGGATGCCGGCGTTGCCGACGATGGCGTGCAGCGGCGGACGCTGCCCGGACCGGCGCAGTGCCCCGGCCGCGTCGGCGACCGATCGCAGGTCGGCCAGGTCGATCCGGAGCAGTTCGAGGCTCGCCGCAGGGGTCCGGCGACGGATCTGCCGGGCCGCCGCCTGCCCCCGGCTCTCTGACCGGTGGCCGAGCACGACGTGCCAGCCCTGGGCGGCGAGCCGCCCGGCGACGCGCAGTCCGAGGCCGGTGGTGGCCCCGGTGATGACGACGGTTCTCATCAGAGTGAACCCTTCGACAGGTTGACGTTGTCAACCCCGACCCTACGTCGTCCAGGTTGACAGCGTCAACCTGATCTAGGATCGGACGATGAGCACCCGGGACGACCTGGTCGCCGCAGCGACCGCACTACTCGACGAGGGCGGCCCGGAGCGGGTCACCCTGCGGGAGGTCGGGCGTCGGGCCGGCGTGTCGCACAACGCGCCGTACAAGCACTTCACCGACAAGCAGGCCCTGCTGGAGGCCGTCGCCATCCAGGAATTCGACCGGCTCGATGGGGTCATGACGGCGACACCGACGCCACGGTCCGAGGCCGCCGCGCTGCTGCGTCGCGTCATGCTCGACTACGTACGCTGGGCGCAGCAGCACCCGCGACGGTTCGCGCTGGTCTACGGGTGGTCGATGAACGCCTCAGCGGACCTGCATGAGCGGGCCGGCGCCACCTGGCGGCGACTCGTCGAGCTGACCGCCGAGGCCCAGGCCGCCGGGGCGCTGCCCGCCGGCGACCCGGAACGGGCCGCCGCCCTGGTCCGCGCGCTGGCGCACGGCGCCGCCGACCTGTCCATCACCGGTCACCTCGCGGCCGACGGAAAGGGCCGGGCCAGCGCCGAGGACCTGGTCGAGGACCTGCTCCGGGTGCTGCGTCAGGCCGGACAGTCGAGCTGACGTCGTTCGCTCAGGATCGGTCCGCCGCGTACAAGCGGTCCAGGTCGACGAGCTGGACGCCGGGGTCCGTGGCCGCCACGGCTCGGAGGCCGTCGGCGAAGCCGCCGCCGCTGAACAGCAGCAGCCGGCACCGGTCGGCCCGGACCCCCTGGCGGCCACGCAACAGGCTACGGATGTGCGCCAGGCGTTGCAGGTGGCCGGTCCCGACGGTTGCCTGCCATCTGGCCTCGCCGATCGCGAGAAGTTCCTCGCTGCCCTGCTCGTCGCGGCCGAAGACCGCCACGTCCACCTCATGTCGCGTGCGGGCGGCGGGGTCGTTGACCACACCGGCAGCCACCCGGGTCGGAAAACCGCCGAGAGCGTCCGGATCGGCTTCCCAGCGGGTCCATTCGCGGCAGATCGTCTCGAAGCGCGGGCCGACGACCTTGCTCAGGAACGTGCGCTGCTGCCGGGGCCAGACCTGCCGCGACCGGCCGGTACGTTCCAGATCGCCCCAGGCCGGCCGCATCACGGCGTGGTAGAAGACGAGCAGCGGCTCGGCGATCCGGTAGACGCCCCGGTTGCTGGTGAACGCGTCGTCCTCCCGCACGACCAGGCCGACGTCCTCCAGCACACCCAGCGGGTGGGCCAGGTCGGATGGCTGCCGGCCCAGGAAGTTCGCGATCTCACCTCGGCGGGTACGACCGTCCGCGATCGCCGCCAGCACCGAGTGATACAACGCGGGGTCGCGAATGTCGGGCTCCTCCGCCAACAGGTAGCGGGCCTCCCGGAACAGCGGGCGGGCCGGGTTCAACACGGCACGCACCACCCAGTCGTCGAGATCGTCCGGCCCGGCCGGTGAATCGTCCTGCGTGAACTCGTGCCGGTAGGCGGGGGTACCGCCGACGATCGCGTTGACCAGCAGGGCGGTGCGCGGATCGGCGATCCCCCAGAACCGGGCCGCGGCCCGGTAGTCCAGCGTGCGGACCACCAACTCCAGGCCGGCCCGTCCGCGCAGCGGCGCGGTGCCGGACAGCAGGCCGCCCATGAAAGACAGCGCCGAACCGCACAGCAGCAGCCGCACCTGGGTGTTCGACCGCTGTCCTGCCGGGTCGAGAGCCCGCTGGATGATCGAGGGCAGCGCCGGACTGACTCGGGCCAGGAACGGAAACTCGTCGATCACCACCGGAAGTGGCCCGGCAGGGGCGAGTGTCATCGTCCGGGTGACCGCCTCGTCCCAGTTCACAAACCGCAGCGGCGTCGCCTCACCCAGATAGCCGCCGAGCGCATCACCGTACTGGCGCAACGCGTCAGCCTCGGACGACTCCGTGGCGGTGAACATGAACCCGCCAGCCGCCCGTACCAATGCGTCGAGCAGGAACGTCTTGCCCTGACGACGACGGCCGGAGACCACTCCCAGCATCGCCCCACCCTGCGGCAGGCGCGCGAACCTGACCAACTCGTCCCACTCGACGTCACGGTCGAAGATCTCCGCCGGCTTCTCCACCCCACCACCCCGTCACGCTAGTGTAAGCGTAGTTCCTATAACTATACTTACATCTTGCACGCCCCGGTATGACCTACCCCTTGACCCGCCGATAGAAGAGCCGCACAGGTTCCCTGGACTTAAGCATCCGGTCGCCAGCCGGGCGGCGTCGGCAGCGCCCGGTCCGTCCCGCTCCCGCACGGGTGTTTAGTTCGAGCTATAGTTACTGCGTGTCTCCCGAACCGGCCCGGCGATGGGCAATCCGGACAACGGCCGATGTCCGCGACTGGCTGCGCACGCTTCGCCAAGCCGACCCGGAAACATGCCGATCGGTGAACGTTGCGATCGACATGCTGGCCGAGATTGGTCCAGGGCTGGGGCGCCCACTGGTTGACACACTGCAAGGTTCAAGTATCAGCAACCTCAAGGAGTTGCGACCCAGGTCCGGGCGCGACGTCGCAATCCGGGTTCTCTTCGTCTTCGATCCCTGGTCGCAAGCGGTGCTGTTGGTCGCCGGCAACAAGGCCGGCAACTGGTCAAAGTGGTACAAGATGGTGATTCCGGCGGCGGAGGTCGCGTACGAAGGCTGGCTGGCCTTCGAAAGGAAGAGGCGGGAGGGGCAATGACCGAGTTCCACGACTGGGACGACGTCCGCAGCGAACTACACGATGGGGACGACGCCTCGCTGGCGACGGAACGCGCGCGTACCGAGGCATGGATCAGTGCCTTCCACCTCGCCGAGGAACGCCAGCGGCTCGGACTCACCCAACGGCAGGTCGCCGAGTTGATGGGGGTTACCCCGGGCCGGATCAGCCAGATCGAGAACGGCGACCTCGACGTCAACGAGGTCGCCACCCTGAGTCGGTACGCACGAGCATTGGGCGCGCGGATGCGGATCATTTTCGACTACGGCAACGACCTTCGCCAGATCGCCTGACGCCAGCAGACGGCTCCATCGGACCGTGGCCCGCTACGGCCCCGACGCCGCCTTCACCCGCTGACCCGACGCGGTGACGCGGGCCGGCTGACGCCGACGAGGGAACCTGCATTGTCGTAAAACTGGCGGGTTGAGGTTCATACAGGTTCCCTCGTTACGAAACGCTGGTCGTCAGCCCGAGCGCCGTCGCCAGCCGGGCGACGCCGGCGGTGTCCGGCCCGCACCGGGCGATCTCCGCCACGACCGTACGGGCGGAGGGCCGGCAGCGGATCTCAGCCGGTGCGACGCGGTCCGCCTCGACGAGCCACCGTCCCGCCGCCGCGAAGTCACCGACGTCGAGGTACGCCCGTGCGGCGTCCACCAGGTACGCCGCCCGGGGCTCGGCCGGCAGCCCGCGCCATGTCAGCTGCCGGGTGGCCGTCTCGTGTCGGCGTACCGCCTGCCGGGCGTCGCCCGACTCCACGGCCGCCACGACGTGCGCCAGCTCGACGGCCGCCGGGCCGAAGCTCGCCGTACGGTAGTCAAGCCCGTCGCCGATGCGGCCAGCAACGTCAGCGGCCCGGCTGAGCAGCTCGTCGACGCTGCGGGTTTCGCCGCAGCCGGCAGCGGCCAACCCGGCCTGCAGCAGCAACGTCCCGTACACCGGGCCGCACTCGACCGATGTCGTCGCGATGCGGTCGGCGGCGGCGACCGTCGTCGTCATCGCCAACCGATCCTGGCCCAGCCCGCGCAGCGCCTGCCCGAGCGGCACCGCCGCCGACCCGGCCAGCACCGGATCACCGCCGGCCACGGCAAGCGCCCGATCGGCCGCCAACCAGGCCAGCTCGGGTTCGCCGACCTTGACCAGCACGAGCGCGATGATCCGGTACGCGCGCACCAACAACTCCGCCCCAGGCCCAGGGCGGGTGGCGTGCAGCCGCCGGGCGGCGTCCAGCAGCTCCGGTGTCATCCGCAGCAGCCGGGGATAGTCGCCGTGCTGGTACGTCGACCAGGCGTGCTCGACCCGCTGCGTGACCTCGCGTTCCACCGCCGGTCCAATGTCGGCGGCGGTGAACACCTCGTAGCTGGCCAGCGCCGCCCGGACCGCCGCCACCCCGTCGACCGCCCCGCCATGCTCCGATGGCCGGGCCGGGCCGATCAACTCCGCCGGGTCGACCCGCAGCACCTCGGCGACCTGCCGGATCAGCGAGAACCGGTCCAACCGCCGGACACCACGCTCGACCTTCTCCACCCAGCTCTTCGACCGGCCGATCCGGTCGGCGAGCACCTGCTGGGTCATCTGCCGGCGTACCCGCCACAGGGCGACCCGACGCCCCACCGCCACGCTCACGGCCGCCCACCCGCGTCGATCCCGGTACCGTCGATCCAGGTCCAGGAGACGAAGCGTTCGTACAGCTCGGCCGGGTCGGTGATGCCGGCCTCCTCGGCGGCCAGGGTCAGCAGTTCGCCGACGTCGACCGACAACGCGACCGGCTCCCCGACGTACGCCTCCGCCAACTGCGTCCGGCCCGGCGGACACGGCCAGGGCGTCCCGTCCGGACAGACCGCGCAGCACCACGACGGCCGCGCCGGCTCGTGCACCGGCTCCATGCCGGTTGCGGGTGTCCTCATGGCAGGTAGTGCCGGCCGGCGTTACCGCCCCGGCGCTGCGCCCGGTCGGTACGGGTCGCCGGCCGCCGGTCCGACGGCGGCACCGTGCGGTCGGCGTACCGCCGCCGGCCCGGCACCGGATAGACCACGTCCACCGGTACGTCCGCACGCTGAAACCACTTCCCGAGCACGCTGCCCCCTCAACGAGTGTTGGAAGGGCGGCGACCCGAGGTGGCTCTCCACGTCGACCCCGAGCCGCCGCCCGACAGGCGGGCCCGACGCGCGAAAAGGGCGATCACGGGATGCGACGTCGGGCCCAGCTAATGCGAGGCCGCGCCGCCGCCGAACTCACAACCCCGATGTGGGAGGCGACGGCGCAACCTCTGCAAGTAGCCTGCCCGGCACGTTCAGTGAGGTCTACTGCTCAGCCGTTCGCCGGCCGCTTGCGAACAGCTTGACGCAGACGTGCCGACCCAGTGGCATCGGCGACCACAGCGACTTCGTCCAACGCCTGGCTCGCCGCTTTCCGGTCGCCGATCGCCGAATGCACGTCGGCCAACGCGAGTAGGTAGTCACCGGCCCACTCCGCGTGCCGTTGCTCATCTGGGAGGGCAGCAAGACCAGCGGTCAGGTCGGCGATCGCGGCATCGGCGGCATGCCGGTCGACGCCGGAATGGATCGCGTGTACGAGGCCGCGTTCCATTGTCAGGAAGGCAGACGACCGGTAGTAGTGCCACGGCGGCGGGTCGTCGCCGCTGATCTCGAACTCCGCCCCGAGTTCATCAGCTTCTCGGATTGTCTCAGTCGCTGCGCGCCGGCCGTCCACGTGCGCCACGGCCCGAGCGAGCTGAAGTGTGTCGTAGACCCGCTCACCGATATAGACCTCGGTGCCGCCAGCAAGCGCCGCTCGGGACAGTTCAGCAGCCTCCGTCGGACGCCCGCACAGTTCCGCCAGATGTCCCTGGAAGCTGACCACGAGAGCCGTCAGGTCGACGTCCCCCGCAGCCACTGCCGCCGATTCGGCCTGAGCGAGCACTCGACGGGCTTGCGCGTACCGACCCAGTGTCATCTGCAACCATCCGACCAGTTGGGCGGACTGTGCGGCGAGATGCAGCAGCCTGACCCGGCCAACCCCGGTGGCGTTGGAAGCCAACTGCTGGACTGCAGTGAGGTGCGCGGCTGCGGCGTCGACGACCGCAGCCGATCCGACGGCATCTTCGAGATGACGGTGTTGGGCGAGAATCACCGCCAGCGCCTCTGCGGCGGCGGCACTAGTGTCGCCGGCCGCGAGACGAGAACGCTGGTCGTCGTCGAGTTGCCCGGCGTCGTCGACCACGAGTTGCGCCAGCCGGCCGCTCGCGCCGAGAGCGACGTCGAGATGCCTGGCGACCTGGATCGTCGGCGTCTTGCGGCCAGCCTCGAGTTCGCACAGATAGCTCGACGAGTAGGCGACACGTCGTCCGAGCTCCCGATAGGAGAGACCAGCTCGCTGACGCAGTGCACGCAGCGTACTCGGCCAGCGTGGATCAACAATGATCATCGTCGGGGCTCCCTGGCGGGCGGCGTGGAGGGGCGCGGTCGAACCGAGCGCCACCACGTCCGACCGTACTCTCTCTTGGCCCAATCCCCTTGCGACACACGATTCTGTCAGGGGACCACGTCAGCGGAGCGGCATTTGTCCCAGGGCCAGCGGTGACGTCGGTCAGGCCAGCTCACCGTAATGCCGCAGCAGGCTGTTGACCTTGCGCAGCTTGTCGATGGTGTCGGGCGGTGGCGGGTCCGGGTTGAAGTGCATTACGTCGTTGCGGATATGCCGGATCTCGTGCAGTCGGTCGATGAACGTCCGACGGTCGAGCGGCCAACCCAACGTGCTCCAGACGCTCGTGTCGTCCAGGACCCGCAGGTAGTCACCCATGCTGAGGTCGTCGAAGGAGTTGACCGAACGGTTACACAGCTTGCCCACCTGATCGAGGTCGACCCGACGGGTGATGATCCGACGCAGGCTCCGGTCCAACTCGCCGATCTGAAAAAAGGGCATTGCCATCTCGCCGTACGCCTGCACCACGTCAGCGGTCGTGACGATGCCGGCAACCACGTTGTCCTCGGCGCGGACGAACACGTAGCCGCTACGCCGCAGATCGGGCAGCACGTCGATCAACTCGCGGTCGTAGCGTACGGCGACGGCCTCGGGATCGATCGCGTCGGTCAGCTTCGCGTTCGGGTCGGCATGACGGGCGTGGGCGATGGACTGCCAGGTTACTGCGCCCCGAAGGTTGCGTGGTCCGTTGAGCACGGCCAATTGCGAGTAGCCGTTGAGGAGCATCTTGGTGATGGCCTCGTCGAAGGTGGCGTTGGGCGCGACGTGCTTCAGCCCACCCAA
Source organism: Solwaraspora sp. WMMA2056 (assembly GCF_030345095.1). Lineage (NCBI taxonomy): Bacteria > Bacillati > Actinomycetota > Actinomycetes > Micromonosporales > Micromonosporaceae > Solwaraspora > Solwaraspora sp. WMMA2056. Next base: position 5,493,965 of record NZ_CP128360.1, read on the forward strand.
TGCGGACGGCAGGTTGCCGACGGTCAGCCCGATCGGGTCGTCGTCCAGGTCGTCCCCGGGCCCTGCCGCCGTTACGGGACCTGCTTCCGTAGCCGGTGAGTCGTCTGTGTCGCCGGGTGCCACCACCAGTCGTACGGTCGAGTCCAGTGTCACCTTGCGGAAGCTCGGCGAGGTCACCAGCCCATGGTTGGCCAGGTCGTCCTCGATCCGGCCGATCTGGTCACCACGATCCTTGGCGCCCCACAATGACAGCAGTTCACGAACCGAGAACTGCTCCGGCTGGTTCTCCTCCGCCCGCTGGCGTGCTTCCCGGAGACGTTGGTGCACCCGCCGGTCGAATCCCTCGACACCTGGTTCATCAGGCGAACCCGCCGCAGCGCGGTCGAGCAGTTCCTGGCGCAATGCGTCCAGCGGGCGCCCGTTCTCCTCGACTGTCCAGGCCAGCCAGCCGTCCACCGCCCGCATCCCGGCGGCGGCCATCGCTGCTCCCGACGGTGAGGAGAACTCCTGGCCGTCGGGAAGCCGGATGCGGCTGTTGTCGACTATCTCGGCGTGGTAGGTCTCACCGACCCGCCGACGGACGAACCGTAGCCGCGCACCTGGCCGGAGCAGACCGGCGCGCAGCAGGTCACTCACCCGAACCCGACGACCGCCCAGCAGATAGGTCGTTCGCTGGGTCGGGCCGACGCGGGGTTCCCACTGGCTGTCGCTCATTCCGTTCATCCGCCCCGTCAGCCTCGCCGCAGGTTGGCATGTTTGCCACGACCGGCGACGAGGAGGTTGAGGATCCGCTTGGCGACCTCGTCCATCCTGCCGCTCGACGGGACGTTGAGCGTCTTGGCGATCTCCTGCAACCGAGTCTTCTTGAGCTTGAGTGCCGCGAGCCGTTCGGTGGCCTCGTCGATCGTCTGGCAGGCGCGAAGCTGCGTCACCACCGCACCGGCGTCGAACAGTTCGTCCGGCAGCGTCTGCTTGCGACTGCCCGGCGGCCGCCGGGTGACCTGCGCGGGCGCGGGCTCAGCCGCCGGTACGGCGACAGGCTCGACCGATGGCGCGGCGACGGGTACGGCAGGTGGCGGTTCGGCGGTCGTCGGCGCCGCGTCGCTGACAAGGTCCAGCAGCGCCAGGCGGGCACGCCCTTCTACCAGGGCGAGGAGCCGGTCGCTCGGCAAATCGGCGAGGAACGTCGCCATGCTCGCCTGTGCTCGCAGCAGCAGCTCGATGTCCCTCACCGTGCCGCCCCCGTTCCGACAGAGTCGAGGATCTCCGTGGTCAGCTTGCGGAACTCGACGACCACATCGTCGGTGACCGGCGCACGCAGCACGGCCGGTACGCCACCTTCCCCTGCGTCGCCGAAGTATCGAGGGCTGTCCCGAATCATGCCGTTTAGCGGCAGGATGTCGCTGTTGAGTCGAACATCTTCCATGTAGTACCGCTGGGCACCGATTGGCTTCTTGGCGTGGAACTTCACCATTGTGAAGACCACCCCGAGATACCTGGTCCGGATAGCCCTGTCACTGTCATTCTTTGCGGCGCCGTGATTGACATAATCGTTGTACTCTGCGACCAGCTCGTCACAGTTACTGGCCAGATACTGGATGCCGAGCGTGGACAGGTAGTCGGGCCTGGCCGGCACCAGGACATGGTCGCTGGCGACAATCGCAGTCTTGGTGACCAGGCCGAAGTTCGGCGCGCAGTCGATGAGGACGAGATCGTACCGCTCGAACTCCTCGTGCCGGAGCGCACGCGCAAGACATCCGTGCAGGTCGAGGAACTTACGCTTGGACTCACCGAGGGTGGTACCGGCGCCGAGGCGCGCAGCGAGTCGCAGGTCGATGTCAATGAGCTTCAGGTGCGAGGAGATCAGGTCGAGTCGACCCCCTGACTCCTCCAGTTCCGCGTTGACCCGAGGCGGCGTAACGATGAGATCCTGCAGTTCGACCTCACGGCCCGGCATCTCCCCCTCGTACCACCGCATGATCGTCGCGTCCTTGCTGAGCTCCTCCCGCCACTGGTCGACGCTGTAGAAAGAAAAGGTAAGGTTCGCTTGCGGATCAAGGTCGATCAGTAGCACCTTGTGCCCACGACTCGCAACATCGGCACCCAGATTTGCCGTTAGTGTCGTCTTGCCGACACCACCTTTGTAGTTCATGATCGCGATGACCTGCACGGAGTGCTCCCGTCGATCGACAAGCAGATCCGGCGACAATACCAGGAGTGCCGTCATTAACAAATGCCCGTGAGCTTCACGTAAATTGCCAACTAGTTGTCACATCGACGCTGGCGAGAGGGTTCACGACCCCGTCAATCAACCGCCAGGACAGCGACTGAGCAGGACTTTAGAACACACGTTTGAGGACCGGGTCCGGCCGGGCAACTCTTCGCCGGAAAGATCTCCTCGCGGAGCTCAAGGGCCGACGATCCGGTCCGCACGCTTTCCATGCAGGCCACGTTCGATGATCCACAGTGGGACGACATTGAGTGTTGATGTGATCACTATACGCACATATGGTGGATGTGCTCGCCGAATCCCTTGTCGATGGAGACGATCAATGCGAGGTCACCGAAGCGCCGCACCACGCACGTTCGGATCGGGCCGGCTGACCGCTGTCCTGACGATCACCGCACTGCTCGCCGCAGCGCCAGCACCGGCGGCGGCCCACCCACAGGTTGCGGAGGACATCGGGCCCACTGCGGTCAGGGCAATGGACATCCCAGGTGGTTTCGCCAGTTGGGCCGAGCTGTTCACCATGCAGGACAGGCTCAACGTCGCAGCGGACGCTCTGCAGGCCCTGCGAGACACAGAAGGCACCGGCTACGCCGGCGTCACCGCCGACCCGGCCGACCGCGCGGTCCACCTCTACTGGAAGGGGTCGGTGCCTTCAGCGGTGCACAGCCTCGCACGGGATCAACTGGTGCCGGTCCAGATCCGGCCGGCGCGCCATACCGAGGCGGAGCTGTCCGCCCTGGCCCGGGAAGCGGTCACCGAGGGCCGGCTCACGTCGGCCGCACCGCGAGCAGATGGCAGCGGCATCGTCGGCGACAGCCGACAGGTGGTGACGGCCGGTGTGGCGGCAGCCGGCGACGAACCCTCGAACAGCATTGCGACAATGCCGCCGTTCGGCGGCGGTTTCCAGTTCCGGAACGTCGACGCGCAACGGAGCTGCACTCTCGGCTTCACCGTCAACTACGGAAGCAACAAGCACATCGTCAGTTCCGGCCAGTGCGGTGATGACGGAGATCAGACGACGGTGAGCTACATGTCCCACGGGAACATCTTCGGCACCAACAAGGCCAAGGACCTCCTGCTCGTCGAATCGTGGCGGCCCCAGAACCTCATGTACTGGCCTCGCGGCACGGCTGGCCGTCGGGTCCACGATGCATACGGCAGTCACGTCGGCAACTACGTCTGCACCATGCGTGAGTACGACGAGTTCTGCGACATGCAGGTGCAGGCGACCGGCGAGTACGTCGACATCGGCTATCTGATCGGGCCGCTGGTCCGAGCGGAGAAGTCCGACGGCGGGTGTGTGTTCACCACGGACCGGCTCGGCGGCCCTGTCTACACCGTGCGGGAGGACGGCTACTCCGTCAATGCGCGCGGCACACTGAGCGCCGGGGTGCTCGACACCGTCTGCCCCATCTACCAGGGCACCGTTGCTGGCTCCAGCGTCATCTGGTACGTCGACATCATGGACAGCCTCGCCGAGTACGGGGCCACCATCGCCACGTCCTGATCATCCGCCGAGGGCGGCGTCACCACTTTGCACAGCGGTGACGCCGTTCTCATCACTAGGGCTACTGCAGGGCATCGGACAGTGCGGCGCGGCTGTTGACCCAGACGACCAGCAGCGCGCAGCCGGGCAGTGTTGACAGTGCCAGCAGCGGCGCCTGGTTGACCGACAGCAGGGCGGCCAGCAGCACGACCAGGCTGAGCAGGCTCAACGGTGTCCGCCGTACCGCCGACCAGATCGCGGTCCGGACGGCCGCGCGCACGCCCAGGCCCGGGGCCAGCTCGACCAGGGCCAGCAGCAGGACCGTCGCGGCCAGAACCACGACGGCGGTGACGACCAGCAGCGGTACGAGCACCGCCGCAGCACCGGCGTCGTGCAGCCAGACGATGTCGGTCACCAGGACCGCCACCAGCGCCGTCGCCACCGACCAGCGCCGCGTCGCTGCGGCGAAGTTCCGCCGGTACGCGCGGAAGTACTCACGTACCGGTGCCCGGTCGTCGTCCTCGGCCTGCCGCAGGTAGCCGAACGCGGCGGCGACCGCCGGCCCGACGCCGACAGTCAGCAGCCCGAAGAAGACCGGGTAGCGCCACGGTTGGGCGACGACGGCGAGCGCGACCAGCAGCGGCAGGTTGGTGATGGCCAGCCCGAGGTTGACCACCAGCACCCGGTGCACCAGCGACCAGATGACCGACCAGGTGTCCGCGCCGACGTTGACCCGCGCGGCCAGCGACGGCCGCAGCGGTTGGCGCACCCCGGCCGCGCTCACTTCAACCCACTCGTGGCGATGCCCTGCACAAAGTAGCGCTGCCCGAGCAGGAAGACGACCAGGATCGGCAGGATCGACAGCACCGAGCCGGTCATGATCATGGCGTACTCGGCTTCGTAGAGGCCGATGAAGGTCCGTAGCCCGATCTGTACGGTCCAGAGGTCGTTGCTGGTCAGGTAGATGAACGGTCCCATGTAGTCGTTCCAGGTGTTGACGAAGGTGAGCAGCGCCAGGCTGGCCAGCGCTGGCTTGGACAACGGCAGCACGATCCGCGCCCAGATGCCGTACTCGCTGAGCCCGTCGATGCGGGCGGCCTCGGTCAGCTCGTCGGGGATGGTCAGGTAGTACTGGCGCATCAGGAACACGCCGAATGCGCCGAACGCCTGCAGCAGGATCAGCGACAGGTGGGTGTTCACCAGGCCGAGCCGTTCCATGATGATGTACTGCGGCACCATGTACGCCTGCCACGGCACGGCGATCGTGGCGATGTAGGCGAGGAACAGCACGTCGCGGCCCGGGAAACTGATCTTCGCGAAGCCGTACGCGGCGAAGCTGCCGGTCAGCACCTGCAGGAACGTGATGGTGACGCTGAGGAACATCGAGTTGTACAGGTAGGTGCCGAGCGGGATCCGGTCCCAGATGCGCAGGTAGTTGTCGAAGTGGAACTCCTGCGGGATCCACTGGATCGGCACCGTCAGCACCTGCGAGTCCAGTTTGACCGAGGAGACCAGCATCCAGGCGAACGGCACCAGGACGGCCAGGCCGAGGACGGTGAGCAGGATCTGCCCGACGGCCCGCCGCAGCAGCGTGAGGCTCATTGTTCACCCCTTCGCTGCAGCCGGAACTGGACCACGGTGATCACCAGGACGATGACGAACAGCACCATGGCGATCGCCGACGAGTAGCCGAACCGGCCCTGGGTGATGCCCTCGCGGAAGATCAACTGGGACAGCACCAGGGTGGCGCGGCCCGGACCGCCCTCGGTCATCACCTGGATCAGGTCGAACACCTTGAAGCTGGAGATGGTCAACATGATCAGGACGAAGAAGGTGGTGGGCCGCAGCGACGGCACGGTGATGTGCCGGAACCGCTGCCAGGCCGAGGCCCCGTCGGTGCGGGCCGCCTCGTACAGCTCGGGCGGGATGGTCTGCAGCCCGGCCAGGTAGAGCACCATGTAGTAGCCCATGTCCCGCCAGACGCTGGTGATGATGACCGCCGGCATCGCCCAGGTCGTCGAGGTGGTCCAGCCGGGTGGGTTGTCGATGCCGATCGCCCGCAGCAGCTGGTTGACCGGCCCGGCGTCGGGGTTGAACAGCATGTTCCACACCACGGCCACCGCGACCAGGGCGGTGATGTAGGGGAAGAACAACGCGGTACGGAAGAACCGGACGCCGCGCATCGCCCGGTTGAGCAGTACGGCGAAGCCGAGCGCGGCGACCAGGGTCAACGGGATGTGCCCGACCGCGTAGTAGGTGGTGTTGTACAGCGCGGTCCAGAACGTCTCGCTGCCCACCATGCGGCGGAAGTTGTCCAGCCCGACCCATTCGGGGCTGCTGTAGGAGTTCCACTCCATGAAGGCCAGCGCCAGGGCGGCGACCACCGGCACCAGGGTGAGCGCGGCGAATCCGATGAAGTTCGGCAGGATGAAGCTCCAGCCGGCCAGGGTGTTGCGTCGGCGCAGCCGACGGGCCGCCCCGGTGCCCGGCGGCGAACCGCCGGGCACCGGGGTGCGTACGGTGTCGATCGGAGTGTGGATCGCCATGGTGGGGGTCAGTCGACCTCGGAGGTGACCCGCTTGCCCATCTCGGCGAGTCCGGCGTCGAGCTCCCGCTCCCCGATCATGATCAGCTCGTGTTCCTCGGTGAGGATGACGTCCACGTCGGAGGACTTCTCGCTGACCGGCATCTCCAGCATCACCTCGTCGGGCTGGAACGCCGCCTGGGCGACCTCGTCGTTGGTCATGCCCTCGACGCCGAAGTAGGTCTCGGTGATCGACTCGTCGGAGTACGCCGGGTAGACGCCGATGCTGGCGATCGCGGCCGCGCCCTCGGGGCCGGCGGCCCAGGCCACGAAGGTCCGGGCGGCGTCGGCGTTGCGGGCCTTGTTGTTGACCGCGAACGCGGTCGGCGAGCCGAAGGTGGTGACCGGACCGCCCTCGGTGACCTGCGGCAGCGGGGCGATGCCCCAGTCGACGTCGATGCTGCCGGCCTTCTTCTCCTCGATCAGCCGGGCGGCGTACCAGGTGCCCATCGGCAGCATCGCGGCCTGGCCGGTGGAGAACATCGTGTGGTACTGGACCTTCTGCGTCGACGCGGTCGCCCAGGGCATCGTGGCACCGGCGGCCTGCAGGTCGAGCACCATCTGGTAGCGGTCCTTGAGGAACCCGTACTCGCCGCCGATCAGGTCACCGCCGCTCTGCGCCGCCGCCGTCGAGTGGATGATGGAGCGCCAGGTGTGGTGGTAGGTGCCGTACACGGTGTCCTGGCCGCTGCCGCTGGTCAGCTGCTTGGCCAGGTCGGCGTACTCGGTCCAGGTGAGGTTGGTCAGGTCGGCGCCGGTGTCGGCCAGCATGGCCTTGTTGTAGTACAGGACCCAGAAGTCCTGCCGGTACGGCAGCGCGAAGTAGTCCCCGTCGATGTCGAACGGCTGCAGGCCGAGGTACTTGCTCTCGTCGAGGGCGGCGGCCTCGTCGGCCACCGACGCCAACTGGCCGCGCAGCGCGTACCGGGAGTAGTCGGTGACGTTCTTCATGGTGAGTACGTCGGTTTGGTCACCGCCGGCGAGCATGGTGGTGACCTTCTCGGCGTAGTCGTCGGCGAGGATGTCCACCGGCTGCACGTCGATGTCCGGATGCGCGGCTTCGAACCCGTCGATCAGCGCGGCGAACTCGGGGGTGCTGTCGTAGTTCCACAGCGCGACGGTGAGGATCTGCCGGCCGTCGCTGCCGACGGCCGGTTCGTCGCCGCCGCCGCAGCCGGCGGTGGCCAGAAGCAGGGCGGCGGCGGCTGCCGCTGCGGTGATGCGTCGGTTCATGTGGTGACTCCTTAACTTGCGGGGGGGGGTGCGGGGTGCGGGGGTGAGTCGGGTGGACGGGACGGGTGCGGGTGGCGGTCAGGCGTGCAGCGTGAACGCCTCGGCGGTGACCTCGGCGTGCAGCGGTTGGGCGGTGGTCCACCGGGCGAGTTCGTCGAGGGTGTGGTCGGTGAGACGGCGGATCTCCGTACCGAGCGATCCGGCCAGGTGCGGGCTGACCATGACGTTCGGGGCCGCCCGCAGGGCGGCGTCGGCGGGCAGCGGCTCGGGGTCGGTGACGTCGAGGATCGCGTACAGCCGGCCGGATCGGCATTCGGCGGCGAGCGCCGCCGGGTCGACCAGGCTCCCCCGGGCCGTGTTGATCACCGTGGCGTGGTCGGGCAGCAGCGCGAGTTCGGCCGCGCCGATCATGCGGTACGTGCTGGGCAGCTCCGGCGCGTGCAGGGTGAGGATCTCGCTGTGCGGCAGCATCTCGGGCAGGTCGACCAGGGTCGCGCCGGCGGCGGCGACCTCGGCCGGGTCGGCGTACGGGTCGGCGACCAGGCAGCGGGCGGTGTCGAGGCAGCCGATCAGGTCCACCACCCGCCGGCCGATCCGGGAGAAACCGACCACTCCGATGGTGCGGCGGTAGTTGGACAGGTCGCCGTGGCCGTGGTGGTGGCTCCAGCCGCGGTACGCCCGGTCGGGGTCGGCCGCGATGAACGGCACCTTCTTGCCGGCGAAGATGATCGCCGCGAGGGTGTACTCGGCCACCGGGACGGCGTTGGCGTCGGCTGCGGTGCTGACCCGGATGCCCCGGTGCCACACCTCGTCGCTGACCAGTGACCGGACGCTGCCGGCGGCGTGGAAGACCGCCCGCAGCGCCGGCGCGGCGGCGAGTCGGTCGGAGGTCAACCGGGGTGCCCCCCACGAGGTCAGCAGGACCTCGACGGTCGCCAGCCGGGCTCGCGCCGACGGCGAGTCGAGTTCGTCGACCCAGACCGGCTCGGCGAGGTCGACGAGCTGGCCGAGCCGCTGCAGGCGGGGCCCGTCGAAGTGGGCCCGGTAGGAGTCCCGGTCCATCACGACGAGGGCCTGCGGCGAGGGCTGCACCGGCAACGTTTCTCCTCGATGACGAATCTCCGGCCGACGGTTGTCGTCGTGAGAACCACTTGGATTCGCCGATGTGACATGGTTAACCTTCGCCGAACAGGGTCGCTAGCAGTCGTTCCTACTTGTTCAGAAACGATCGCAAACGAACATCGACGGGAGGCGGTACGGTGCCGGCGGACCGGATGTTCAACCTGCAGCGACGCGAACGGCTGCTGGAGGAGTTGCGCCGCCACGGCGCGGTACGGGTCAAGGACCTGGCACCGCTGCTGGGCGTGAGCGAACTGACCGTACGGCGGGACATCGCCGCCCTGGCCGAGAGCCACCTGCTGACCAAGGTGCACGGCGGCGCGACCCTGCCCACCCAGTTGGGGCCCGCGCCACGACGCCCCCGGGTGGCACCGACCCGGTTCACCATCGGCATGGTCGTGCCGTCGCTGGACTACTACTGGCCGCAGATCGTCACCGGTGCCCGCAGCGCGGCCGCCTCCCTCGGCGTCCACATCCAGCTGCGCGGATCCAGCTACGACCTGGCCGAGGACCGCCGGCAGATCAGCCGGTTGATCGACGCACAGCAGGTGCAGGGGCTGCTGCTGGCGCCGAGCCTCGACGGCGACGGCGCCGCCGAGATGATCCGCTGGATCGGCGACCTGCCGGTGCCGACCATCCTGGTCGAACGGCAGACTCCCCGCTGGACACCGACCCGCCAGCAGCTCGAATGGGTCCGCAGCGACCACGCCCTCGGGCTGGAGATCGCCGTCCGTCACCTGCACGCCCACGGCCACCGCCGGATCGGGCTGGTGCTGTCCAAGGGCAGCCCCACCTCCGCACACCTCGCCCAGGGCTGGGAGCTGGCCTGCGCCGACCTCGGCCTCCCCGCCGACCTGGTGATCCGGGAGGCGGTGGCGTTGGACGCCCCCGGCCACCGCACGATCATCGGCGACGTACTGCGGCGCTGCCGACGCGAAGGGGTGAGCGCGCTGATCGTGCACGGCGACCCGGATGCCATGTCGGTGGCCCAGTACTGCGCCGAGCAGGGGCTGGCCATCCCCGACCAGCTTGCCCTGGTGTCGTACGACGACGAGGTGGCGCACCTGGCCGAGCCGGCGCTGACCGCCGTACGGCCGCCGAAGCACCAGGTGGGCCGGGTCGCCGTCGAGTTGATGGTCGCCCGGCTGGTGGAGGGCCGCCGCCGGCCGGCACAACGGGTGCTGATCACCCCCGACCTGGTGATCCGTGACTCGTCCACGCCCCGGCCGGCCCGCTGACCCCGCGCCGTCGACAGCACGGACGGTTCAGCGGGGGGCGGCCGGCAGCAACAGGGTCGAGGTGTGCCCGTCGGGCCAGCGGACGGCGACGGTGTCCCCGTCGGGGCCGGCGGTCACCGTCACGGCCGGCAGCGGGCCGGCAGTGTCCGTCGGCACGCCGGTCAGCAGGACCGCCGCGACGTGCACCTGGCCGACGGTCGGCGGCGTGGCGGTCCGCAGCACCGGCACCGCCACGTGGTCACCCAACGGCGAGGTGGACCGCTCCCGGCGTACCAGTGCATGGGTGAAGCCGGCCAGGCCGACCAGCCGGGACGTGACCGCGGCACCGGCCACGACGCACGTCGGGGGGTCGACGCCGGTGCGCGCCGACGGCGCTACGGCATCCGCCACCGGCCAGCCGCTGAACTCCAGCACGGTGCCGTCGTCGATGCCGTCGGTCGAGTCGAGCCGGGCCAGCCGTACCTCGATCGCTCCGCGCACCACCGAGGCCATCGTCACCACCGGGCCCCGGCGGACCGGTCCGGCGCGGCCGGAGCCGTGGTCCGGGCCGGTGTCGTCGGCGGTGTCGACCCAGCGCGTCGCGGCCCGGGAGACCGCCTGGCCGACCCCGTCGACCACCCGGCAGTCGAGGGCCACGAACCCGTTGCGGTGGCCGCGTCGGCCGCCTGCGTCGACGAGCGTGACCGAGTTGTCCGACGGGTCGCCGACGGTTTCGCCGGTCAGCGGCGGCATCGTCGCCGTCGAGTAGCCGAGCCGGGCGTACAGCGGCGAGTCGGCCCGCTCGTCACCCGGCACCGAGTGGTCGGTGCCGTGGTTGACCACCCGGACCACACCGTCGCAGCGGGTGCCGGCGATCAACCAGCCCGGCGTCGGTGCCGCCACCAGCAGATCCGCCCGCTCGACCGGCAACGGCTCCTCGGTCGCCGTCCACACCGGATGATCGGCCGGCAGGGCCAGCCCCAGCATCCCCTTCGCCGCCCAGTACGGCGACCCGGGACCGGAGTACGACTGAGCCATCGCCGGCCACTCGTGATGCCAGCCCAGCGTCAGCAGCCCCCGCCGGTCCGGTGCCCCGTGCCCGTGGAAGTACCGCAGCATCCCGCTGGCCGCCCGGCGCAACTGCCCCGGCGGGGCCTCGGTCGCACCGGTCATCGCCGCCACCCACAGCGGCGCGGCGGCGGCGAACCGGTAGCTGAGGCTGCGGCCCTGCATCAGCGGGGCACCGTCGGCGCCGACCAGCCGCAGGGCGTCGTCGACGTACGCCGACAGCCGTGACCGCCACAGCTGGCGCAGGTCGTCGGGGCATCCGTCGCCGGCCTGATCCGCCCAGAGCAGCGGGTAGACGTGCAACGCCCAGCCGACATAGTGGTCGTAGGACCGTTCCGGGCCGTCGGAGTACCAGCCGTCGGCCCGGTACAGCGACTCGTGCACCGCCAGCCCCGACTCGATGTCCTGCGCCGACCAGGGGCCGCCGACCGAACGCAGAAACGTCTCCACGACGATCTGGAACCACACCCAGTTGATCGGCGGGTACGGCTGACCGACGACGGTCGCCAGCCAGTCGACGGTGCGTTGCCGGGTCGCCTCGTCGAGCCGGTCCCACAGCCACGGCCGGGTCAGGTGCAGGCCGAGCGCGATCGAGCAGGCCTCGACCTTGGCCTGGTCGAGGCGGTCCGGGCGCGGCCAGGCGGTCGGCGCGGTCGGATCGGTGCCGGCGCGCAGCCCGGCGGCGTACCAGTCGGCCAGCCCGTGCGGGTCGGCGCCGGCCTCACCGCGCAGCCGGATCGCCGCCAGCAGGAACGACCGGGAGAACGCCTCCAGCGAGTCGCTGTCCGGTCCGTACGCGCTGGCCGGGCCGGGCAGGTCGATCCGGGCGTGGTCGGGCGAGGCGTACGGGCGCAGCGCCAGCAGCATCCGGTCGGCGGCCGCCGCCCAGTGCGCGCGGGTGTAACCGCTGTACGGCGACAGCCGCCGGTCCTCGGTGATCATGCGGAGCCTCCGGAAATGGTCACGGTGACGGACCCGCTCGGGCGGGCTGGCAGGGTGAGGACCAGCCGGTGCACCGCGTCGCCCCAGCTCTCGCGCAGCAGTGGGTCGTCGACCGGCTGCCGCTGCAGTTCGCCGGTGCCCAGCCGCGGATCCCAGCCCAGCACGGCCACCGCGCCGTTGAGCGCCCGGACGGCGAGCCGACCGGCGCTGTGGGTCAGCGGTGCACCGGCGACGACGTGGTGCAGCCGCAGGTCGGCGGGGTCGTCGACCCGCCACCGCTCGGTGACGGCGACCGTCGACAGGAGGCGGTCCAGCCGTACCTGCCGCCGCCAGGACCGGCAGCCGGCCTCCGGCGGGTACGCGGCGGCCAGGTCGAGCCGCAGCGCGTCGGCGTCGGCGTCGGTGTCGACGACGACCGACGAGGCCCGGAAGGTGCGGCCCGGGGCCTGCCCGTGGCCGCCCACGACCGGCAGGTTGTGCCATTCGCTGCGGGTGACCCACTGCTCGTAGCGGCGGTCGGTGAAGGAGATCGCGGTGTAGGTGGGCTGGCCGAGGTCGACCAGCACCGGGGTGCCGTCGAGCGCGACGAGGTACGAGCCGACGTCGTTGTGGTTGTGGTTCTCGTCGTTGTGCCCGCCCTTGACCGCCACGGCCAGCCCGCGTGGGCTGCCGGCCCGCTCCCGGCTGACCAGCAGCTGCAGGTCGGGCAGCCAGGTGGTGGCGGGCAGCGGCGACGCGGCCGGCGGCAGGCTGGCCAGCGGCGGTACGGCCGGCGGCGGGGTCGTCCACTGCGGATCGGTCAGGCCGAGCACCGCCCGGCCCAGCCCGGCGTCCACCGTCACGGCGGGTTCACCCGGAACCCGGTGGCTGGCGGCGTGCGCCACGACCTGCTGGTCGCCGGTGGCCCGACCCCACCGGTGCAGCACCTGCCACGGCTGCGCGGCGCTCGGCCGGGCCGGCCCGTCACCGACGTTGACGTACCAGCCGTCACCGAGAGCCATCCGGTGCGGGTAGCGGGCCAGCTGCGGCAGCGGCGGCCACCGCCACGGGGCCAACTGTCCGTCGAGGACCCGGTCGAGCAGGTCGAGGGTCTCGGCCAGCCGGGCCGGGCCGTTCCACCAGTACGCGTACCCCTCGTCGCAGCCGCCGTCGGCGGGCAGCGAGCCGAGGTAGCGGTCGAGTCCGTCGACGACCAGATCCACCACCCGGTCCCGGGTCGGCGGATCGTCGACCAGGAACAGCGCGGCGGCCAGCAGGTGGCCGTGGATCCACGGGTTCCAGTTGTGCAGGTGCCCGTCCAGGCCGAGCCAGTGCCATTCACGACTGCCCAGGAACGGCTCGACCACCCGTACCCGGGTCTCCCGGCGGATCCGCTGGCGCAGCCCCGGCACCAGGTCATCGAGCGCCGCGCCGAGGATCAGGTCGGCCCAGGCCAGTACGGCCACCGTCTCGGCCGCGCCGAGGTCCAGGAACGGCCGGTCGGTGTCGGGCACCACCTGGCCGGCCTCGGTGGCGAACCGTTCGTGCGCGGCCCAGCACCAGGTGCTCTGCTCACACAGCTGCAGCAGCCCGTCGGCGGCCTCGTCGAGGTAGGGCTGGCCGTGCAGCGCGGCGGCCAGCGCCGCCGTGGCGGTACGCCGCCGCAGCTCACCGGCGGGCTGCTCGTACGCGGTGCGGACCCCGTCGCGCCAGTAGCGGGCATAGTCCGACAGCAGCAGCCGGGGCCAGGCGGTGCCCCGGTCGGCCTCGGCGGCGGCCACGACGGCCCGCACCGTCAGGTCGTCGGCGTACGGCCAGGCCGCCCGGCCGGTGCCGGTGGTGACCCCGATCGCCTGCCGCGCCCTGCCGAGCGCCGCCGCCCGCAGGCCCGGTTCCAGCGCCGCCCATCGGCGGGCGAGCGGCCCCGGCTCGGCCGTTGCCGCTGCCGCCGGCCCTGGTTCAGCCGCCATGACGGTCTGCGATCAGCTGGGCCAGCGACGCCGTCTCGGTGGCGACCCGGTCCGGGTCGTCGTCGACCACGAACTCCAACAAGGCGTCAAAGTCGCGACCGGCGGCGCGCAGCACCGCGAAGACCTCGGACCAGAGCCGGTCACGGGCGGTCAACGGCAGCCGCTCGTAGCGCGGCCACCAGGAGAAGACGTGCACCGCGTCGACCCAGGGCAGCACCTGGCGCAGGTCGGCGACGGCGGCGGCGTCGGGCAGGTCGAGCGGCGGCTGCCAGTACGTGCGTACCGCCGGATGATCGACCTCGGTGAGCAGCCGCAGCGTCGACGCGGCCGTGTCGGTCAACGTGCCCGAGTGGTACTCGAAGGCCAGGGTGACGCCAACGTCGGCGGCCCGCCGCGCAGCCGCCTGGGTGGCGGTCACGACCGCGCGGCGCTGGTCGGCGCTGGCCTGCGCCGAGCCGAGGTCACCGGCCCAGATCCGGACACGGGGGGCGCCGAGCGCGACCGCGCTGGCGAGTACGGCCGGGAAGTCCTCGGCCGGGTCGGCACCGACCCGGTGGTAGGAGCCGTACGAGGCGACCGTGACACCCCGGTCCCGGCCGGCGTCGCGCACGTCGGCGGCGGCCCGGACCTCCCCCGGCGGTACGTGGACGTCGGCTCCCCACTCGATGCGGTGCAGGCCGGCGCGGGCGGCGACATCGAGTACGGCGAGCGCCGACTCCTGCCGCAGGGTGACCGAACACATGCCACTGTGGATCTTCGGGCTCGTCGCCGGCACGCGCCCTCCTCGCTGGGTCGGCAAGCGCTTTCCGCGAGACCCTAGAGCAGCGGTTTGGGCGAACGCAACCACTACGGTCGACCGCCGCAGGCCCAGCTCGTCGAACGAGGTACGGGCGCACGGCTCTCAGCCTGACGCCACCTTCGCGTAGCCTGACGCCGCACTGCTCGACTTTTCCAAATATGGAGTCCCGATATGTCGTTCACCGCAGCTGTCCGCTCGGCGCTCACCCGGTACGTCGGGTTTCGCGGGCGAGCCCGCCGTGCGGAATACTGGTGGTTCGTCCTTTTCACGGCCATCGTTGCCGTCGTGGCGTCGATCCTCGACGTTACGCTGGGCACCGGCTTCGAAGGAGAGGGCATCGGCGTCTTCTACATGATCGCCATCCTGGGGATCGCGCTACCTTCGCTGGCGGTCGCCGTACGCCGCCTGCATGACACCGAACGATCCGGCTGGTGGGTGCTGATCTCGCCAGTCCCGCTGATCGGCCCCCTCACGATGTTGATCTTCACCGTTCAGGAGGGATCCCCCGGCCCCAACCGGTTCGGTCCCAGCCCGAAGTAGGCCGACGAGACCACCGAGCACCGACCTGAAGTCCGGTGGCCCAGCCACAGTGACGGGTTCGGCCGCCCATAAAGGATCTTGCGGAAAGTTGTTGGCGGCCGGGCCACGTCGTGCTCTCACCTGTGTCAGATCCCACGACAAGGGAGAACACAGTGAACAATCGACTGGTACGACTCACGCTGGCCGCGCTGGTGGTGGCCGCAAGCACCCTGGTCGGGGTGGCGGTGGCCGCTCCGGCGTCGGCGGTGCCCGGCCTGGTCTTCGTCAGCGGCGTCAGCGCCAACAACTCGACCAGCAGCAAGGAGGCACTCGCGGTCTGCCCGGCCGGCACCCGGATCCTCGGCGGCGGCGGCTTCATCAACGGTGGCGGGCGACAGGTCGGGTTCACCCGACTGCAGGCCCTCGGCAGCAGCGACCGGTTCGCCGCCGGTGCGGCGGAGAACGGCGGCTACGCCGGCAACTGGCAGGTGCACGCGTACGGCATCTGCGGCCAGGCCCCGGCCGGGCTGCAGTACGTCAGCTTCCAGACGGCCAGCAACTCCAACAGCTACAAGGCCGCGACGGCGAGCTGCCCGGCCGGCAAGCAGCTGATCAGCGTCGGTGCCCGCACCCTGAACGGTGCCGGCAACGTGGTGATCGACGACCTGCGGCCGAACGGGGCGCTGACCAGCGCCACGGTCACCGGCTACGAGGACGAGGCCGGCTACGCCGGCAACTGGAGCCTGTGGTCGTACGGCGTCTGCGCCAACCCGCTGCCCGGACTCCAACTGGTCACCACGACCTCGGCGGCGAACTCCACCGACAAGGTGGTCGGTGCCTCGTGCCCGGCCGGCAAGCGGCTGCACGGACTCGGTGCCGAGACCAACGGCGGGGTGGGCCAGGCCATCCACACCGGCACCTACCCGGACGCCACGCTGACCAGCGCCGTCGACATCTCGCTGGAGGACCCGACCGGCATCCCCGGCAACTGGTACACCCGCGCGTACGCGATCTGCGCGACCTGACCTGACCGGTCACTGTCGATGATCACCGGTGCGGCCGGCCCGTCGGGTCGGCCGCACCCTGTACGCCGCGGCTGATCCTGCACTGCCGCGTCGACGGGCACCGGATGCCGGCGAGCGCACCACCGTCGTCACTCGGGGAGATGGGCGACGGTCGCGGAGACGACGCGGGCGACGTACGTGTCGAGGTCCTCGCCGTCCCTGGGGTGCACGCTCCCCTCGACCAGCAGGGCGCTCAGCCCCTGGATCAGCGCCCACAGCCCGGTGTAGAACGCCTCCTCGGCGGCGGTGACCGGCTCGTCGCCGCGGCCGCGTACCGCGACGAGGACCGCGACCCGGACCCGGCCCAGTGCCTCGACGACCGCCGGGCGCTGACTGCACAGGTGGCCGGCCATCAACCGGAACACCTCAGGTCGCTCCTGAGCGAACCGGACGGCCTGCTGGGTCATGCCGACGAGCCGGTCCCGGGCGGTGTCACCGGTGACGCCGGTGATCCGTTCGAGCAGGTCGTCGCAGCCGTGGCAGGCGAGCGCGGCGAGCAGGTCGTCCTTGTCGGCGTAGTGCCGGTAGGGGGCGTTCGGGGAGACGTCGGCGGCCCGCGCGACGGCCCGTAGCGAGAGCCGGTCGGCGCCGTCGGTCTCCAGTAGGTCGAGACCGGCGGCGAGCAGGGCGGCGGCCAGGTCTCCGTGGTGGTACGTGCTCCGACCCATGTTGACACTGTACACACAATCGCGTATGTATACACCGCACACATTCGAAGAAAGGGACGTCATGACCGACCCCGCAGCGCCACTGACCCTGGCCCACGGCCCCGCACTGCCCAACCGGATCGCCAAGGCCGCGATGGAGGAGTTCCTCGCCGGCGACCGCCACCTGCCCGACGACCGCCTCGAACGCCTCTACCGGCGCTGGTCCGACGGCGGCGCCGGGCTCCTGATCACCGGGCACGTGATGATCGACCGACGCGCCATGGCCGACCCACGCGACGTCCTGCTGCAGGAAGGCACCCCGCTCGACGGCTTCCGACGCTGGGCGCACGCCGCGAAGGCCGGTGGCGCCCGCGCCTGGATGCAGATCAACCACCCCGGACGGGTGGTCCCCGGAGCGTCCGTCCGTACGTGGTCCGCCTCCGACGTCCCGATCGACGCCGGACGCTGGTCACGGCTCTACCCCCGCCCCACGCCCATGACCGAGGCACAGCTGACCGAGACCGTCGAGCGGTTCGCCACGTCCGCCGCCCTCGCCCGGGAGGCCGGCTTCGACGGCATCGAGGTGCACGCCGCACACGGCTACCTGCTCAGCCAGTTCCTCTCCCCGCTGACCAATCGCCGCACCGACGACTGGGGCGGCAGCCTCGACAACCGGGCACGCCTGCTGCTCGACGTCGTCGACGCCGTACGCGCCGCCGTCGGCGACGACTTCACCGTCGCCGTCAAACTGAACACCGCCGACTTCCAGCGCGGCGGCTTCGCCGAGGACGACGCCCGTCAGGTGGTCGCGATGCTCGCCCGGCACGGTGTCGACCTGGTCGAACTCTCCGGCGGCTCAGTCGAGAGCCTGGCCGTCAACGGTCACCCCGCCGACGGCCGGACCCTGGCCCGTGAGGCGTACTTTCTGGAGGCCGCCGCCGGAATCCTGGCCGACGCCCCGCTGCCGATCATGCTCACCGGCGGGGTGCGGCGGCGCGCGGCCGTCGAGAAGGTCCTCGCCAGCGGCGCCGCTGTCGCCGGTGTCGGCAGCGCCCTCGCCGTCGACCCTTCGGCGCCCCGGCGCTGGCTCGCCGGCCAGGACGCCGAGGTGGGCGCCGTGCGGGTGCAGTGGCGGGACAAGATCCTCGCCGCCGGTGCCGAACAGGCGCTGGTACGCCACCGCCTGGCGCAGTACGCCCACGGCGCCGAGTCCCCGGCGTCGCGCGGGCCGCTGCGGACGCTCCTCGCCGACCAGTTGCAGCGACGCCGCCTGGCCCTCCCACCACTCAACGGCACCACCGCCCTGCTCACCGGTGCGTCCAAGGGTCTGGGCGCGGCCCTGGCGGAGGAGTTGGCCGCCCGGGGCGCCGACCTGGTGCTGGTCGCCCGGTCGGCTGCGGCCCTCGACGAACTCGCCGCCACGCTGCGCACCGCCCACGGCGTACAGGTGCGGTCGGTGGCCGCCGACCTGGCGGCGTCCGACGGCGCCGACCGTGTGATCGCCGCGTTGGACACCCCGATCGACCTGTTGATCAACAACGCCGGAGCCGGCCCCGCCGGACCGTTCCTGGCCAGCCCGTTCGACGCCGCCCGCGACGCCGTCGACCTCAACGTCCACGGCCTGCTCGCCCTGACCTACACCGTCGGCACCGCCATGATCGCCCGTGGCACCGGCACCATCGTCAACGTCGGCTCCACAGCGGCCTTCCAGCCCATGCCCTACCAGGCCGTCTACGCGGCCACCAAGGCGTTCGTGCTCCACTTCACCGAGGCCCTCACCGAGGAGACGCGCGGCACCGGCGTCCGCGTCGTCGCCGCCCACCCGGGCGCCACCGCCACCTCGTTCTTCGATGGCACCACGGCCCAGGGGGCCCTTGCCGGCGCCGTTCCGGCCCGACAGGTCGCCGCCCGCATCCTTGACGACCTGGCCCGGGGCCGCGCCGCGTCCTACCCCGGTCGGGCCGCCGACCGTCCCTCCACCTGGGCCGCCCGCGTCCTGCCGCGCGGCGCGGTGACCCGCCTGACCGGCCGGCTGAACCGCTCGCTGGGCCTCGACGCGGTGCGTCAACTCGGATAACCCACCACCCCCTCGTCGATGACCGTCGATGAAAAACGTGGCATCGTCGAGGAGGCCGGTTCGGACGGCCCACGTACCGACGAAAGGTGACCGCCGCAGTGACCGCAGAACCCCCTGCCAGTACGCACACCTTCGGTAACCCGGTCGTCGCCGGCTTCCACCCCGACCCGAGCATCTGCCGGGTCGACGACGACTACTACCTGGTCTGTTCGAGCTTCGAGTACTTCCCGGGCGTACCGATCTTCCACAGCCGGGACCTGGTCGACTGGCGACAGATCGGCAACGTGCTCGACCGTCCCAGCCAGCTGCGGCTGCCGGCCGACACGCACGCCTCCGGCGGCGTGTTCGCGCCGACCATCCGGCACCACGACGGCCGATTCTGGCTGGTCACCACCAATGTGAGCATCGGCCGCCACCTGCTCGTCACCGCGACCGACCCGGCCGGGCCATGGTCGGATCCGGTCCATTTCGACCTGCCCCACGTCGACCCGTCGCTGGCCTGGGACGACAACGGCGACTGCTGGCTGACCGTCTCCGGGGTGCAGTCGTACCGCATCGACCCGACGACCGGCGCGGTCCTGGAGGGTCCGGTGGCGATGTGGTCGGGCAGCGGCGGCCAGTACCCGGAGGCACCGCACCTGTACCGGATCGACGGCTGGTGGTACCTCCTGGTCTCGGAGGGCGGCACGCACACCGGTCACGCCGTCTCGATCGCCCGGTCCCGCGACATCCGGGGGCCGTTCACGCCAGGCCCGGACAATCCGTTCCTCACCCATCGGGGGACCGACCGTACGGTGCAGGCCACCGGCCATGCCGACCTGGTCCAGGCCGCCGACGGCAGCTGGTGGATGGTGCTGCTCGGCATCCGCGCCAAGGGCCAGTGGCCGCCGTACCACGTGCTCGGCCGGGAGACCTTCCTGGCACCGGTACGGTGGGTCGACGGCTGGCCCGTCGTCGACCCGGTCGAGGAGACCATGGTGGCCCCCGCCGGCACCGCGCCGACCCTGGCCGCCCAGCCAGCCCCGGCCGCCCAGCCAGTCCTGGTCGGCGGCGCCGAGCCGGGCGGCTACCGCGACGACTTCGACGACACCCGGTTGGCGCACTGCTGGGTGTCGCTACGGGAGCGCCCGCCCACCAGCTGGTCACTGACCGAACGCCCGGGCCGGCTCACCCTGCACGCCGCCGGCACGACACTGGACCGCAGCGGCGCGACCGTCATGGCGTACCGGCAGCGGCACCACGACTGCCGGGTGAGTGTCCGGCTCGACCCCGGCACCGGCCGGGCCGGTCTGACCTTGCGCATCGACGAGGCCCACCACTACGACCTGGAGGTCGGCGACGGGGTGGCCCGCGTCGTCGGCCGGGTCGGACCGTTCCGCCAGACGTTCGGCGAACATCCGGTCCCCGCCGGTGACGTCACCCTGACGATCGCCACCAGGACCCGCCACCTGCTGCCTCCGACGGTGACGTCGGCGGCCGAGGCGGCGGCACCGGGTGCCCCGTTCGGGGTCCGGCCAGCCGGCAGTGACATGGTCAGCTTCGAGATCGCCGGTGACGCCGGCCCGGTGGTGCTCGCCGAACTCGACGGGCGGTACCTGTCCACCGAGGTCGCCGCCGGGTTCACCGGACGGGTCGTCGGCATGTACGTCACCGCCGGCAGTGCCGCGTTCGACTGGTTCGACTACCGGCCGGAGGATGGTTCACCGACTCTCAGCTGAGTGGTTCCGACACCACTGCGCCCACGGTCGCCCCGCCCCTGATTCGACGACGCTCGGGCGCAGCGCGAGGCACTTCCTCACGAATGGCCCGTCGTAGCGCCGTGCTCGAGAACGACGGCTTCGGTCAATTCCACGCTCAAGTGATCCGGCGCGGTCACGGCACATCTGAGACGCCGGACAGCGGCGACACACTTTGCCGAGCAGCCGCAGCGAACCGGCGCGCCCCAGCGCTGGCCAAATGATCGAGGACCTGATGGACCGTCAGCCGCGTACCGCGACGACCGGTGCTGGCTGCCTGCTCGCCAAGGACCCGCAGCAGTGTCCGCGGCTCACGGGCCCACATGCCCAGCAGAACCGCATCGGGATGTTCGGCGACCACTCCGTGGGGTTGGCAGGCGGCAAGCGGGAAGTCCCGCAGGTTGCAGGTGATGATCGAGTCTGCCCCGGAAGCTACCGCCGCAGCCAGCACATGACGATCCTTGGGATCGTTACCCATCTGGTCGATCAGCGACTCATACCCGGTGACCAGCGCGTCCTCGAACGCGACGTTCATGAACGCGATTCGTCGTTCGATCGCCGCCGGCGACACCGGCACGTGCCGTCGGACCTCGTCCAGAATGGCCGGTGACCAGCGCGGCAGGTACAACTCTTCCTCAGCCAGCCTCAGCAGGAAGTCACACAATGCATTGGGGATCAGGACGTTGGCGTCCAGAACCGCGAGCGTCGTCACGTGTCAAGCCGCGTCATCTGTCTCGACCGGTGCGGGCTGCCCGTACATACCCATCTCGACTGCGTCGGCGGTCAGCTCGTCGAGGATCGCCCGCCGGGCTTGACCACGCCGGTCCCGGTATGCCAGCACCTGGTCCAGCGGGATCCGGCGGGAGGAGTTCGGCCGCGAGTAAGCGATCTCACCGGCCTCCAGCAACTTGATCAACGTCGGCCGAGACACGCCGAGCAACCCGGCCGCCTCGGTGGTCGTCAACTCCCGGTCGACCGGCACGACCGCCACGCCACGGCCAGAGGCCAGCACATCGGCGATCCTGGTCAGCACGTCCCGCACCGACACAGGAACCTCCATCTGCGCGCCGCCGCGGCGCACTGCCAACTCCCCCGCACCGTCGTGCAACAAGCTGGCCAACTCGGTCAACGAGGGACGTTCACCATCCCCCGGCATGATCGCTTCCGTGGACATGAAAACCCTCCCGTCTGCCCGCCGGCACCGACCACCATCATCCCTCAAAGTGAAAAAAGTGCAAGCATTCCCGCCGACGTTCCGCTGATCGCGGGGAGCGTGGCTCGCAAACGGCCCATGGCGCGTATGACCAGGACAGAACGGGTGTGGGAACGTGCCGGAGGACCGATGGTCGGATACCGGCGCGGTGTTTTCGTCGGCACAGCTACGGCCAGTCCCGCTACCGGGGCGCGCACCTTGGATGAGATCTTCGGACCCGACGAGGAACCAGCCGTGGAAGCTCGAAAACTCAGGGGCCATGTCGAAGAATCGACATGGCCCCTGAACTGGTGGGCGATACTGGGATCGAACCAGTGACCTCTTCGGTGTGAACGAAGCGCTCTCCCGCTGAGCTAATCGCCCTCAGCGCGGACGACTGTACCTGATCGTCCCGCCCTGGCGCACATCCGGGGTGACCGGAGGTCAGTTCGTGGCGAGGTAACGCAGGAAGCTCGCGATCACGTCGATGCCGAGGCCGACCTTCAGCGAGATCGCCAGCACGACACCGACGAAGACCAGGCCGACGCCGGCGATGCCCAGCCGGACCGGCCAGGTCTGCCGGGTGGCCCATCTGGTCCACCGTTGCACATGTCGGCGCGCGAAGGCGAGCAGCCGCTTCGCCCAGTGGAACTCGACGCCCCAGATCGCCAGGCCGCCGAAAACGATCAGCCAGCCCGGACCGGGCAACGGGATGAGCAGCAGGCCGAGGATCACCACGAGGGCGCCGAGGACACCGACGCCGACCTTGAGGGCGATCCGGCCGGTCGGGTTGGACCGGATCAGCGCCAGGGTCACCCGGACCCGGTGGCGCAGGCCGGTGGGCGTACGGGGGGCCTGCGGACCCGGTCGGTCCACGACACCGACCGCCGAGGCTGCGCCGCTGTGGTGCCCGTTGGAGTGTGGGTGCGACTCCGGTTCCACGCGTACCCCTTTCGGCCCGGCCTCGCCCTCAGCGTCGCCGGCAGGTTCGTACTGCGCGTGACCCGGCGCTGAATTCTCGGTCATCCGCTTCGCGGAGGAGGGTTTTATGGCCATTTTGCCCCTCATTGTCGCCTGCCCCGTCACCACAGGGCACCACTGGACGTTACCGGAGTGAGTCGACGTCCGAGACCACCCGACGCCGGACACATCCAGTTACCCAAGCAGAACCGGACAAGCCACCTAAACAAGACATTCTTGGTGTGTCCCGGAGCCGCTTCCCTCTACTGGGTGAGATCAGCGTTAGACGGAGCGTAATCAAATGCAGGACCTGAGTATGGGGAAAGCGGGGCGGGCGTCCCGCAGCGGTGCCGGGGGGAGAACGTCCATGAGTGTCATCCGACCAACGACCGTCGAGGTCGAGACGTCACTGCGGCTCATCGCGCCGGACGCTACCGCGCTGCCGGTCCGGGCCAGCCTGCGCTATGAACCTACCGATCCGTACGCCGTCCACGTGCTGTTCCACGCGGAGTCGGCCGGCGGCGAGGCGGTCAGCTGGTCCTTCGCCCGCGAACTGCTGGTCACCGGACTGGACGAACCAGCCGGTATCGGCGACGTCCGGGTCTGGCCATGGGCGACCCCGCGCGGCGACTACGTCGCGCTCGCCCTGAGCTCGCCGGACGGCAACGCGCTGTTCGAGGTGCCCCGCAGCGTCCTGGTCCGTTTCCTGCGCCGCACGTACGTGGTGGTGCCCCGCGGCCGCGAGTCCGAACACCTGGACGTGGACACCGCGGTCAACCGGCTACTCGCCGGACGGTGATCGGAACGGTCGGTTCCCGCCGGTCACGGCGGCGAGCCCGGCCGTTTCGCGTGACGGGAGTACGGCGATGCGCCGTACTCCCGCCGCCGATGGTGCCGTCGAGCCGGCCGACGACGCCGTCGAACCGGCCGAAGCCCGGTCCGCCGGTCGCAGCGGATGCGCCGGTGGCGCGAGCCGGTTACGGTCGAGGCGATGGTCCCACCCGATCAGCCCGCCCGCCGGACTCCGACCCACTCGCCGGAGCCACTGGGCAGGGAGATCAGCGCAACTACCCTCAGTAGTGCACGCAACACGGAAGTGCCACCGCGACCTCGACTTCTGGCCCACGAGGAGCTGGTGCTGGTCACTGCCGGTCACGGTAGCCACGAGATCGATTTCGTCCCGTACCCCTGCCGACCCGGCACCCTGCTGCGGGCCCGCGCCGGTCAGGTCACCCGGTCGGGCGGTCAGGCCGGGCTCGACGCGATCGTGGTGCGGTGGACCGTGGACGGGCCGGCGGAACCGTCGGCGGCGGACCGGCCCGCGTACTGGCAACTGGTCGGCGAGGACGCCGACGCGCTGATCAACGAGGTCAGCCAACTGGTGGTGGACAGCGACCGACCGCGTCGCTCCCCCGTCGTCGACGACCTGCTGCGACACCAACTGCAGGTGATCCTGCTGCGGGTCGCCCTGCTCACCGACGAGAACCCGTTGGCCGACCCGGTCGGCGACGCCTCGGTGCGCGGTGACACCTTCCGGCGCTTCCAGGTGGAGGTCGAACGCGACCACGCCCGGACCCGACGGGTCGAGGAGTACGCCGAGCGACTGTGCTGCGCGGTACGCACCCTCACCCGGGCCAGCCTGAGCGTGACCGGGCGGACCGCCAAACAGGTCATCGACGACCGCGTCACGTTGCAGGCCAAACGACTGCTCGCCGCCACCGATCTGCCGGTCGCCGAGATCGGGCAGCGGCTGGGGTTCGGCGAGCCGACGAATTTCGGGCGGTTCTTTCAACGCGAGGCCGGCTGCAGTCCGGGTACGTTCCGCGCGACAGTCGGCGAGCACCCTCCGGTGGCCGAGCTGGTCGCGACAACCGGCATGATGGGGGCGTGCAGATCTCCGCGCGCGGCGACTATGCGGTACGGGCAGCACTGATCCTGGCTGCGGCGTACCCGACGCTGATGTCCACCCAGGCGATCGCGGCCGAGCAGGACATGCCGCGCAAGTTCCTCGAAGCGGTCCTGGCGGACCTGCGTCGCGGCGGGGTGGTCCGCGCCCAGCGCGGCGCGGAGGGCGGCTACACGTTGACCCAGCCGCCCCGCGACATCACGATCGGGGCGGTCCTGCGGGCCGTCGACGGACCGTTGGCGGGGGTACGGGGTCTGCGCCCGGAAGAGACCCGCTACGACGGTGCCGCCGAGAACCTGCCCCGGCTGTGGGTCGCGGTACGGGCGGCGGTACGCGAGGTCGTCGACGAGGTCAGCCTGGCCGAGGTGCTCAGTGGCCGGATGCCTGCGCACGTACGCAAGTTGACGTTGAAGCCGGACGCCTGGGAGTCACGCTGACGGCCGCTCTCCCTCAGCGGGCACCGGCTGGCGCGACCGCGCACAGAGGACGCGTTTGCCGATCGACCCGCCCGGGAATTGTCGACGCCATCCGCAGTCGGCGATCGAAGGGAGCAGGGCGATGGGTGTGATGTTCCGCAAGCGGAAGCGTTTCGGTCCGCTGCAGTTGAACTTCACGGAGAACGGCTTCTCCTCGTGGACGATCCGGATCGGCAAGTGGTCGTGGAACTCGCGGGCGCGGGCCCACCGCTACGACCTGCCCGGACCGTTCTCCTGGAAGCAGGACAAGTCCCGCAGTTGACGCCCGGTCCGCCGGTGCCCCACCGGTGACGCGGACGGTATGCGGCCGCAGGTGGTCGGGGTGTGACGAGAGTTCCTCGCCGCACCCCGACCACCTGTGGCAATAATGACTTTATGTCCAAAATCTCCGGTACGGCGGACGAGCCCGCATCCGAACCGTCGCAGGCCGAGCAACGTCGGCACCGGGCCGAGGTGTGGCACACCACCCTCATCTGCCTGCTGATGGTCGCGCTCTACTATCTGGTACCGATCGAACCCGACGTCTCCGGGGTGCACCGCGTCGTCCGCGCCGTGATCACCACCGTCGGCGTCGTACTGGTCGCGACGATGGTGCTGCTCCAGATCCGCCGGCAGATCACCGTCGACCCGTCGGACATGCGGCTCGCCCGGCTGGCGATCACCCTGGTCGGCGGCGTCATCGCCTTCGCCCTCGCCGACCTGGTCATTTCCTTCAGCGACCCCGGCCAGTTCGTCAACATGACCACCAAGACCGACGCGCTCTACTTCGCCATCGGCACCCTGACCACCGTCGGGTACGGCGACGTGCACGCCAACGGTCAGGTCGCCCGGGCCGCGGTCTGCGTACAGATGCTGTTCAGCGTCGGTGTCCTCGCCACCGGCGCCTCGCTGCTGGTCAAACGCTGGATCGAACGGGCGGACCGGCAGCCGGCAGCGCGCTGATCCGCACGTCCCCGCCGAGCCGCCCGGCCACCGGATCCCGCCGGACCAGGTCGGCGTCGAGCAGCTCCCCCAGCGCCCGGTTGACGTGCGCCGGCCGGTAGACCGTCCGGGTCACCGCGACGCTGCGCAGCTCGGCCACGGTCTGCGGGCCGTCGGCGGCCAGCAGGTCCAGCACCACGCGTCGCAGCGGTTCGAGCTCCCCTGGCCCGCCGGGGGTTGTCGGCACCGGCGCGGCGACCTGCTCGCCGGGAATCCGTAGCGCCGCACCGGCCAGCGCCCCGGCCCCCCACAGGGCGTCCTTGAACGCCTCGATCCGCCGGCCCGACCCGGTGGCGAAGGCGATCAGCGTCGTCGTCGCGCCCCGGGCCGGCGGCACCGCCGGCCCCGGCTCATCCGGTAGCACCATCTCGACCTCGGTGACCAGCGGGAACCCCGCCCGGGTCAGGGTCGCGCGCAGCGACACCGACGGTGGCGCGCCGCAGATCAGCAGTTCGGCGGGGCGCCCGACGGTCAGTGCCGCCCACGGCGGTGGCTCCGGCGCGGGTGCACCGGCCAGGTCGACGTGGCAGAACAGCGGCGCCCAGGCGGCGGTCGCCGCGGTCAACGCCACCGGGATCATCGCGGGGCCGCCGGCCAGCAGGTGCAGTGCCACGGTCCGGGGCAGGTCCGCCTCGGCGGCACCGAGGCGGGTCGGCAGGTCGACCGGGTCCGACGTCCCCCCGGCGAGGGTGACGATCGTCAGCTGCCGGTCGGGGCGCGGACCGGCGGCGGCCACCGCCCGCAGCGCCCCGTCGGCCGCGCCGCCGTCGGCCCCCTGGTACGCCTGGACGAAGGTGGCCCGCCGGGACTCCCGCAGGGCGGCCGGCACCCAGCTGCCGAGATGGCGGGCGAGCAGTTCGCGGTGGACGGCGTCGGAGCGGTCGGGTGTCATGCGTACCGTTCTACCGGCCGCCCTCGCGGTCGCTGCCGGCAGGCCGGTCAGCCGGGCACCGAGACCCCGACGCCGCCCCGGGTCTGGGCACCGTACCGCTGCTTCTCCCGACCCAGGTCCAGCGGTCGGATCCGCTTGCGCGCGGTGAGTGCCTGCTCGTCGAGCTGGTCGGCCGGCACCAGCCAGACGATCTCGAACTCCAGCCCGTCGGGGTCCTTGCCGTACAGGCTCTTGGTGGTGCCGTGGTCGGAGGTGCCGACGAGCGCCCCGGCGGCGGCGAGCCGGGTCGCGAGCGCGTCGAGGGCGTCGAGGGTGTCGACCTCCCAGGCCAGGTGGTAGAGGCCGACGGTGCTGCGCCCGGCGCCGGAGGGTCCGGCGTGCGGGCCGATCTCGAACAGGCCCAGGTCGTGGTCGTTGGTGGACCCGGGCGCCTGGAGGAAGGCGGCGCCGGTGAACCCGTCCGGGGTCATCGGGACGACCGCGAAGCCGAGGACGTCACGGTAGAAGGCCAGGCTGCGGTCGAGGTCGGCGACGAAGAGTACGGCGTGGTTGAGGCGGTGGATTCCCATGTCACGAACAGTAGCGCGATTTAGTTGAACCCTCAACCATTGCCGGTATGATGGGCGTCATGACCCGCTGGCTCGACGACGACGAACAGCGCACCTGGCGCGCGTACCTGCACGCCACCCGCGCCCTCAACGCGACCCTGGACCGGGAGCTGCAGAGCCAGGCCGGGATGCCGCACGCCTACTACCAGATCCTCGTACGGCTGTCCGAAGCGCCGGGGCGCACGCTGCGGATGAGCGAGCTGGCCGAGGCAACCGACTCCTCGCGCAGCCGCCTGTCGCACGCCGTGGCCCGGCTGGAGGAGAACGGCTGGGTACGCCGCGAGGACTGCCCGACCGACCGGCGCGGCCAACTGGCGGTGCTGACCGCACCGGGCTTCGCCGCCCTGGCCGCGGCCGCGCCCGGCCACGTCGAGGCGGTCCGTCGACACCTGTTCGACCAGCTCACCCCGGATCAGGTCGATCAGCTGCGGAACATCAGCGAAGCGTTAGTCAAGCATCTGACGGGTAACAATCCGCCATCATGAGCGAACTGTCCCACATCAGACCCTTGTACTGACCGTCGTCGGACACGCACGATGGGACGTGTCTCTCGGCCTGGGCGAAATCACCACGCAGGCGCACGGCCTGATCGGCGTCGGCGACCTACCCGCCGCGCGGAATCTGCTCGCCGCCGCGCTGGCCGACACCGACCCCCGACCGGCGAACGCCAGCGCCGAGCAGGCCGACGCCGCCGGCCTGCTCGCCCGGGTGCTGGTAGCGCTCGGTGACGCCCCGGCGGCCCGGGGTTGGGCCGCCTACGCGTACTCGGCCAACCAGCGGATGCACGGCCTGACCGACGAACGCACCATCGGTGCCGCCGCGACCCTCGCCGCCGTCCTGCACCGGGTCGGCAGCCACGCCCGCGCCGCCCACCTGTACCGGGAGGTGATCGACGAACTCTGCGCGATCGACGGCCCGGAGTCGTTGCGGGTCCTCGCCGCGCACGCCGACCTCGCCACCGTCGAGTTCGCCCGGGGCCAGTGCGACATCGCGCGGGACCGCCTGGAGGACGCCTGGGAGCTGCACCGCGAGGTGTACGGCGACGGCCACCCGGCCGGGATCAGGATGCTCGCCCGGCTCGGTGCGATGCAGCGTGACTGCGGCCGGCTCACCGAATCCGACATGAGTCTCTCCCTCGCCGTCGACCTGTGCCGGGCCCACCTGCCCGCCGACCACCCGCTGACCCACCAGGTACGCACGCTGACGGAGTCACCCTCCGACGCCACCCACCGCTGCGGCGGCGACGGTCCCGCCCACGACGACGTGCCGGTGCTGCCCGACGACGCACCCGGGCCGGGCGGCGGCGACGTCGGCGGGCCTGGCGGGCCGCCGGTTCCCCGGGCCCCGGCTGATCCACCGCCTGGCCACACCGTCGGCGCACCCGCGACGGCCAACGGACACCCGACGGCCAGCGGTCACTCGACAGCCGACGACCAGATGGCGGCCAACGGACGCCCGGCGGAAGACGACCGGATGCCGGCCGACGGCCAGGCGGCCGGCCGGCACGAGCCGCCCTGGGCCCACGCCGATCCGCCCTGGGCGCAGGCCGGTTGGATCGAACCGGAGCCGCCCTCGGCCGAACTGACGGACCCGACGCTCGCCCCCACGTTCTGGGCCGAGCAGCCCGAACCCCAGGTCGCCCAGGATTCGGTCCACAGCGACACGTCCGGGCGCGGCGCTGACCGGCACCGGATCGACCCGCCCTGGCTCGACATGCCGGCCCCGCCACCGCCGCTGCCCGAGTTCGACACCGACGCGCCCTGGGCCCATCGCGGCTGGATCGAACGGGACCCGGTCCGCACCGACGCCGACGACCCCGTCTGGTCGCCCACCGGCTGGTTGGCCGAGGAGACCCGCTCCGACGCGGCGGCGCCGGCCGGGTCGGCGACCGGCAGCACCGGCGAGCGACCCGACGACGGTACGGACCTGCTGGACCCACCGCCCGGACCTGGGTCGGAGGCATCCGACCAGCCCGGGGCGGCGGCACACGAACTCGGGCCGGAATCGACCGAGAACGGCCGTGCCACCATCCCGCCGCCCCGGGTGCCGCTCGACGTACCGCCCGGTGGCCAACGCCCGGACGTCGGCGCCGGCACGGATCCCGACGCCGACGGCGGCCGGTGGCTCTTCGACGAACCCTGGTGGCCGCCGGAGCTCGCCGGCGACGACGAACCACCGCCGGTGCCGCCGACGGCGGGTGAGTCCGGCCCGTCCGGCCCGGTCAGCCCGTTCGGCCCGGTCCGCTACCGGGCCACCGGCGGCGCGCCCACCGAGCCGCCCGCCGGCGACGGGTCGGCGACGGCCGACCGGGGCGGTGCCTCGCCTGAACCGTTCCCCCCGGACGTCCCCGCGTTCGTGCCGAACCCCCGGGCCCCCCACTCGGCCGGCCACTGGTCGGCCTCCACCACGACCGAGGCACCCGCCAGCCCGTACGGCGACGAGGTCACCGCCGATCCGGGGCACAACGGCCACGGCACCGACGTCGACGCCACCAGCGGCCGACGGCCCGACGACGGGTCTCTCGTCGTCGGATCGGCGGCCGCCGAGAGCGGTACCGGCGGCCGCACCGCGTCGTCGGGGACGCTGTCGCGGCTGCCCCGACGCGAGATCAGTCGGCTCCCGGACCGCCGTAGCCGGTTACCGGTACGGCGTCAGCGCGGACACCTGGTGCCGGTCCCCCGGCCCGCACCGAGCCCGCCACGACCACGTGCGCCGATGCTCGTGCTCACCGGCGTCGTGGTGGTGCTGCTCGGCGCTGCGGCCGTCGTCGCCGGAGTCAGCCTGGTCGGTGACACCGGTTCGCCGACGACCGCGCCCTCGGCGGCCGGTACGCCGCCCGCGCCCGCCAGCGAACCACCGCCCCCACCGGCACCCGGCACCCCGCCCAGCGAGGTCGGCATGCGGGACAACCGGGACAGCGTGACGTTGACCTGGACCTATCCCGCCGGCGCCGAGGGGCAGGTGCTCATCTCCGGAGGCAGCAGCGACCAGGAACCCCGGGCGTTCATGACCCTGCCCGCCGGGTCGAACAGCTTCGTGGCGTACGGGCTGGACCAGTCGATCGACTACTGCTTCACCGTCGCGGTCGTCTACTCGGCCGACGTGATCGGCCAGGCCGCACCGGTCTGCACCGATCGTGGCCAGGCCAGGTGACCGACGGCGGCCACGCCCGCCCCGACCGTCGCTGGTCAGTCGACGTCGACCGGATCGACGTCGCCGAGGTCGACCGGTAGCCGGACCCGGACCCGCAGACCCCGGTACCCGACGTCGCGGTCGGGCTGGGCGTCGGCGAGGTCGACGGTGCCACCGTGGCGACGGACCAGCTGAGCCACGATGGCCAGCCCCAGCCCGGTGCCGCCGGCGTCGCGGGCCCGGGCGTCGTCGAGTCGGGTGAACCGGTCGAAGACCCGCTGCCGGTCGGCCGCCGCGATCCCCGGACCGTCGTCGACCACCATCAGCTCATGCCAGTCGTCGTCGCCGGGCCGGGCCGTCACCAGCACCCGGCGGTCGGCGTGCCGGACCGCGTTGTCCAACAGGTTCGCCAGCACCCGCCCCAGCGCGTCCGGGTCACCGGCGGTCCACAACGGCTGCGTCGGCGGCACCACCCGTACCGGCGGCTGCGGATAGCGGGCCGTGACCTGCGCGATCAGCTCGCCCAGCTCCACCGGACCGACCGGACCGAGCAGCGAACCCGGCTCACCCGTCGGCTCCTGATCCGCCCGGGCCAGCAGCAGCAGGTCGTCGACGAGCCGACCGAGCCGCTGGCTGTCGGCGAGCAGCCCTTCGGCCAGCACCGGCCAGTCGGCGCGGGCCCCGAGGCGCTGCGCCACCTCCAGCTGCGTCCGCAGGCTGGTCAGCGGACTGCGCAGCTCGTGGGCGGCGTCAGCGACGAAGGAGCGCTCCCGGGTCCGGGCCGCCGCCAGCCGGTCGAGCATGTCGTTGAGCGTGACCGCCAGCCGATGGATCTCGTCGCCGCCGGCCGGCACCGGCAGCCGACCGGACCGCTCCCCGCCGGTGAACCGCGCGGCACCGGCGCGCAGCCTCTCCACCGGCCGCAGCGCAGCGCCGACCGCCCGCCACACCATCACCCCGACCCCGGCCACCAGCAGCGGAACGGCGAGCAGCACGATGAGGCGCACCAGTGCCACGCTGCGGGAGATGTCGGCGATGGACCGCCCGACCAGGACGGTCCCCGGATTCTCGCCGTCGGTGGGCACCGCGACCACCCGGACCGGCCCCTGCAGACCGAGCCGGTCACCGGGGATCACCAGGGCGTCGCCGGGGTCGGCGGCCAGTTCGTCGCGTTCCTGCGCGTACAGCATGGGGACGAGCCGGTCGGCGCCGATCGACGCGGCCCGCACCCGGCCCTGATCGTCGAGCACCTGGACCCGTACCTCGTTGCCGGCGACCGGCAGCGGATCGGGCAGTGCGTCGGCGGCCACCAACTGGGCCACCGCCTCACCCGTCGTCCGCGCGTCGGCGTCGGCGCTGCCTTCCAGAGCAAGTGCCAGTACGGCGGTCAGTCCGAACCCGCCGGCGACCAGCCCGACGGCCAGCCCCAGCACGCTGATGACGGCCAGCCGGGAACGCAGGCTCAGTCGCCACCCCCGGTGTGGGCGGCGCGTCGGTGGGGACGGTGGCCCGGTCACGGCCGGAGCCGGTAGCCGGCGCCCCGGACGGTCTCCAACCGGTCCCGACCGATCTTGCGGCGCAGGTAGCCGACGTAGACCTCGACCGCGTTGGGGGCGGTGTCGACGCTGGCGTCCCAGACGTGGTCGAGCAGTTCGATCTTGGAGACCACCTCTCCCGCCCGACGCATCAGGTACTCGAGCAGGGCGTACTCCCGGGCGGTCAGGGCGATCTCGGCATCGGCCAGGGTGACCCGCCGCCGCGCCGGGTCCAGGCTCAGCTCGCCGACGGTGAGCACCGCCGGCCGCTGTGGGGCACCGCGCCGCAGCAGCGCCCGCAGCCGGGCCAGCAGGACGACGTACGAGAAGGGTTTCGTCAGGTAGTCGTCGGCACCGCAGTCGAGGCCGTCCGCCTGGTCGTACTCGCCGTCCTTCGCGGAAAGGATGAGTACGGGCAGCCAGTTCTCCTCGGCCCGCAGCTGACGCACCACCCGGTAGCCGGACAGCCCCGGCAGCATCACGTCCAGGATCATCGCGTCGTACCCGCCAGACCTGGCCGATTCCAGCCCGGCCGGGCCGTTCGTCACCACGTCGACCGCGAACCCTTCCTCCTGCAGCCCCCGCCGCAGGGCATCAGCCAGCCGGACCTCGTCCTCCACCACCAGCACCCGCACCGGTCCAGGGTGCCATCATGGGTACCCGGCCCGCCGTACCCGGCGGTGTCCGAGCTGAGCGCGTTCACAGCTTGATCCTCCGCTCTCAGCGTCGTCTCAGCCCGTCCGGTGCAGCATGGGTCCCAGGAGGTGCCGAAGATGTCGGTATTCACAACCCGGCCAGCGATGCGCTGGCTGGTGCCCACGGCCGCGGCGGCGGTGCTCATCGGGGGCGGCGCGGCCGTCGGCGCGCTGGCCGCGTCGGCCGACCCGGTGCTGCCGCCGCGCAGCGCCGAGCAGCTGCTGGTCGACCTGCAGACGGCCCAGGTGGACGGCATGTCCGGAACGGTCGTGCACCGCGCCGAGCTGGGGCTACCGGGGGCGTTGAGCCTGCTCGGACAGGCCGGCGGCGCGGGCCTCGGCTCACTGATCGACGGTACGCAGACCGTGCGGGTCTGGTACGCCGGGCCTGACCAGGCTCGTCTGGCCATGGTGCGGACCCTGGGCGAGACCGACGTGATCCGCAACGGGCGCGACGTGTGGATCTGGTCCAGCCAGGAGAAGCAGGCCACCCACTTCGAGCTACCCGAGGAGGCGGCCGAGGTGGACCCCACGACCCTGCCCGAGGCGTACGTCACCCCGCAGGCGGCGGCCGCCGAGGTGCTGGCGGCGATCGACCCGAGCACCGAGGTCTCGGTGGGCCGGGCGGCGGAGATCGCCGGACGCACGGCGTACGAGCTGGTGCTCGACCCGCGGGACACCGCGTCGCTGGTCGACGAGATCCGGATCGCGATCGACTCGGTCGAGTACGTGCCACTGCGCCTGGCGGTGTACCCGGTCGGTGCCGAACGGGCGGCGATCGAGACGGCCTTCACCCAGGTCAGCTTCGACCGACCGGACGCGGAGCAGTTCACCTTCAACCCGCCGCCGGGCACCGAGGTCACCGAGGCGGGCGAGGACCACGCCGACCGTGACAAGCCGGGGCAGCGACCGGACGGGCTGCCGGGCGGCGACGACGCCGACTCGCAGCTACCGGAGCTCCTCGACTCCTTCGCCGCCGACGACAGCGCGGTCCGTACGGTCGGCGAGGGCTGGGGCACCGTCGTGGTCGTGGCACCGCCGGCTGAAGTGAGTGCCGAGGCACAGCAGCGGGCCGGTGGGTCGACCGAGGGGGCCGAGGCGCTGCAGATCCTGGGCGACCTGCCGCAGGTCGACGGGGCGTGGGGCAGCGGCCGGCTGCTGTCCAGCGCGCTGTTCACCGTGCTGCTGACCGACGACGGCCGAATCCTGGCCGGCGCGGTGACGCCGGAGCGGCTCTACGAGGTGGCCACCGAGACCCGCTGACCGGGCGGCACTTGACCGGTCCACTACCGGCACCGACACGGGTTCACCCCGGGTCGGTGCCGGTAGTCGTATGCGGAGGCAGGAGGGCGGCGACGGCGAGACGTCGACACCCGGCGGGCCAACTTAACCGGTTGCGTAGCTGGAAGACATCGGTCTAATCTGATGCCTGCGCGAAGGGCCGGGTAGTTGCCGACATCATGCTGACCGAGGTCAGCGGTGTCTCACCGCCCGTGACGACACGGGCCTCTACCCGAGGTAGGTCATGAAGACACGTCTGGGCGTCGCGGCCGCGACGCTACTCGCCCTGGTCGCCTCCATCGTCGTACTCGTCCCACCCGCCCACGCCGCCGTCGGCCTGCACATCAGCGGCGGCCGACTCGTCGAGGCGAACGGCTCGCCGCTCGTGCTGCGCGGGGTCAACCACGCCCACACCTGGTACGCCAGCCAGACGAGCTCCTTCGCCAACATCAAGTCCCTCGGCGCGAACTCCGTCCGGGTCGTGCTGAGCAACGGTCACCGGTGGACCCGCAACGACGCCACCGACGTCGCGAACGTCATCTCGCTGTGCAAGGCGAACCGGTTGATCTGCGTGCTGGAGGTGCACGACACCACCGGGTACGGCGAGGAGGGCGCCGCCGCCACCCTGGCCTCCGCCGTCGACTACTGGATCAGCCTGGCCAGCGTGCTGCGCGGCCAGGAGAACTACGTGATCATCAACATCGGTAACGAACCGTTCGGCAACAGCGGGTACCAGAACTGGACCAGTCACACCACCAGCGCCGTCCAACGGCTGCGGACCGCCGGCTTCGAGCACACCATCATGGTCGACGCGCCGAACTGGGGGCAGGACTGGACCTTCACCATGCGCGACAACGCCCAGTCCGTGTGGAGCGCCGACCCGGCCCGCAACCTGCTCTTCTCGATCCACATGTACGGCGTCTTCGACACCGCCGCCGAGATCAGCGACTACCTCGGGCGGTTCCGGTCAGCCGGGCTGCCGATCGCGGTCGGCGAGTTCGGACACAACCATTCGGACGGCAACCCCGACGAGGACACCATCCTGTCGTACACCCAGCAGCACGGCATCGGCTGGCTCGGCTGGTCGTGGAGCGGCAACAGCGGCGGCGTCGAGTACCTCGACATGGTCACGAACTTCAACGTCGACGCCCTGACCTCGTGGGGTCAGCGGCTGTTCAACGGCGCGAACGGCATCCGGCAGACCGCGCGGGAGGCGACCATCTACAGCGGCGCCACCCCGACGACCGCGCCGCCAACGACCGCGCCGCCGACCACCGCACCCCCGACCACCGCACCCCCGACCACCGCACCCCCGACCACCGCGCCGCCGACCACTCCACCGCCGGCTGGTGCCTGCTCCGCCACGTACACGATCGTCGGTCAGTGGCAGGGTGGCTTCCAGGGCGAGGTGCGGGTCACCGCCGGCGGGTCCGGCACCACCGGTTGGCGGGTGGTCTGGACCTACGCCAACGGGCAGACCGTGAACCAGGCCTGGAACGCCACGGTGACCCGAAACGGATCCCAGGTGACCGCGACCAACGTCAGCTACAACGGCACCCTGAGCCCCGGACAGAGCACGACGTTCGGCTTCATCGGCAGCTGGACCGGCACCAACAGCATCCCGCCAGTGGCCTGCAACGCCCTGTAGTCAGCAGGCCGGACACCACACCGAGGGTGTGACCGGTGGCCGGGCGGGTACTCCGTCCGGCCACCGGCAGACCGGCGTCGACACAGGTCAGGGCCCGGTTCGCCGGCGGCGACGAGCCGATGATGCTACGACCTGGAGGTGTACGGTGAGTGAAGGTCCTCGTCTGCGTGTCGGCGCCTACGCGGTGATCGTGCGTGACTCGTCGGTGCTGCTGAGCCGGTTGTCCGAAGCGTCCCCGGTGTTCGCCCCCGGGGCGTGGCATCTGCCGGGCGGTGGTCTGGACCCGGGTGAGCAACCGGGCGACGCGTTGTCCCGCGAGCTCCAGGAGGAGGCGGGTCTCGACGTCACCGGATCCCGGCTGATGGACGTGCGCTCGTACTCTGCCCACCGAAACGGCACCGACTGGCACGTGGTCGGCCTGCTGCACGCCGCCGAGGTGGGGCCGGGCGACCCGGTGATCACCGAGGTCGGCGGCAGCGCGGACGCGATCCGGTGGGTGCCGATCGAGGAGATCGGCGACCTGGCGCTGTCCCCACCGACGGCGGACGGCCTGCGGATGGCCGAGCTGATCAGCTGAGGTCGCAGGGGCGTCCGCCACGGGTGCGCCCCTGCCCCGCTGAGTCGGCGCCGGGCGGGTCGGCGTGGGCGGGGTCGGGCCGGCACTCGCGGCGCGCCGACCGGATCCGCCAGACCACGAACGCGCCGAGCGCCAGCACCGCGACCACCACCGCGGCGGCCCGCCCCGCCACCCGCTCGATCGCGGCGTACGAGGTGCCGGCGAGGTAGCCGATGGCCACCGTACCGATCCCCCAGATCAGCGCTCCGGCGACGTTGTAGGCGAAGAACCGCCGGTACGGCATCCGTGCCGCCCCGGCCAGCGCCGGCATGACCGCGTGGAAGAACGTGACGAACCGGCCGACGAAGACCGCCATCCCGCCACGCCTGGCGAGCTGGTCCTGGGCCCGCTGTACCCAGGACTGCCGGCGGCGCAGGAACCGCAGCCGCAGCAACCGGGTGCCGAACACCCGGCCGATCAGGTAGCTGGCGGTGTCGCCGGCGATCGCGGCGCTGACGACGACCACGGCGATGCCCGGCAGCGACACGGTGCCCAGGCTGGCGGCCACCCCGCCGAGGATCGCGGCGGTCTCGCCCGGGAAGACGAACCCGATGAACAGCGCGTCCTCGGCGAAGACGAGCAGCCAGACCAGCAGGTAGATCAGCTTGTCGTCCATCGACAACAGCTGCTCGAGCCAGTCAGTGAGCACAGCAACCCCCGCTCGCGGGGGGCTGCTGACACCGAACCTAGCACCGCCGGGGTGCCAGGAAGGCGCACCCGGCGGAGATCGTCGACCGGCCGGGCGCCCGTGACGGCCGGCAGGTGCCCGCAGGCGGCGTCACGGGCGTCCTCCCCACCACAGAGAGTCCTCCCCATCACAGTGAGGCGACACCGGCTCGCACTTAACCGATTAAGAAACCTACGCGGTCACATCGACCCTCGTCAAGCGCAGCATCGTCCAGGACACCGGCGGTAGGGCCAGAGCCAACCGGCCCTGGTCGACGGCGGCACCGGCCACCGTCTGCGGCCGCACCCGGTCCGGCTCCGCCGAGGTGTTACGGGCGTACGGATCGGGGTCGTGCAGCACCACCTGCTCGGCTAGCCGGTAGCCGGGGAAGGCGCGCAGGTCCATGTCGATCGTCACCGGCTCCCGCTGGCCCCGGTGCACCGCGAAGACCACCAGTTCGTCGGCGTCGTCGTCGTAGGTGGCGACGACGTCCAGCAGCGGGACGTCACCGTACCGGGCGGTGTCGGTGGTCGGCGCCGACGTGCACTCCACCCGCAGTACGGTGCCCCGGGCGTACCGGGCGGTCAACGCGAACGGGTAGAAGATCGTCTGCCGCCAGGCCGGGCCGCCGGGCTCGGCCCGGATCGCGGCGATGGTGTTGACCAGCTGCGCCTGACAGGCGACGGTCACCCGGTCGCTGTGCCGCAGCAGCGTGATCAGCGACGATCCGACCACCACCGCGTCGGCGACGGTGTAGTCGTCCTCGCTCAGCGGCGGCGCCTGCACCCATTCGGTCGGCACCCCGGTGGCGAGGAAGTCGCGCATGTACCAGACGTTCCACTCGTCGAACGAGATGTTGATCCGCTTGCTGCTGCGGGTCCGGGCCCGGACGTGGTCGCAGGTCGCGACGATGTCGTCGATGAACTGGTCCATGCCCACCGACGAGGCCAGGAGGCTGGCCAGGTCACCGTCGCGCTCCTCGTGGTAGAGGTGCGCCGAGACGAAGTCGACCTGGTCGTAGGTGTGCTCCAGGACCGTCGCCTCCCAGGCGGCGAAGGTCGGCATGTCCGGCCCGGAGCTGCCGCAGGCGACCAGTTCCAGCGTCGGGTCGATCATGCGCATCGCCCTGGCCGTCTCGGCGGCACGCCGACCGTACTCGTGCGCGGTCTGATGGCCGA
Source organism: Solwaraspora sp. WMMA2056 (assembly GCF_030345095.1). NCBI lineage: Bacteria > Bacillati > Actinomycetota > Actinomycetes > Micromonosporales > Micromonosporaceae > Solwaraspora > Solwaraspora sp. WMMA2056. Next base: position 5,532,402 of record NZ_CP128360.1, read on the forward strand.
GCTGCCACGGCCCGTCCATCTCGTTGCCCAGGCACCACATCCGGATGCCGTACGGCGTCTCGCGCCCATGCGACCGGCGCAGGTCCGACAGCCGGGTGCCGCCCGGATGGTTGGCGTACTCCAGCAGGTCCAACGCCTCGCGGGGCCCACGGGTGCCGAGATTGACCGCGAGCATCGGTTCGATGCCGGCCGCCTGCGCCCAGGTCATGAACTCGTCGAGGCCGAACGCGTTGGTCTCCACGCTGTGCCAGGCCGGGTCGAGCCGGGTGGGGCGCTGATCGCGCGGCCCGACCCCGTCCTCCCAGTGGTAGCCGGAGACGAAGTTGCCGCCCGGGTAGCGGACCACGGTGACCCCCTGCTCCCGGACCAGGTCGAGCACGTCCCGGCGCAGCCCGACCGCGTCCGCGCTGGGATGGTCGGGTTCGTAGAGGCCGCCGTAGACGCAGCGGCCCATGTGTTCGACGAAGGAGCCGAAGGTCCGCCGACTCACCGGGGCGATCCGGAACGCCGGATCGATGTGCACCGTCACCGGTCGGTCAGCCATCAGCCCGTCCCTCCGTCCGTCGACGCGGAAAGGCCGCGCCACGCCAGCGGGCTGGTGACGGCGTTCGCGCATCGACGCTTGCGCACGCCGGGTCGGCCCGTTGTCGGACGCTAACATGGGCCGGCCCATGGCGTCTGCGACCGGTACACGGCGGCGCGCACGCCGCAGATCGGGCGCGATGATCAGGGTTGACCTAGGTGCCGGCCGGGACCGGGTCAGGGTTTGCGGGCGAGCCCACCGACGAAGGTGTAGTAGGTGTCGGTCTGCTCCGACGGCTCGTCGTCCGGTGCCGGCCGCCAGTCGGGCAGCGCGATGACGCCCGGCTCCAGCAGTTCGAAGTCACCGAAGTACCCGACGATCTCGTCGTGGCGACGCCACCGGCCGGTGCCCATCGTCTGGTTGAAGATCTTCTCCACCATCAATGCCTTCTTCGAGGCGTCCGGGTGCGCGTCGCCGGGGTCGTGGAAGTGCGAGATGGCCAGGTAGCTGCCGGGGCAGACCGCGTCGCGGTAGACCGCGGCCACCGCACCCGGGTCCTCGTCGTCGGCCAGATGATGCAGGATGCCCAACATCAGCACCCCGACCGGCTGAGTGAAGTCGATCATCGAGCGTACTTCGGGGTTGTCCAGGATCTGCTCCGGGTGACGGACGTCGGCCTGGATCACCGTGGTCATTGGGGAGCTGGCCAGCAGTGCCCGCCCGTGCGCCAGCACCATCGGGTCGCTGTCCACGTAGACCACCCGGGCCTGCGGATCGATCTGGTGGGCGATCTCGTGCACGTTGCCCTGGGTCGGCAGCCCGGACCCGATGTCGAGGAACTGCCGGACGCCGGCCTCGGCCACCATGTGACGGACGGCCCGGCGCAGGAAACCCCGGTTTGCCCGGGCCGCCAGCGGGCCGTCCGGGGTGATCTGCAGCGCCATCTGGCCGGCCTGGCGGTCGACCGCGAAGTTGTCCTTGCCGCCGAGCATGTAGTCGTACACGCGGGCGACACTCGGTCGGGTGGTGTCCACCCCGACCGGGGCTCGTTCCTCACTGCTCACGGCGGGATCCTCCGAGGGGTGTCGGTCGGGGCGCGACCGGCTGGGAGCGCTGCCGCAGTGGCGTCTAGAGGACGCCGACAATCGCCGACGGCCCGGTCGGCGCGGTCGTCAGACCGCCGGCCGCAGCGCGTTCAGCACGAACTGATCCAATGTAGCCAGATTGACACCGCCAGCCACAGTGGCTTCGGCGACAGCGGCGGCACGGTGGGATCGCCCGCTGCGACCGGACCCGGATGCGTCAGCGCGTGACCGGGTAGGGGAAGTGGTCGGCGACTGGGCCACAGTAGAAGCGCTCCGGCGCCAGGAGGGCCACCCGGCAGACCTGCGCCGTCACCCGGTCGATGTGGCTGACGCTGGTCGCGTCGCCGAGCGTGAGACCGAAGCGGACCGTGCCGTTGTCCACCCGTACGGCCTGTTCGTCGAGCACGGTCCGACCGTTGTACGCGGTGAGCCGCAGGTAGCTGTAGTACCCGTCGTCGCCGCACCGCGGATCGACGATCGGGCTCGGCAACGGATTGTCGACCAGGGTGCCCTTGACGTCGACCTGGGGATACACCGGCGGGCGAGAGAACCGCCAGGCCAACGCCCCCTCCGCCTGGCCGTACCGGCACCGGTCGCCGGAGTCGACGGCGAAGGGCTGGGCCTGGGTGGGGTCGGCGGAGGCGGGGGCCGGTACGGCCGCGAGGCCGACGACGGCCAGGGCCACGACGACGACGGACCGGTGCAGAAACGGCAGCACACGCATGGGAGATCCTCGGCGGAAGTCGGGACGACAGCCTATCGACGATGCCGCAACATATCGATGTTGTTAAATTTAGCGTACCTCGTCGCCGAGGGCGAGTACCCGGTCGACCGTCAACTCGTCGAGCCGGTCGACGACCAGCGACGCCCCGGCCAGCGCGTCCGGCGCCGGCGGGTACGTCCGGTGCGGTACCGCCACCACCGCCATCCCGGCTGCGGTCGCCGACCGCAGCCCGTTGCTGGAATCCTCCACCGCACAGCAGGCGGCCGGGTCCACCCCGAGCCGCCGCGCCGCCACCAGATACACCTCAGGATCGGGCTTGCCGGCGGTGCACTCCTCGGTCGACACGGTGGCCCGGAACGCGTCGGTGACGCCGGCGCTGGCGAGCACCTGGTCGATCAGTCGACGCGGCGAGGAGCTGGCCAGGGCGAGCGGGAACCGGGAGCCCAACCGGTGGATCGTCGCCACCGCGCCGGGGATCAACGGCAGCTGCGCCCGGTACCGCGCGGCCATCTCGTCGATCACCTCGTCGGCGACCCGCCCGACGCCCCGCCCGACGCCGAGATCCGCGTTCAGGTAGCCGGACCACTCCGGGGTGCTCATCCCCATCAGCCGACTCTGGGTGTCCGGCAGCCACCGGCCGCCGGCGCGCGCCACGTAGGCACGGCGGACCTCCTCCCAGACCGGCTCGGTGTCGACGAGCACGCCATCCATGTCGAACACGACTGCGCAGATCATGGCCGCCATCCTGCCCGGTCCACCCGAATCGCCCCCCGGCAGGGTCACCCAGAGCTACCCTCGCAGGCAGGCTCCCTCATCGACCACCGGCCGGACGCGTCACCAGCACCGGACCGACCGGGCACCACCGGCGAAAGGAGCACCGATGCCGCGGCAGACCGCGCCGGGCCACGACCGCATCGTGGTCGGGGTGCACGATTCCCCTTCCAGCTGGGCGGCGGTCCGGCTGGCCGCCCGGGAGGCGGCCGGCCAGCACCGCCCGCTGCGGCTGCTGTACGCACTCGGCTGGATCCCCGACGACCTGTCCGACAGCGACGAGCAACCCGAAACCGACGCCCACGCACTCGTCGAACGGGCCGCCGGTGTCGCCACCGACGCCGCCGCCGGGATCGACCTGCTGACCGAGATCTCCGAGAACGCCCCGGCCACCGCCCTGCTGCGGGAGTCGCGGATGGCGTCGCTGGTGGTGATCGGTGACGGTGACCTGGCCCGCTGGACCTGCCTGCCGCTGGACGCGCTGGCCGTGCAGATCGCCGCCCGGGCGGACTGTTCGGTGCTTGTCGCCCGGGCACAGCCACAGACGGCGACGGCCACCGCGCCGGTCCTGGTCGGGGTGGACGGCTCGGCAGGCTCGGAACGCGCGCTCGGCTTCGCGTTCGACGCCGCCGCGCAGCGCGGCACCGACCTGATCGTGGTCCGGGCCGGTGAGAGCGAACCGGGCTGGGCGGACACCTCGGCCAGCATCGCCGACGAACTCGCCACGGCACTGGCGCCCTGGCGGGAGAAGCACCCTGACGTACCGGTGCGCCAGCAGGTGGTCGACGGCCCGCCGGCCCGGGTCCTGGTCGAGCGGTCCGGACAGGCCGGTCTCGTCGTGGTCGGGGCCCGTGGCGACCATCCGCTGCGGGTGCCGCTCGGCGCGGTCAGCCAGGCGGTGCTGCACCACGGCCGCTGCGACACCGCGATCGTGCGGGAGTGCGCCCCGCCGCCGCCGGCCGGCGACTGACCCCGGCCGCGACCCACCCATCGCCCGCCGCACCGTCGGCGGGACCTTGGCCCCGTTCACCAGCCCGTCCGGCCCTGTCCCCGCCGTCGACGGTGCTGATACCACGGAAGGAGAAGGATTCGCCGACCGCATGAGGAGGCGGGCGCCATGCCGAAATTCGTCTACGACTTCATCGAAGGCAACCGGGAACTGACCGATCTGCTCGGCGGCAAGGGCGCTAACCTCGCGGAGATGACCCGGCTCGGGCTGCCGGTGCCCCCCGGGTTCACCATCACCACCGTGGCCTGCCGCGCCCACCTCGCCGCCGGCGCACCGCCCGCCGGAATGTTCGACGAGGTCAACCGGCACCTGCGGGCGATCGAGGCGCGGCTGGGCAAACGACTCGGCGACCGGCACGATCCGCTACTGCTCGCCGTGCGCTCCGGCGCCCGGTACTCCATGCCCGGCATGATGGAGACCGTCCTGGACATCGGACTCACCGACGCCACCGTGCACGGGCTGGCCGCCCAGAGCGGCGACGAACGCTTCGCCTGGGACTCCTACCGCCGGCTGGTGCAGATGTTCGGCCGCACCGTGTTCGGCGTACCCGACGAACTGTTCGCCGCCGAACTGGAGACGGTCAAACGCACCGCCGGGGTCACCGCCGACCCGCAGTTGGGCGCGGCCGAGCTGCGCGGCCTCGTCGAGGCGTACCAGAAGGTCTTCCACCAGCACACCGGCCGCGACTTCCCGCAGTCGCCGCACGAACAGCTCGACCTGGCGATCCGGGCCGTCTTCGACTCGTGGAACTCGCCCCGCGCGGTGCTCTACCGGCGTCAGGAGCGGATCCCGAGCGATCTCGGCACTGCGGTCAACGTGATGGCGATGGTCTTCGGCAACCGGGGCCCGGACTCCGGCACCGGGGTGGCCTTCACCCGCGACCCGGCGACCGGCGCACGTGGCGTGTACGGCGACTACCTGGCCAACGCCCAGGGCGAGGACGTGGTGTCCGGGGTGCGCAACACGGTCCCGTTGCAGGAGCTGGAGCAGATCGACCCGCGCAGTTTCCACCGGCTCATGACGATCATAGACACCCTGGAGCATCACTACCGCGACCTGTGCGACGTCGAGTTCACCATCGAACGCGGCACGCTGTGGATGCTGCAGACCCGGGTCGGCAAACGGACCGCCGAGGCCGCCTTCGTGATCGCCGCGCAACTGGTCGACGAAGGGGTCATCGACCTCGACGAGGCGCTGGACCGGGTCACCGGTGCCCAGCTCGGGCAGCTGATGTTCCCCCGGTTCGACGCCGCCGCCGCGCCCGCGCCGCTCGCGGTGGGCGTACCGGCCGCTCCTGGTGCGGCCGTCGGCCGGGTGGTGTTCGACTCCGACGCGGCGGTCGCCGCCGCCGGCCGGGGCGAGCAGGTCATCCTGGTGCGCCGGGAGACCAACCCGGACGATCTGCCCGGGATGATCGCCGCCGCCGGCATCCTGACCAGCCGGGGCGGCAAGACCTCGCACGCCGCCGTGGTCGCCCGGGGCATGGGCCGCACCTGCGTCTGCGGCGCCGAGGCGCTGACCGTCGACGCGACCGCCGGCGAGATCACCATCGCCGACCCGGCCGGGGCGGCACCGATCGTCCTGCGGGCCGGGGATCTGATCTCGATCGACGGCGCCACCGGCGCGGTCTACGCCGGAGCCGTCCCGGTGCACCCGTCACCGGTGGTGCGCTACATCGAAGGTGAGCTGACCCCCGAGGCGGATCCGCTGGTGGCGGCGGTGCACCGGCTGCTGGGACACGCCGACGTGGTCCGCCGGCTCGGGGTGCGCGCCAACGCGGACACCGCCGCCGACGCCCGCCGGGCCCGGGCCTTCGGTGCCGCCGGGATCGGCCTGTGCCGTACGGAGCACATGTTCCTCGGCGACCGCCGGGAACTGGTCGAGCGGCTGATCCTCGCCGAGACCGACGCCGAACGCGAGGCAGCGCTGGCCGCGCTGCGCCCGCTGCAACGGCAGGACTTCGAGGAGCTGCTGGCCGAGGCGGACGGCCAGCCGGTCACCATCCGGCTGCTCGACCCGCCGCTGCACGAGTTCCTGCCCGCGCTGGACGAGCTGACCGCCCGGGTGGCCCGCGCCGAGGCGCTCGGCGAGGACGCGGGGCACGACGGGCGACTGCTCGCGGCGGTCCGCCGGATGCACGAGGCCAACCCGATGCTCGGCCTGCGCGGAGTCCGGCTCGGGCTGGTCGTGCCGGGGCTGTTCGCCATGCAGGTGCAGGCGATCGCCGAGGCCACCGTCGCCCGGCGGCTCCTCGGCGGCGACCCCCGCCCGCAGATCATGGTGCCGCTGGTCGGTGCGGTCCAGGAGCTGGAGGCGGTACGCGAGCAGGCCGAGGCGCTGCTCGCCGACTTCGACACACTGGCACCGATCCCGATCGGCACCATGATCGAAGTGCCCCGCGCGGCGTTGACCGCGAGCGCGATCGCCGAGGTGGCGGACTTCTTCTCGTTCGGCACCAACGACCTGACCCAGCTCGGCTGGGGCTTCTCCCGCGACGATGTCGAAGGCGCGTTCTTCGGGCGATACCTGGAACTCGGCATCTTCCCGGTGTCGCCGTTCGAGTCGATCGACACCGCCGGCATCGGCCGGCTGATCGGGATCGCCGTCGCCGACGCCCGGGCCACCCGGCCGGACCTGGAGATCGGGGTCTGCGGTGAACACGGCGGCGACCCGGACTCGGTGCGGTTCTTCCACGACGCCGGATTCGACTACGTCTCGTGCTCGCCGTACCGGGTGCCGCTGGCCCGGCTGGAGGCCGGACGTGCGGCGGTACGTCTGGCCCACCGTTCCGACACCCGGTGACACCCCGTCCGCCGGGGCCGCGGGTACGCGGCCCCGGCGGGCACCACCGCTGAGGGAGAGCAGCATGTTGAGCGCAACTGTGGTCGATCCGCCCCGTACCGACCCGGACACCGGTGGCGGTGACGCGCCGCACGGCCCGTTCGGCCCGGTGCTCGGCACCGGCGGCGCGGACCCGACGACGGTGATCCCGGTGAGCCGGGGCGGGCGACCGCTCGGCGTGTTCGTGGTGACCGCCGGTCGGGTCCGCTACCGGCCGGTGGTGGCCGCCGACCGGATCGCCGTCACGGTGCTCGCCGCCACGGTGCTCACTGCGGTGAGCGCGGGCGTGGCGGCGGTGGCCGCCAGCCGCCGCCGCCCGCCGACGGTGCGCACCATCACGATGGGTCCGGGCGGCTGGGTGAGTCTCAAAGGGCTGCCCGGTGCCGCGCCCCGGGTCGTGGCGGACGGACATCGTCCCTGGTGGGCACGGATGCTACGGGCGCGGCGGCTGTCCGGGTAGGGCGATGGCCGGGGCCGGCGGGCGGCATCGCCGATGTGGACGATGTTCACGTATTGGTACTCATATCATTACGCTGTGACAACCCCCGACACGTGGCGCCTTCCGGCCTGGACCCTGCTCAGCAACCACGGCCACGTCCTGCTCGCCATCGCTCGCGACCCGCAGGCCCGGTTGCGGGACGTGGCGGCCCGGGTCGGGATCACCGAACGCGCCGCGCACACGATCGTGACCGACCTGGAGGCCGCCGGCTACCTGACCCGGCACCGGGTGGGACGACGCAACGAGTACACGGTCGATCCGCAGGTGCCGTTCCGGCACCCGGCCGAACGCGACCACCTGGTCGGTGAACTGCTCGCCCTGTTCACCGCCGGAGACCCGACCGCCGGACCACCGACCGCCGGGGACCCGACAGCCGAGGACCCGACAGCCGGGGACCCGACCGTCGATCGGCCGGCCACCGGATCGCCGGCCGGGGATCCGGCATCCCCTGCCGGGGACCCGGCGCCGCCGCCACACCCGGGCACGGTCCACCGGGCGACCGCACCGGCGCAGCGGCCGGTCGACGCCGAGCGGCCGGGGGGACCCCAGTCCCGCAACGGCGGGCCTTTCGCACCTGCCCCCCACCCGGCACCGGGTGTGGACTGTAGGCAGGTGCGATTGAAGGAGTGAGAACGATGAGCGCCAGTCACCTGATCGTCGTCGGCGTCGACGGCTCCGAGGGCGGCCGCCGAGCACTGGACTGGGCCGCCAAGGAAGCAACCAACCGGGGCGGCGCGCTGCGCGCCGTCATCGCCTGGCGCTGGGACGGCGGCACCACCGTCAGCCCGATCGAGGAGCGTCAGCGCGCCAACGATCTGCTCGACAGCGAACTCGCCGCCATGACCGCACGCTACGGCGCGGCGGTGCCGGTCGTCGGTGAGGTCCACGAGGGCCGCGCCGCCGAGGTGCTGACCCTCGCGGCCCGCTCCGCCGACCTGCTGGTGCTGGGCAGCCACGGCCACAGCCGGCTGCAGCACACGGTGCTGGGCTCGGTCAGCGAGGAATGCGTCCGCAAGGCCACCTGCCCGGTCGTGGTCATCCCCGTACCGGCGTTGACCGCGTCGGCGACCGGCACCACCAGCTGACGGGAGGCGATCACGATGAACCGCCCGATACTGGTCGGCTACGACGGCTCGGCCAGCGCCGATGCCGCCCTGGCCTGGGCCGTCGCCGAGGGGATACGGACCTCGACCCCGGTCGTGCTCGGATACGCGTTCGAATGGCCGCCCGCAACGGCTCCGATCATCTCCGCTCCCGAGGTCTGGCCGGACGCGGTATCGCGGCGCGACGCCGAGAAGATGCTGCAGGTCGCGGCCGCCGAAGCCGTCGAGGCCCACCCGGGAGCCGAGATCACCACCGTCGTCCTCGACGGACCCGCCGCGATCCGGCTGCGGGAGAAGTCCCGCGACGCGGCCCTGCTGGTCGTCGGCAACCGGGGGCACGGCGGCTTCGCCGACCTGCTGCTCGGATCGACCAGCGTGGCGGTCTCCGCCCACGCGCACTGCCCCGTCGTGGTCGTCCGCGGCGAGCCCTACCCGGACGGCCCGGTCGTGGTCGGAGTGGACGGCTCCGAAGCGTCGCTGCTCGCGCTCCGGTTCGCCGTCGACCACGCGGCCGGCAGTGGGGTCGGGCTGCGGGTGCTGCGGGCCTGGAGCCCGCCCGCGCAGCGCTGGCGACCGCCGGCGTTCGATCCACGGGAGATCGTCGCCGCCGAGCGTGCGCTGCTCGACGACGAGGTGGCACCGTGGCGGGAGAAGTATCCCGAGCTCACGATCACCGTCGAGGCGGTCGGCGACAGCCCGGGTCGGGTTCTCGTCGACGCCACCCGCACCGCCAGTCTCGTGGTCGTCGGTTCCCGGGGTCGGGGCGGCTTCACCGGGCTGCTCCTCGGCTCGGTGTCCCAGCAGCTGCTGCACCACTCGCACAGTCCGGTGGCGGTGGTCCGCGAGACCGCTGTCCTGGCGGCATCGCACTGAGTCGGTGGCCGCCATGGACCCGCGCCGGATCACCGTCGGGCTGGACCGATCCCCGGCCGCCCGGGCCGCGCTGGCCTGGGCGGTACGCCGGGCCGGGCGGTGCGGCGCGACCGTACTGGTGGTCACCGCCTGGCCGGACGTGGACCGGGCGGTGGCCAGGTCCGACGGCACGTTGCCGGCCGGTCAGGTCCGGTTGCACCGGATGCAGCGCGACGCGATCGCGACGGCACTGGCCGGTCTCGACACCACACCACTGGTGGTCCGGGAGATCATCTACGCCGCGCCGGACGCCGCCCTGGCACACGCCGCCGCCGGCGCCGACCTGCTCGTCATCGGCGGCGACCAGGGCACACCGGGACGGTTGGCCGACGCCCTGCGCCGCCGGCTCGACGGCACCCGCGTCGTACGGGGCAGCGCGGCGCAGCTCGTGGTGGTCCGCGCTCCCGACGTGGCGCGGACCACCACGGCCCGGCCGTTCACCCCGGCCCGGCCGACCACCCCGGGCACCCCGAACCGACCGACCGCCCCGCCCCGACCGACCGCGCTGGGCGCGGCCGCCTGAGCGATCATCCACGATGGAGGATTGACATGTTCGTCGAACAGCTCCGCGACGGCGCCGAGCAGATCCACGACCCGCAGATAGGCGACCCGTGGCGCGGCTTCGCCGGCCAGCGCTGGCGGGACACGGTCGACGTCGCCGCCTTCGTCCAGGCCAACTACACCCCGTACACCGGCGACGCCGGTTTCCTCGCCGGCTCGACCGACCGGACCCGGGCGATCTGGGACCAGCTCAGCCAGATGTTCGTCGAGGAACGCGACCGGGGCATCTACGACGTCGACGCCGCGACCCCGTCCACCATCACCGCGCACGCCCCCGGCTACATCGACAAGGAGCGGGAACTGATCGTCGGGTTGCAGACCGACGCACCGCTGCGTCGGGCGATCATGCCGCACGGCGGGCTGCGGATGGTGGAGAACGCCCTGGCCGCGTACGGCTACGACGCCGACCCGCAGGTGCACCGAATCTTCACCGCGTACCGCAAGACCCACAACGACGCCGTCTTCGACGCCTACCCCGCCGACGTGCTGCGGGCCCGCCGGTCGCACATCATCACCGGGCTGCCCGACGCCTACGGGCGCGGTCGGATCATCGGGGACTACCGGAGGGTCGCCCTGTACGGGGTCGACCGGCTCGTCGCCGAACGACGCGCCCACCGTGCCGCGCTGGATCTGGTGCCCTCCACCGACGAGGTGATCCGCGACCGGGAGGAGCTGGCCGAGCAGATCCGGGCATTGGGCGAACTGGCCGAGATGGCCGCCGCCTACGGCTACGACGTCGCCCGGCCCGCCGCCGACGCCCGGGAGGCCGTCCAGTGGCTGTACTTCGCGTACCTGGCCGCCTGCAAGGAGCAGAACGGGGCGGCGATGTCGCTGGGGCGGACCGCCACCTTCCTCGACGTCTACCTGCAGCGCGACATCGAATCCGGCCTGCTGACCGAGCTGGGTGCCCAGGAGCTGATCGACGACTTCGTGATCAAGTTGCGGATCATCCGGTTCCTGCGCACTCCGGAGTACGACCAGCTCTTCTCCGGTGACCCCACCTGGGTGACCGAGTCGCTGGGCGGCACCGGCGCCGACGGACGCACCCTGGTCACCCGCACCACGTTCCGGTACCTGCAGACCCTGTACAACCTCGGGCCGGCCCCGGAGCCGAACCTGACCGTGCTCTGGTCGCCGTCGCTGCCCGCCGGGTTCAAGCAGTTCTGCGCCCAGGTCTCGCTGGACACCAGCGCCATCCAGTACGAGAACGACGACACGCTGCGCTCCTGGTACGACGACGACACCGCGATCGCCTGCTGCGTGTCGGCGATGCGGGTCGGGCGGGACATGCAGTTCTTCGGCGCCCGCGCCAACCTGGCCAAGGCCCTGCTGTACGCGATCAACGGCGGTCGTGACGAGGTCACCGGCGAACAGGTCGCGCCGAAGACCCCGCCGGTCGGCGGCGAGTACCTCGACTACGACGAGGTCGTCGCCGCGTTCGACCGGACGCTGGACTGGCTGGCCGCCACCTACGTCACCGCGCTCAACGTCATCCACCACATGCACGACAAGTACGCGTACGAGCGGTTGGAGATGGCGCTGCACGACTACCCGGTGCACCGCTTCCTGGCCTGCGGGATCGCCGGACTGTCGGTGGCCGCCGACAGCCTGTCGGCGATCCGCCACGCCCGGGTCAAGGTGCTGCGGGACGCGACCGGGCTGGCGGTGGACTACGTCGTCGACAGCGAGTTCCCGTGCTTCGGCAACAACGACGACCGGGTCGACGAGATCGCGGTCTGGCTGGTCGAGACGTTCATGGCGAAGCTGCGTCGGCAGCGCGCGTACCGCGACGCCGAGCACAGCCTGTCGGTGCTGACCATCACCTCGAACGTCGTCTACGGCAAGCACACCGGGCACACCCCGGACGGACGCCGGGCGGGTGAACCGTTCGCCCCGGGAGCCAACCCGATGAACGGCCGGGACCGGCACGGACTGGTGGCGGCGGCGATGTCGGTGGCGAAGCTGCCGTACGACTGCGCCCGCGACGGCATCTCGTTGACGACCACGGTGACCCCGGCGGGCCTGGGGCGCACCCCGGCGGAGCGGGTGGCGAACCTGGTCGGCGTGCTGGACGGCTACACCGACGGCGGCGGCTTCCACCTCAACGTCAACGTGCTCGACCGGGCGACCCTGGAGGACGCGATGGCGCATCCGCAGCGGTATCCGCAGCTGACCATCCGGGTCTCCGGGTACGCGGTGAACTTCGTCCGACTCACCACCGAGCAGCAGCGCGACGTCATCTCCCGCACCTTCCACGGCGGGCTGTGAGATGACCACCACCGGGGCGGTCCACTCCTACGACGTGTCGATCGGGGTGGACGGCCCCGGTACCCGGTTCGTCGCATTCCTTGCCGGCTGTCCACTGCGCTGCCAGTTCTGCCACAGCCCGGACACCTGGTTCCGCCGCAGCGGGACCCCCACCACCGACGACGCGCTGGTCACGCAGATCCTGCGCTACCAGCGGTTCATCTCGGTCGCCGGCGGCGGGGTGACGCTCAGCGGCGGTGAGCCGCTGATGCAGCCGGACTTCGTCCGCGCGGTGCTGCGCCGGTGTCACGACGCCGGGCTGCACACCGCGCTGGACACCTCCGGGTTCCTCGGGGCCCGCGCCGACGACGCGCTGCTCGACGCCACCGATCTGGTGCTGCTGGACATCAAGTCGTCCGACCCGCAGACCTACCGGCGGGTGACCCGGACCGGCCGGGTGGACCCCACGCTGCGCTTCGCCCGCCGGCTGGCCGACCGGGGCACCCCGATCTGGGTCCGGTTCGTGCTGGTGCCGGGATTGACCGACGCGCCGGACAACGTGGCCGGGGTGGCCGAGGTGGCGGCCAGCCTGGGCAGCGTCCAGCGGGTCGAGGTGCTGCCGTTCCACCGGCTCGGGGCCCACAAGTACACCGAGCTCGGACTGGACTTTCCGCTGGCCGACACCCCGCCGCCGGACGACGCGCTGCTGCAGCGGGTACGGCGACAGTTCCGCGACCGTGGCCTCACCGTCTACTGAGGCCTCACCGTCTACTGAGGTTCACCACGGACCGGCCGGCGTGGCCGGTGGCGGGCGCTGCGCGGCGCGGCCACACCGGTGGCCAGCGCAACTGGTGGCTGGCGCTACGGCGGCGGTCGACGGCGGGTCCGGCGGCCAGCGCCGCGGTGACCTGGCGCACCTGGCGGTAGCCGGTGGCCATCAGGAACCCGGTGGACCGGCCGTAGCTCTTGACACCGACGACGAAGTAGCCGGGCTCGGGATGGCGCAGTTCGGCCACCCCGTGCGCCGGTGCCGGCCCGCCCCGGGGCCGGTCCGCGTCGAGCAGGGCGGCCAGCCCCCGGCTGGTGCCGAGCACCGGGTCGACGTCCAGGCGCAGCTCGGCGGCGAGGCGGTGGTCGGCGCGGAACCCGGTGGCGACCACGACCCGGTCGGCGACGATCGACCGACCATCGCGGCTGACCAGCCGGACCGGCCCGGCCGCCGTGCACCGCTCCACGCGATGGGTGACGAACCCGGCGGCCAGGGTGACCCGCCCGGTGTCGACGAGCCGGCGCAGCCCGGTGCCGATCGCGCCACGGGCCGGCAGCGCGTCGGCGTCGTCGGCGGCGAACACCGGGTCGGCGCCGACCCGCCGGACCGCCCAGGTGATCCGGGTGCCGGGCACGGCACCGGCGAGGTCGATCAGGTCGAGCAGGGAGTTGGCGGCGGAGTGGCCGGCTCCGACCACGACCGTGTGCCGGCCCGCGTGTGCCGACCGGTCGGTGCCGAGCACGTCGGGCAGAGCGAAGTCCAGGTACGCGGCGGCGGCCGACTCGCCGAGGGCGGGCAGGCCCTCGCCACCGAGGTGGTTCGGGGTGTGCCAGGTCCCGGAGGCGTCGATCACGGCCCGGGCGAGCTGTTCGGTGCCGTCGTCGAGGCGCACGACGAACGGGGTGTCGGCCCGGTCGGTGCCGGTCAGCTGGTCGGCACCCGCCAGCCGGTCGATGCCGAGCCGGGCGATGCCGGTCACCCGGGCGCCGTAGCGGATCCGGTCGGCCAGGGCAGGCAGACCGGCCAGTGGCAGCAGGTAGTCGTCGATCAGCTCGGCCCCGGTCGGGTACCGCTGCGGATCGGGCACCGGCCAGCCGGCGGTGTCGAGCAGCCGGCCGGCAACCGGGTCGATGTTGTCCCGCCAGCGGCTGAACAGCCGTACGTGCTGCCAGTTGCGGATCGCGGCACCGACGGTGTCGCCCGCTTCCAGCACCACTGACGGGACCCGGTGCCCGGCGAGATGGGCGGCGGCGGCCAGACCCACCGGGCCGGCGCCGATCACGACCACGGGCAGGTGCCGGGTGGCGTACTCGTTGCTCATCTGTCTCCCCTCGACGTCGTGGCGGCCAGCCGAGGCACGGCGCGCAGCGGGGAGGTCCGGGAGCCCGGCCGTCACCCCATCAGCTGAATCGATGCCTGTCGAGACAATGCATCATGCTGAACCGCGCCCTGAGCTCCGGCTTGGCAGACACGCTTCCAACGAGGGGGGTGCCGGAAGCGTTCGCACACCAGGTCCGATTACCCGCCGGTCACTTCGCCGGCCGACGACGGTGCCGGCTGGTACAGCTCGATCAAGCGGGTCCGGGCCGCGTGCAACCGGTCGACCATCACCCGCATGAACCGGGTGGTCAGCTCCCGGCCGAGCGCGTCGTCCTCGGCGATCAGCCGGCGGGTGCCGGCCGCGTCGAACTCGATGGTCAACGTCCGCGCCACCGCGACCGCACCGAACTCCCACCGGTACGGGGCGAACAGCCAGGACCAGCCCAGGACGCTGCCGGCCGTGATCGTCTCGATGGCGATGTCTCCCCGACCCGGCACCTGGAAGTCCAGCGTGACCTCACCGGAGCGCAGCAACCAGAACCGGTCCGCCGCCCGGCCCTGCTGGAAGATCCGCTGGCCGGGGTGACGCACCCCCGGGCGGGCCTGATAGGAGAGCCGCTCCAGCCAGGGTCGGGGCAGCCCGTCCAGGAACGGATGGTCGTCGAGCAGATCGATGGTCCGGATCATCGGACTCCAATCCTCGCCTCGCGGGCACCCCCGTGGCAGCTGCCACGGACCTTCATGGCAGCCGACGACGCACCGTCGGCGACAGGGTCGGAGGTCCCGCCCGGGCGGGACGCAGTGCCTGCCGGCTTGCGGCGCAACGCCCCTGCCCGGCCGGGGCGATCTGGACGACAGTGGAGGCGGGTGAGGCGGTTCGCGCAGAAAGGGTGGTGGGTGGCGATGAACACCGGATGGGGCTGGAACGGCCGACCGGGCCCGCTGATGGCGGCCTGTCTGGAGGCGGCCGGCGCCGCGCCGTCGGTGCACAACAGCCAGCCGTGGCGGTTCCGGCCGCACCCTGACGGCGTCGACGTCCTGGCCGACCGGCAACGCCAGGTCGACCTGATCGACCCGGACGGCCGGGAGCTCACGATCAGCGTCGGAGCCGCCGTGTTCAACCTGCGGGTGGCGATGCTCGCCCACGGGCGGACCCCGGTGCTGCGGTTGCTGCCCGAACCGGGCCAGCCGGACCTGCTGGCCCGGATCACCGTCGGCGCGCCGATCGAGGCCGACGAGACCGTCCGGTTGCTGGCCCGCGCCGTCGCCCACCGGCGCACCAACCGGCGGCCCTTCACCGACCTGCCGGTGCCGCCCGAGGTGCTCGACGAACTCGTCGCCGCCGCCCGCACCGAACACGGCCGGTTGGCCGTGGTCGACCCGCTGGCCGGCCCCTCGGTGGTGGCCCTGATCAGCACCGCCGAGGACCGGCGACGGGCCGATCCGGCGTACTGGGTGGAGCTGGAGCGGTGGACCCGGGAGCGGCCGGGTCGGCTCGACGGCGTACCGCCGCAGGCGTTCGGGCCGTGGCCGGTCCCCCGCACCGTGCCGGTGCGGGACTTCGGCCTGGTCTGGCCGGCCCGACGCCGGCGGGTCGCCGCCTTCGAGGACTCCCCCGTGCTGGCCGTGCTCTACACCACCGCCGACGGCCCCCGTGACTGGTTGCGGGCCGGGCAGGCGCTGCAGCGGGTGCTGCTGACCGCGACGGTACGCGGACTGTCGACGACCCTGATGACCCAGCCGCTGGAGTACCCCGAGCTGCGGGACCTGCTCGGTGGCAGCGCCGACGGGCGGCGGGCGCAGGCGATCATCCGCATCGGCTACGGCCCGCTGAGCCCGCCGGTGCCGCGCCGGCCGCTCGACGAGCTGATCGACTCCGCACCGGGCTGGCCGGTCGGCGTCGCAGGGGTGACCAGTGTCGGTTGACACCCGTCCCGCCGTCGACCCCGGCGACGGCGGCCCGGCGGGACTCGACCCGGCGGGACTCGACGCCGCCGAGGTCGCCCGCCGAGGTGCCGCGTACGGACCGAACGTGGTCGCCGGCGGGGCGGCCCGGGTCGGACTGGCCCGCCGGGTGGCCCGCCAGCTGACCGATCCGCTGGTCGCGCTCCTGCTCGCCGCCGGGGTGGTGACCACCGCGCTGGCGGACTACCCCGACACCGCCGTGATCCTGCTCGTGGTGGTGGTGAACACCGCCATCGGCGTGGTGCAGGAGGTACGGGCGGACCGGGCGATCGCCGCCCTCGACCGGTTGGCGGCACCGGTGGCCCGGGTCCGCCGCGACGGCGTCGACCAGGTGGTGCCGGCGGCGGACCTGGTCCCCGGGGATCTGGTGCGGGTCACCGCCGGGGACATCGTCCCGGCCGATCTGACCCTGACCGACGCCTACCGGTTGCAGTGCGACGAGTCCATGCTGACCGGCGAGTCGGTGCCGGTCCGCCGTGGCGACGCAGAGCCGGCCCACGCCGGCACCGTCGTGGTGGCCGGGCGGGCCACCGGGGTGGTGGCCCGCACCGGCGCGGACAGCGCGCTCGGCCGGATTGCCGCCCTGATGCGCGACACCCGGCCCGGACCGACCCCGCTGCAGCTGCGGCTGACCCGGCTCGGTCGGGTGCTCGGGGCGACCGCGGTTCTCCTGTCCGGTCTGGTGTTCCTGATCGGACTCGGTGGCGGCCAACCTGTCGCCGATCTGGCGGTGACCGCCGTCAGCCTGGTCGTCGCGGCGGTGCCCGAGTCGCTGCCGGCGGTGGTGACCCTGGCGCTGGCGCTCGGCGCGCACCGGATGGCGAAGGTCCGCGCGGTGCCGCGCCGGCTGCACGCCGTCGAGACCCTCGGGTCGGTGACGGTCGTCGCCGCCGACAAGACCGGCACCGTCACCGAGGGCCGGATGGCGGTGCAGCGGGCGGTCACCGGAGTCGGCGGGTACGCGGTCACCGGGGCCGGCTACCAGCCGTACGGTCGGATCAGCCGCCACCTCGACGGCGCCGGTGCCAGCGCTGTCGACGGCGCCGGCACCAACCACGGCGGCGACGGACCGGTCGGCGTCGCGCCGGACGATCTGCGACAGCTGGCCCGCGCCGCTCTGCTGTGCAACGACGCCGAACTGCGGGCACCCGACGACGACAGTGACGACTGGCGGGCGGTCGGAGATCCCCCGGAGGCGGCGCTGGTCGCCTTCGCCGGCCGGGTCGGACTGGCCGCCGACGACGTACGCCGGGCCTGGCCGCGCGTCGCCGAGCACCCGTTCGATCAGGCACACCGCCGGATGACCACGGTGCACCGCACCTGCGACGGCCGGTACCTGACCGTCTGCAAGGGTGCCCCGGAGACGGTGCTGACCCCCGAGGTCACCGCCGCCGACCCGGACACCCTCGGCAGGTTGCTGCGGCACGCGCATGTCCTGGCCGGGCAGGGGCTGCGGACGTTGGCGGTCGCGGCCGCCGTCACGACGACCCCGCCGGACCCGGCCCACCCCGTCGGGCTGCGGCCGCTGGGGCTGCTCGGCGTCGGAGACCCGGTCCGGACCGACGCTCCGGCCGTGGCGCGGACCTTCGCCGCCGCCGGGATACGGTTGCTGCTGGTCACCGGCGACCATCCGGGGACCGCCGCCGCCATCGGCGGCCAGCTGGGCATTCACTCGCCGGGTGACCCGGTCGCCACCGACCCGGACGGCCCGGCCGGCGCCCGGGTGTTCGCCCGCATCCAGCCGGAACAGAAACTGGCCGTCGTCGCCACGCTGCAGGCCCAGGGGCACGTGGTGGCGATGACCGGCGACGGCGTCAACGACGGGCCGGCGCTGCGGCGCGCCGACATCGGCGTGGCGATGGGCACCGGCAGTGACGTCGCCCGGCAGGCCGCCGATCTGGTGCTGGTCGACGACAACCTCGCCACGGTGGCTACGGCGGTCGGCGAAGGACGGCGCATCTACGACAACATCCGCCGGTTCCTGCGCTACGCCCTCGCCGGCGGCGCGGCCGAACTGGCGGTGATGCTGCTCGGGCCGTTGTTCGGGCTGGCGCTGCCGCTGCTGCCGGCACAGATCCTCTGGATCAACCTGCTCACCCACGGGGTTCCCGGTGTGGCACTGGGCGCCGAACCGGCCGAGCCGGACGTGCTGCGCCGGCCGCCGCGTCCGCCGACCGAATCGGTGCTCGGTGCCGGGCTGCTCGCCGGAGTCGCCGCGATCGGGGCGGCGATCACCGCCGTCACCCTTGCCGTCGGGGTCGTCGCGTACCACTCGGGCCGCCCCTGGCAGACGATGATCTTCGTCACGCTCGGCCTGGCACAGCTCGGTGTCGCCCTCGCCGTACGGGCCCGCCGGCCTGCCTCCGGTCCGGGCGTGCGCCGGGCCAATCCCGCCCTGCCGGTCGCGGTGGCCGCCGCCGCGGTGCTGCAACTCGCCGGGGTGTATCTCGGCCCGCTGCAGGCGCTGCTGGGCACTGAACCACTCACCCTGGTCGAGCTGGCCGGCTGCACCGCACTCGCGGCGCTGCCCGCACTGGTGTTACATCTGTCCCGGAGCGGGAACGGAGGTAGCTCGGGTCCGGATTCCCCGCACCCGGCCGCCAACCGACCGGCCGTGGAGCAGACCTGACCAGAAAGGGCAGCAGATGGACGAGCCGACCACCGCCGGGACCCAGGCCACCACCGGGGCCGCAGCGACCGAGGACGCCGGCCCGGACGGCGCTGCGACCACCGCCGGGGCCGAGGCCGACCGGCCGATCGCCGCCGTACTGGCGCAGGCCGCCGCCGCCGCGGGTTACGCGCCGTCGGTGCACAACACCCAGCCGTGGCGCTGGCGGGTCCGGCCGGACCGGCTCGAGCTGTACGCCGACCGCAGCCGTCAACTGTCGGCGACCGACCCGGACGGCCGGCTGCTGGTGCTCAGCTGCGGTGCGGCCCTGCACCACGCCCGCATCGCGCTGGCCGCCCAGGGGTGGACCGCGCAGGTGGACCGGTTGCCGGCCGGCGACGGCCAGGACCTGCTGGCGGTGGTGCGGCCCACCCAGCGCATCACGGTGCAGCCCGACGTGATGCGGATGGTCCAGGCGATGCAGACCCGGCACACCGACCGACGGCCGGTCAGCGACGAGCCACTGCCGGTCGCCTCGGTCACCGCGATCACCGCCGCCGGCACCACCGTACGGATGCAGATCCTCTCCTCCGACCAGGTGCTGCAACTGGCCGCGGCGGCCAGCCGCGCCGAGGAGCTGGAGTCCGAGGACCCGCAGATCCGGGGCGAACTCGACTACTGGACCGGGCTGGCCACCCCGGCCGGCACCGGACTGCCGGAGCAGGTCCTGCCGGCGAGCCAGGCGCAGACCACCGTCCCCGGACGCGACTTCGGCCGGGTCGGCACCCTGCCGGTCGGCCCAGGCCACGACCGGGCCGCCGTCTATGCGCTGCTCTTCGGCGACGAGGACTCCCCCGCCGGCTGGCTGGCCGCCGGCGAGGCGCTGTCGGCGGCCTGGCTGACCGCGACCGAGCTGGGCGTGTCGGTGGTGCCGTTGAGCGGCGCCATCGAGGTCACCGCCACCCGGCAGACCCTGCGCGGCATCCTGGCCGAGCTCGGCTACCCGTACCTGGTCCTGCGGTTGGGCATCGCCAGCGCCGACCACGCCGGTCCACCGCACACCCCCCGGATGCCGACCACGCAGGTCGTCGACACCAGCGAGGTCCACGACACCGCACCCTGAGGAGGACACACCATGGACACCCAGGCACCCGTACTCGTCGGGGTGGACGGCTCCGAGTCCGCGGTGCGGGCCGCCCGGTTCGCCGCCCGGGAGGCCGCACTGCGGCACCGGCCGCTGCGGATCGTGCACGCCTTCGCCTGGCCGGTCATGCAGGCACCGATGGGCCTGGCCCCGGCGGTGCCACCGGAGGACGAGATCCGCCGGTACACCAAGGAGATCGTCGACGAGGCCGCGGCGGCCGCCGCCGCCACCGCGCCGCAGGTGCCGGTCACCGCCCAGGTGATCGACGGGGCGGCCGCCCCGGTGCTGCTGGCCGAATCACGCACGGCCGCCCTGGTGGTCCTCGGCGACCAGGGCTTCGGCCCGATCTCCGGCGCGCTGATCGGCTCCGTCGCCTCCCAGGTGGCCACCCACGCCGAGTGCCCGGTCCTGGTCGCCCGGGGCAGTGGCGCCGAGGACGGGCCGGTGATCGTCGGCGTCGACGGCTCGGAACTGTCCGAACGGGCCGTCGATTTCGCCGCCGAGGCCGCCAGCCTGCGCGGTGCCGACCTGCTCGCCGTGCACACCTGGACCCATCCGCCGTCGATCGGCCCCGGCGACATGCAGCCGCTGGTCTACGACGCGGCGGCGCTGCGCGCCGAGGAGGAGGCGGTGCTCGCCGAGTCGGTCGCCGGGCTGCGCGAGCGGCACCCCGAGCTGGCCGTACGGCAGTTGTCCGTCGAGGGCCGCGCCACCAAGGTGCTGGTCGACGAGTCGTCCCGGGGGCAGTTGCTGGTCGTCGGCGCGCGCGGCCGGGGCGGCTTCACCGGTCTGCTACTCGGCTCGGTGAGCAACGCGCTGCTGTACCGCAGCGACTGCCCGCTGGCGATCGTCCGGGTCGCCAAGGACAAGGACTGACTCACGCCGTACCCGGCGGTTAGCATCATGGTCGTGGCCGCCAACCCCCCGCCCGAGGAACACCGCGACGTGCCGTCGCTCGGTCTGACGCCGCTGTCGCGGGTCCGGTTGGACGAGCTGCTGCAGGAGATGCTCGACCGGGTCGGCGAGGTCGTCACCAGCCGGGAACGGCTGCGGGCGTTGCTCGACGCGGTCGTCGGCATCGGCAGCGACCTCGACCTGCACAGCACGCTGCGGCGCATCGTCGAGGCGGCGTGCGGGCTGGCCGGTGCCCGCTACGGCGCGCTCGGGGTGATCGGACCGGACCGCCAACTGGTCGACTTCATCACCCACGGCATAGACCCGGCCGCCCACGCCGCGATCGGCGACCTGCCGCACGGCCGAGGCGTGCTCGGCCTGCTCATCGACGACCCGGCACCGGTGCGGATGCCGGACATCACCACCCATCCCCGGTCGTACGGCTTCCCGGCGCACCACCCACCGATGCACAGCTTCCTCGGCGTCCCGCTGCGCATCCGCGACCAGGTCTTCGGCAACCTGTACCTGGCGGAGAAGCAGGGGGCGGCCGAGTTCACCGACGACGACGAGGAGATCGTGGTGGCGTTGGCTGCCGCGGCCGGCGTCGCCATCGAGAACGCCCGGCTCTACGAGCTGGCCAGCCGCCGGGAACGCTGGCTGGCGGCCACCGCCGAGATCACCGGCGTGCTGCTCGGCACGGTACGCCGTACCGACGCGCTCACCCTGGTGGCGCGGCGGGCCCGGGAGGTCGCCGAGGCGGAACTGGTACTGGTGCTGGTGAACGACGACGAGATCGGCCAGTTCATCGTGGAGGTCGTCGACTCCGCGCAGGGGGTGGTCCCGGGTCTGGTCGGCGCGACGCTGCCGGCCGGTGAGACGAGCTTCGCCGACGCGGTGGCCAGCGGTGAGCACCGGATGGTGGAGAGCCTGGCGAAGGCCGCGCCGTGGCCGGTGCCGGTCACCGCCGGCCCCGCCGTGGTGTCGCCGTTGACGGTGGCGGACACGATGCACGGCGTGCTGGTGGTGGCGCACCGCGCCGACGCCGACGTGCCGGCCGACGGCGAGCTGCCGCTGCTGGCCAGCTTTGCCGGGCAGGCGGCGTTGGCCATGGAGCGGGCCCGCGCCCAGGAGGAACGTGAGCTGCTGGTGGTGCTGGAGGACCGCGAGCGGATCGCCCGTGACCTGCACGACGTGGTGATCCAGCGGCTGTTCGCCACCGGGCTGCAGCTGCAGAGCGCGATGCCGTTGACCGGCCGGCCGGAGATCGGGCAACGGATCAACGCGGCGGTCGACGACCTGGACTCCACGATCCGCGACATCCGCCGGGCCATCTTCGAGCTGCGTACGCCGATGAGCGCCACACTGCGGACCGAGCTGCGGGAGGCGGTCGACCTGGCCGCCGACGGCCTCGGGTTCCGGCCCGCCCTGGAGTTGTCCGGCCCGGTGGACAGCGCTGTGCCGGATCCGGTCCGTCCGGACCTGTTGGCGGTGCTGCGGGAGGCGCTGTCGAACGTGGTGCGCCACGCCCGGGCCAGCCGGGTCCTGGTGCAGGTACGGGTCCTCGACGGCCACGTCGAACTGACGGTGGCCGACGACGGCGTCGGGGTCGACCCGGCGGCCGCCCGGGGCGGGCTGGTGAACATGCGTCAGCGCGCCGAGCAGCACGGTGGGACGTTCACCATCGCCACGGCGGACCCCCGGGGCACGCTCCTGACCTGGACGGTCCCGCTGCGGGACTGACCTTGCGGGCTGGGCTGCTCAGTGCCGGGGGCCGAGCAGCCGGGTGGCGAGGACCGCCGCCTGGGTCCGCCGCTCCAGGCCGAGCTTGGCCAGCAGGCTGGAGACGTAGTTCTTGACGGTCTTCTCGGCCAGGAACATCTTGCCGGCGATCTCCCGGTTGGTCAGCCCTTCGGCGACGTACTCCAGGATCCGACGTTCCTGCTCGGTGAGGGACTTCAGCTCGTGCGGCTCCTCGACGCCGCTGCGGATCCGCTCCAGCACCCGGCGGGTGACCGCCGGGTCGAGCAGCGACTGGCCGGCGGCGACCCGCCGCACCGCGTCGACCAGGTCGGTGCCGCGGATCTGCTTGAGCACGTAGCCGGCGGCACCGGCCATGATCGCGGCGAACAGTGCCTCGTCGTCCTCGTACGAGGTGAGGATGAGCCCGTTGATCGAGGAGTCGACGGCCCGGATGTCGCGGCAGACGTCGATGCCGTTGCCGTCAGGTAGCCGGGCGTCGAGGATCGCCACGTCGGGACGCAACGCCGGGATCCGCCGACTCGCTTCCTGGGCGGAGCCGGACTCGCCGATCACTTCGATGTCACCGCTGCTCTGCAGCAGGTCGGCGAGGCCACGGCGGACCACTTCGTGGTCGTCGAGCAGAAACACGCGGATCATCCCCCGTTTCTACCCGGTTGCGCACCCGGTTGCCAGGGTCCAAGGTCCCGCGTGGCGGGGTCCGGCGGGGCGGGGGGCCCATGAATCCGGGACATCCGACCCTGCCGCCGCCGGTGGGCAGGGCGGATCGTGTAGGCATGTTGACCACCACGTTCACCCTGGACCAGCTCCGCACCGCGGTGACCGCGGCGGTCCGCGCCCCGTCGCTGCACAACTACCAGCCGTGGCGGTTCCGGTTGGCCGACGGCGCGATCGAGGTACGGCTCGACCGGAGCCGGCTGCTGCCGGCCTGCGACCCGACCGGCTGGGCGGCCCGGATCGGCTGCGGTGCCGCCCTGTACAACCTGCGGCTGGCGCTGGCGGTCGGCGGCACGCCCGCGCAGGTCCGGCTGCGGCCGGAGCCGGCCGACCCGCATCTGCTGGCCCGGCTGGTGCCGGCGGCCCCGCACGCCGCCACCCCCACCGAGTGCCGGCTGCACGCGGCGATCCCCCGCCGGCACAGCAACCGGCTGCCGTTCCGGCCCGATCCGGTGCCGCCGCCGATCCGGCAACGGCTCATCGACGCCGCCCGAGCCGAGGACGGCTGGCTGGAGCTGGTGATCGGCTCGACCGCAGTCGGCGCGATCGCGGAGATCGCGATGAGCGCCCACCGGGTGCTCGACCGGGACCCCGCCTACCAGGCCGAGGTGGCCCGGCTGACCCGGCACTACCCCGCGCCGGACGGGGTGCCGGCGATCTCCGGTGGGCCGGTCGCCGAACCACAGGACCTGCTGCCGCAGCGGCCGTTCGGTGACTGGCTGCGGGTACCGGGGCGCGACTTCGAGTCGGAGCCGCTGGTGGCCGTGCTCGGCGCAGCCGGCAACACGCCCAGCGACCAGCTCATCGCCGGGCAGGCGTTGCAGCGGGTGCTGTTGACGGTGACCGACGCCGGTCTGGCCGCGTCGATGCTGTCCCAGCCGATCGAGGTGGCCCAGGCACGGGAGCAGCTCCGCCTGGCGCTGGGCCGGTTCGGTTCCCCGCAGATGGTCATCCGGATCGGATACGGTCAGCCAGGTCGACCGACGCCGCGTCGGGACACGACCGACGTGATCGACACGGTCCTGGAGGAAACATGACTGACCCGATCGTCGTGGGTGTCGACGGTTCGCCAGCGAGTCTGTGCGCGGCCCGGCACGCCGCCGGCGCCGCGGCACGCGGCGACGCGCCGCTGGTGCTGGTGCACGGATACCTGCACGCCTTCGGGTACGGGATCCCGATCAACCCCTACGACGGGGAGCTACCGGGCCCGAACGAGGAAGGTGAGCGGATGCTGGCCGAGACCGCGGCGCAGCTGCGGGCGCAGTGGCCGGGGCTGATGGTCGAGACCCGGCAGGTCGCCGCTGGCGGGGCACCCACCCTGATCGAGGAGTCGCGGCACGCGGAGCTGGTGGTGGTCGGCAGCCGCGGTCTCGGCGGGTTCACCGGGCTGCTGCTCGGCTCGGTCAGCTCCCAGGTGGCCGGGCATGCGCACTGCCCGGTGCTGGTGGTCCGTCCACCGGACGCGCCGGACGACACCGACCGGCCGGTGCTGGTCGGCGTCGACGGGTCGGCGCACGCCGAAACCGCCCTGTTCATCGCCGCCGACGAGGCCGTCGCGCGAGGCGTCGACCTGACGCTGCTGCACGTGTGGTGGCCGAACTCGATGCGCGACAGCGGCGAGTTCCCCGCACCGGCGCAGGCCGCCCGGGCCGAGGCCGACGAGGTTCTCGAGGAGGCCGCGGCGGCGGTCCGCCGCCGCCACCCGGACCTGGCAGCGGAGAAACGTCCGTTGGAGGGGGTGGAGGCAGACGCGGTGATGGTGGAGGCCAGCCGGACAGCCGGCCTGGTCGTGGTCGGTTCCCGTGGTCGGGGCGGGTTCACCGGGCTGCTGCTCGGATCGGTGAGTCAGACGCTGGTGCACCACGCACACTGCCCGGTGCTGGTGGCCCGCCCACATTCGCACCGCTGACCGGCCCGCCAGCCGGGTCGAACGTCCCTGCCGCCCGGTCAGACGGTGTAACGCAGGATCGCACCGACGCCGTCGGGCACCTGGTCGGCGAGCTTGTCCGGCACCACCACCAGCCGGGTTCCGCCGGCGAGGGCGGCCCGCACGGCGGCATCACCCAGCGGCACCTCGACGGGATCCGTCACGCCGAAAACGGCCACCGCGCCGACCGTGGCACCGACCTGGTCGGGCTGCGGTCCGGCGTACGCCGAACGGGTTGTCAGCTGCGGGTCGTCGACCAGCAGCAGGGTGTCGACCTGCCGGCGGGCGAGCGTCGCGAGCGTGTCCGACGCCCCAGCGGCGGCCCGGTCAGCCTGGCCGATCTCCCGCCAGTACGCCGCGACGGCGGCGGCCACGTCCGCGTCGGCGATGCCCTCCACCACGTCGACGGCCTGTTCGACCGCCGCGTCGGTGGTGTCGTAGGCGCCCTGCACCTCGTGCAGCAGTTCGGCGACCCGGGTCGGCGACTTGTCCCGTAGGAACTGCACCGCCCGGACGTCCCCGGTGACCACGACCGCCCGGGGTCGGACCTCGTCGACCAGTTCGGCGAGCCGCTCGGCCACCAGCGTCGCGTTGGCCTCCCAGCGGTCCTCGGCCCGCTGCTGGTACCGCCGCTGGGACCAGCCGCCCGGATGCGACCGGGTAATGTGCAACGTCTCCCCGGCGACCGACTCGGTCACCTCCACACCGTCCGGCTGCAGGGCGACGATCTCGGCGCCGACCCGGTCGGTCGCCACCACCAGAACGGGTAGCTGCCGCTGCTGCCAGCGCAACAGGGGCAACAGGTGCGGGATCGCACCGTAGCTGGCGATCTCCCGCTCCGGCGGTTCCGGCAGCTGACGCACCAGCCGCACCCGCTCTGCGTCGGCGATCACCACCAGGGTGTCCCCGTCGGCGTAGGCCCGGTTCGTCAGCCCGCCGATCACGTCGAGCAGTTCGCCAGGCGCCCCCGCCTCGGCCAGCCGTTGGCGGGCCGCCCGCCAGCGCAGCTGGACCTGCTCGCCGGTGTCCGGGGCCCGGCCGCTGGTGTCCAGGTAGAGCGACACGAACGGGCCGGGGACGGTGGCCAGGTCGGCGAGGGTGGTACGGGGCGTGGTCGAAGTCACCGTAGGTCCTTCCTTGGTCGTCGGCAGGTCGTCCCTTTGCGGTACCCGGTAGCCGCTGCGGATACTCCACCCGGCGTCGCCGGTGCCCTGCCTCGGGTTGACCTACCGGAGTCGGCTGCATGCGACGGATCAGTGCCCACGGCCGAACACGTCGACCAGCCCCCACCGACCGGGGATGTCCAGCAGCTCGATCCGGCCGATGCCGCGCGGCAGGTGCGGGCGGACGATCAGATGCTCGCCCTTCGGGTCGAGACCGAGCATGGAACACAGGAACATCAACACCGCCCCGGCCGACCAGGAGTGCGGGCTGCACGCAGCCGCCAGCTGAACCGGATACTTGGTCAACTTCCGGTCGTAGCCCGCGAACGCGCTGGGCAGGCGGCCGTCGAAGAACTCCGAAGCATCGATGATGGCACCCGCTACCCGGGCGGCTTCCTGATGGAAGCCGTACTGACGCATGCCGTGGGCGATGAGGGCGTTGTCGAACGGCCAGATCGCCCCGGTGTGGAAGCCGACCGGGCTGTACCGCCCGTCGCCCTCGGCAAGGGTACGGATGCCCCAGCCGGTGAAGAGCCGCTCGCTCATCAGATGTTTGACGACGTGCCGAGCCTTGTCCGGGTCGACGATACCGCTCCACAGCAGGTGCCCCATGTTCGAGGCGCAGGCGTCGACGTGGTTGCCATCGGCGTCCACGCCAAGCGCGTAGTAGCGGCCGTCGCGGATCCAGAACCTCTGGTTGAACCGGCGCTTGAGCTCGGCGGCCTGGGCTTCGAGCTCGGCGGCGTACGCCGGATCGTTCCACACCTCACGGGCCAACCGGGCACCGCGACGTTTGGCGTCGTAGGCATAACCCTGGAGCTCGCAAGTAGCCCGGGGGCCGACCGGTATCCGACCATCGCGGTAGGAAATGGCATCGGGCGTGTCTTTCCAGCACTGGTTCTCCACGCCAAGTCGGTCGTTGCGTCTGGCGTACCAGAGGTAGCCGTCGCCCATGATGTCGCCGTACTCGTCGATCCACCGCAACGCCCGTCGGGTGTGGAACTCGAGCTCCTGGGCGATCGAGGTATCTCCGGTCCATCTGTCGTACGCGTCGAGCAGGATGACGAACAGCGGCGTCGTGTCGGCCGCACCGTAGTAGGGGCAGGCGGCGATCTCCCCGAACCCGGCTCGCTCTCCGAACCGGAACTCCTGGAGGATCTTGCCGGGTTCCTCCTCGGCGAAGTCGTCGAGCCGGGTTCCCTGCGCGTCCGCGAGAAAGTGCAGGACGTTCGGCACCATCGACGGGATGAACGGCAGTAGCTGCAGGCAGGTTACGATGCTGTCCCGACCCTGCAGTCCCATCATCCGGGGCAGTCCGGCGGAGAACTGCTGTTCCCCACGCAGGTTCCCGGTAAAACGCAGTGCCGCCAGATCGGTGAGACTGCGGCGGTACGCCTGGTCGAGTGGGGCCGAGTCACAGCTCAGGGTGGGGGCGGCGGCGAGCCACTCGGCCAGCACCCGGCTCGCATCCACCATGCCCGGGGCGTCGAAGTTTGGCGCGGTCACCCGGATGTCCCGCCCATGGATGCCGCGCACCCAGTAGATCAGCTGCAGGACGGTCTCCCACGATCCGTGCGGCCCGACGCTGATGTCGAACGTCATCCCGTGGTCGTCAATCGCCGCCTCAGCGCTGCTGGTGATCACCACTTCACGGCACTGATTCTCCCGGGTGTAGTACATGTGCAGGGTGTCCTGCTCGACAGCGGTGGATATCTTCCCTTTCTTGCGCACGTTGGCGTACTCGGTGGAGTCTGCGAAGTCGGTGGCGATGTCGAGCCGGACCCGTAGGTCGACCGCGACTTCCTGGTGGTTGAGCACGGTCAGCTGCTCCACGAAGGCGCCACCACCGAGGCGACGCTGGCGGATCACCGACATGCTCGCGTCGACGTAGTGGGTCGGCTCGCCCGGAACAAGGAAGTAGCGCGATTCGAAGTACTGAAGGTCGTCAACGGACAGCACGGAGAGGCGTTCGCCGTTGACGGTGAGATTCCAGACGGACAGGTAGCGCATGTCGAAACCGAACAGCCCGGTAGGCATATCCGTCGAGGGCGACACGTCACCGCGCTCGTCGCTGACCATGAACAGGTTGCCTTCGAGGATGCTGGTGTACTTGAGGTTCGTCACCTGGCTTCCTTCCAACCCTCCGCCAGCTGCCGCGGATGCCGGGCACCCACCGTGTCGGGCAGCAGCCAGTTGAACATCGGCAGCAACGCGATCACGCCCTCCAGGGTGAGCCCGAAGCGGATGAATGCGGGGAAGAGTCGTTCCTTCCCGCACAGGATCTGTTCGAACAGCACGCTGTCGATGGCGACGACGCAATCCGCATCGGCACCGGACTGTTCGGCCCGCACGCGGCCCGCCGCGAAACGCAGCAGCCACTGCTCAGTGTGATCGCGGTACCGCACGTCGAAGCGCAGCGAGCCGTCGACTGCTGGGGGCAACCGAGGATCGCGTTCGTGGACGCTGGCGAAGAAGGCCTCCGTGGTCGCTGACAACCCGCCACCTCCCTCGCCTGCCACCTCCCTCGCCTGCTACTGGACGAGTCTGCCGCCAGGCCGGACGCGACATTGCCGATTGCGTCGGCAATCACCCGTCAGGGTGTTTGACGACGCCGTGGGCAGCTCACGCGGGTCCGCGCCGCCGACGCGGACCGCGGTCGGCAGACCCGCCGCCCTCATCGGCGATCCCCGCGCAGCCCCCACACACCACCGTGTATTGACTTTCGTTGATTTGAGCGTGATTCTTAGGTAGGACAGCTTCGGGAGCCGGCAGCCACGCGGGAGCAGGGCAACTCTCCGCAGGACCGTGACGCGCAGCGCACATTCGTGCGCGCTCGCGGGCGACGATCCGTGCTTTCGCTACCGCGCCCCGTACCGGCGCGCACCAACCGAGGTTGGAGTCTGTAATGCCCACACTCACCACCACCGGCCGGCGACCACTCGCGCTGTACGCCCTGGTCGTTGCCGTCGCCGCCGGGCTGCTGCTGACCACCGCACTGGCCAATGTCGCCTCGGCCCATGGATCAGTGCTCGATCCGGCCTCCCGCAACTACGGATGTCTCGACCGCTGGGGCGGGAACCACATGGCACCGGAGATGGCCACCGAGGATCCCATGTGCTATCAGGCATGGCAGGCCAACGCTGCCGCCATGTGGAACTGGAACGGCCTCTACCGCGAAGGCGTCGGCGGCAACCACCAGGGCGCCATCCCAAACGGCCAGCTCTGCAGCGGTGGACGCACCGAGGGCGGCCGCTACAACGCCATGGACGCCATCGGCAACTGGCGGGCCAAGTCAATCAGCAACTCGTTCAGCGTCCGATTGTTCGATCAAGCCAGCCACGGTGCCGACTACATCCGGGTGTACGTGACCCGGCAGGGCTTCAACCCGATCAGCCAGGCACTCGGCTGGGGCAATCTGGAGCTCGTCGCCCAGATCGGCAACACGCCGGCGTCGCAGTGGCAGAGCGTGCCCAGCGGGGTGCAGATCGACATCCCGGCGACCGCGCCGGGGCGCACCGGCCGACACATGGTCTACACCATCTGGCAGGCCAGCCATATGGACCAGTCCTACTACTTCTGCAGCGACGTGAACTTCGGCGGCAGCAACCCGCCGCCCACCACCGCACCTCCGACCACGCCGCCGCCCACCACGGCCCCGCCGACCACGCCGCCGCCCGGCTCGGCCGGCTGCACCGCGTCCTACAGCGTCGCCTCGACCTGGTCCGGCGGCTTCCAGGGTGAGGTCCGGGTGACCGCCGGCTCCTCGGCGATCAGCGGCTGGACGGTGACCCTGGCCTACCCGAGCGGGCAGACCGTGCAGCAGGCGTGGAACGCCACGGTCTCGGCCAGCGGGTCGACGGTGACCGCCCGTAACGTCGCCTACAACGGCAGCCTCGGCGCCGGTGCCAGCACCAGCTTCGGGTTCATCGGCTCGTCGTCCGGCGGCACCCCGTCGGTGACCTGCAGCGCCTCCTGACGGCGTACCGGCCACGCAAACACCCGACCGGGGCGGTGTCGCGACTCGCGACACCGCCCCGGTCGTCATGTCCGGCCCGCCACAGATCGACTCTCGTCGATAGTGGTCGACCACATAACACATTCGAAACAAGCGGTAACACGGACATGATTGTCAGCCATTGCCGGCGTGGTTACAGTCGTACCTTCTCGCCAGCCGGGAAGCGCAGCTCACGGCCGGCGGGCCGGGTCAGCCATGCTGTCCGCCAGTGGATCGACGGTGCCGGGAAACCGCCGCCGCAGAAGGGATCCGCCCATGTCAGGAGTCGTCCGCGCCGCCATCGTCCAGACCGCCTGGACCGGCGACAAGGAATCCATGATCAAAGCCCACGAGGAGTACGTGCGGCAGGCGGCCGCCGCCGGCGCGAAGATCATCTGCTTCCAGGAGCTGTTCTACGGGCCGTACTTCTGCCAGGTGCAGGAGAGCGAGTACTACGCGTACGCCGAGTCGATCCCCGGGCCGACCACCGAACGCTTCGCCGCCCTGGCCGCCGAGCACGGCATGGTGATGGTGCTTCCGATGTACGAACGGGAGCAGGCCGGCATCCTCTACAACACCGCCGCGGTGATCGACGCCGACGGCAGCTACCTGGGCAAGTTCCGCAAGACCCACATCCCCAACGTCAAGGGCTTCTGGGAGAAGTTCTACTTCCGCCCCGGCAACCTCGGCTACCCGGTCTTCGACACCGCCGTCGGCCGCATCGGTGTCTACATCTGCTACGACCGGCACTTCCCGGAAGGCTGGCGGGCGCTCGGCCTGGCCGGCGCACAGATCGTGTTCAACCCGTCGGCGACCAGCCGCAGCCTCTCGTCGTACCTGTGGAAGCTGGAACAGCCGGCGGCGGCGGTGGCCAACGAGTACTTCATCGCCGCGATCAACCGGGTCGGCGTCGAGGCCTCCTACGGCGACAACGACTTCTACGGCACCTCCTACTTCGTCGACCCGGAAGGCAAGTTCGTCGGCGACACCGGGGACCCGTACCAGCCAGAGTTGATCGTCCGCGACCTCGACCTCGGGCTGATCGAGACAGTCCGCAACCGCTGGGCGTTCTACCGCGACCGCCGCCCGGACGCCTACGGCGACCTGGTCCAACCCTGAGCCGGCGGAGGAAGCCATGAGTCTGCTGATCACCGGCGGCACCGTCGTCGGACCGACCGGACCGTACGCCGCCGACGTGCTCGTCGACGGCGAGACGATCGCCGCGATCTTCGCCCCCGGCACCGGACCGACCGACGGGGTCGAGGTCCTCGACGCGGCCGGCAAGTACGTCATCCCCGGCGGCGTCGACGTGCACACCCACATGGAGCTGCCGTTCGGCGGCACGTTCGCCAGCGACACCTTCGACACCGGCACGAAGGCCGCCGCCTTCGGCGGCACCACCACGATCATCGACTTCGCGGTGCAGCGGGCCGGTGAGGTGGTCGGCGACGGGCTGGCCGCCTGGCACGCCAAGGCGCAGGGCAACTGCCACGTCGACTACGGCTTCCACATGATCATCGGCGGGGTTGACGACGAGTCACTCAAGGCGATGGACTCGCTCGTGGCCACCGAGGGCATCACCAGCTTCAAGCTGTTCATGGCGTACCCCGGGGTGTTCTACAGCGACGACGGCCAGATCCTGCGGGCGATGCAGAAGGCCCGCGACAACGGCGCCATGATCATGATGCACGCCGAGAACGGCATCGCCATCGACGTGCTCATCGGCCAGGCGCTGGCCCGGGGCGAAACCGACCCGATCCACCACGGGCTGACCCGCCCGGCCGCGTTGGAGGCCGAAGCGACCAGCCGGGCCATCGCCCTGGCCGGGGTCGCCGCCGACTGCCCGCTCTACATCGTGCACCTGTCCGCCAGCGAAGCACTCGCCGCCGTCGCGACCGCCCGCGACGCCGGCCGCAACGTCTTCGCCGAAACCTGCCCGCAGTACCTCTACCTCACCCTGGAGGACCAGCTCGGCGCGCCCGGCTTCGAAGGCGCCAAGTGGGTCTGCTCCACCCCGCTGCGCAGCAGGCACGAACCCCACCGCGCCGACCTGTGGCGCGGGCTGCGCACCAACGACCTGGCGGTGGTCTCCACCGACCACTGCCCGTTCTGCTTCAAGGACCAGAAGGAACTCGGCCTCGGCGACTTCTCCAAGATCCCCAACGGGATCGGCGGCGTCGAACACCGGGTCGACCTGGTCTACCAGGGCGTCGTCGACGGCAAACTGTCGCTGGCCCGCTGGGTGGAGACGATCGCCACCACGCCGGCCCGGATGTTCGGCCTCTACCCGCGTAAGGGCGTCATCGCCCCCGGCTCCGACGCCGACATCGTCGTCTACGACCCGGCCGGGCGGACCACCATCTCGGCGGCCACCCACCACATGAACATGGACCACTCGGCGTACGAAGGCTTCGAGATCACCGGCAAGGTCGACACCGTGCTGTCCCGGGGCACCGTCCTGGTCACCGGCGACGGTACGTACCACGGACGCGCCGGCCACGGCCGCTACCTGCGCCGTGGCCTGTCGGACTACCTGCTCTGAAGGGGGTACGCCAGATGGACTTCGGCGTCGTGTTCCAGTGTGACCCGCCCGGCCGGGAGCTGGTGTCGTTGGCCCAGCGGGCCGAGCAGGCCGGCTTCAGCCACGTGTGGACGTTCGACTCGCACGTGCTGTGGCAGGAGCCGTTCGTCATCTACAGCCAGATCCTCGCCGCCACCTCGTCGGTGACGGTCGGGCCGATGGTGACCAACCCCAGCACCCGGGACTGGACCGTCACCGCGTCGATGTTCGCCACCCTCAACGAGATGTACGGCAACCGTACGGTCTGCGGCATCGGCCGGGGCGACTCGGCCGTGCGGGTCCTCGGCGCCCGCCCCACCACCCTCGGCGAGCTGCGGGACTGCGTCACCGTCATCCGTGACCTGGCCGCCGGGCGGACCGTGCGTTATCGCGACCGGGACATCACCCTGCCGTGGGTCGACGACGGGGCGCTGGAGGTGTGGGTCGCCGCGTACGGGCCGAAGGCGCTCGCGCTGGCCGGCGAGGTCGGCGACGGCTACATCCTGCAGCTCGCCGACCCGGACATCGCCGCCTGGATGATCGGCGCGGTCCGGACGGCGGCGGAACGCGCCGGCCGCGACCCCGACGCGGTCACCTTCTGCGTCGCCGCCCCCGCCTACGTCGGCGACGACCTGGCCCACCAGCGGGAGCAGACCCGCTGGTTCGGCGGCATGGTCGGCAACCACATCGCCGACATCGTCGCCCGCTACGGCGGTGACGGCAGCGGCGTGCCGAAGGTGCTCACCGACTACATCGCCGGCCGGCAGGGCTACGACTACGCCGAACACGGCCGGGCCGGCAACACCCACACCGACTTCGTACCGGACGAGATCGTCGACCGGTTCTGCCTGCTCGGCCCGGTCGACGAACACCTGCGCCGGCTCGCCGAGCTACGCGACCTCGGCGTCGACCAGTTCGCCGTCTACCTGCAACACGACGCCAAGCAGGAAACCCTGGCCGCGTACGGCGAGCAGATCATCCCCGCGTACCGCCGGGTGGTCGCGTCTTGACCAGCGGCCCGACCAGCAGCTGGGCGCGCCGGGCCGGCGTCGCCGGGGCCGCGCTGGGTGCGCTCGCCCTCGCCGCCGCCGCGTGGGAAGGCTACAAACTGGTCGGCGACCCGGACGGCACCGACCTGTTCGGCGTACCGCTGCTGCCGCGCGCCGACGACGCCGCCATGCCGCACCTGGCCGACGTGGTCGCCGGCCTCGGCGCCGTCGACGTCGCCGCCGGCCAGCCGGTGTGGCGGGTGGTCGTCGACGCCTGCCTGTTCACCCTCGGGGTGACCGGCGTCGGGTTCGCCGCCGGCACCCTGGTCGGGATGGTCCTGGCGGTGGCGATGCAGCGGCTGCGGATCGTCGAACGGGGACTTCTGCCGTACGTGGTGCTGTCGCAGACCGTGCCGCTGGTCGCCCTCGCCCCGGTGATCGCCGGCTGGGGCGGGCGGCTGTCCATCGGCACCTACCCGTGGCAGCCGTGGATGTCGGTCGCGGTGATCGCCGCGTACCTGGCGTTCTTCCCGGTCGCCGTCGGCATGCTGCGCGGCCTGCAGTCGCCGCCGGCCGCCGGGGTCGAGCTGATGCGCAGCTACGCGGCCGGCTGGTGGCGCACCCTGTGGAAGCTGCGGGCTCCGGCCGCGCTGCCGTACCTGTTCCCGGCGCTGCGGCTGGCCGGGGCCGCCGCCGTGGTCGGCGCGGTCGTCGGGGAGATCTCCACCGGCACCCGGGGCGGCATCGGCCGGCTGATCCTGGAATATTCCCGGCAGGCCACCAGCGCCCCGGCGAAGGTGTACGCGGCGATCCTCGGCGCCGCCGCCCTCGGCCTGGTCGTCGCCGCCACGGTGACCCTGCTGGAGCTGGGGCTGACCCGGCACCAGCGGCGGGTGGCGGTGACCGGATGAGCAGTGCATTCGCCGTCGAGATCACCGGGGTCGACAAGGTCTTCAACGCCGGCCGGGCCGACGCGGTCACCGCGCTGACCGGGGTGGAGCTGACCATCGGCCGGGGCGAGTTCGTGTCGCTGATCGGGCCGTCCGGCTGCGGCAAGAGCACCCTGCTGCGGCTGATCGCCGACCTGATCACCCCGACCGCCGGCACGGTCACCGTCAACGGCAAGGCCGCCCGGCAGGCCAGACTCGACCAGGAGTACGGCATCGCCTTCCAGCAGGCCGGTCTCTTCGACTGGCGGACGGTGCGGCGCAACGTGGAGCTGCCGCTGGAGCTGCGCGGGGTGCGGCGGGCGCAGCGCCGGACCCGGGTCGACGAGATGCTGGCCCTCGTCGGGCTCGCCGACTTCGCCGGCCACTACCCGGCTCAGCTCTCCGGCGGCATGCAGCAGCGGGTGGCGATCGCGCGGGCGCTCGCCGTACACCCGCCGTTGCTGTTGATGGACGAACCGTTCGGTGCGCTCGACGAAATGACCCGCGAACGCCTGCAGGACGAGCTTCTCGGCATCTGCGCCCGCACCGCGACCAGCACCGTCTTCGTCACCCACTCGATCTCCGAGGCGGTGTACCTGTCCGACCGGGTGGTGGTGATGTCGGCCCGGCCGGGGCGGATCACCGCCGTCGTCGACGTCGACCTCGGTGCGCGCACCGATCAGACCCGGCAGTCGGCGGAGTTCTTCACCGCCGTCACCGAGGTCCGCCGGGCACTGCGCGGCAGCGGCGCTGCGGCCACCGAGCCGGCAGCGACGTGAGGTCGTTGCGGGCGGCCGGGCCGCCGGTCGCCGTCGGGCTCGTCGGGCTGGCGCTGTGGGAAGCGACGGTACGGCTGGGCCGGGTCGCCTCGTACGTGCTGCCGTCGCCGTCGGCGATCGCCGAACAGTTCTGGGCCAGCCGTACGGTGGTGCTGTCCGCCGGGCTGGCCAGCGGCACCAACGCGCTGATCGGACTGCTCGCCGGGGCGGCACTCGGGGTGCTGGTGGCGTTGGCGGTCAGCCGGCTGCGGCTGCTCAGCGAGGTGTCGGTGCCGCTGGCGGCGCTGGTCAACGCGCTGCCGATCATCGCGCTCGCCCCGGTGCTGAACAACATGTTCGACGCGGCCAGCAGCGTGCCCCGGCGGATCGTCGTCGGGCTGGTCGCGTTCCTCCCGGTCTTCGTCAACACGCTGCGCGGGCTGCGTCAGGTGCAGCCGATCCACCAGGAGCTGATGGCCAGCTACGCCGCCGGTGGTTGGACCTTCGCCCGGCTGGTCCGGCTGCCCGGCGCGCTGCCGTTCGTCTTCACCGGGCTGCGGCAGGCGTCGTCGCTGGCGGTGATCGCGGCCGTGGTCGCCGAGTACTTCGGCGGGCTGCAGGACGGGCTGGGGGCGCGGATCACCTCGGCGGCGTCGCTCACCGCGTACCCCCGGGCCTGGGCCTTCGTGGTCGGCGCCTGCCTGCTCGGCCTGGTCTTCTACCTGGCGACCCTGCTGCTGGAGCGCCTCGCGATGCCGTGGCGCACCGGCCAGACCCCGTGACCTCTGCTTCCCCTGGCGCTCCCGTCCGCGCGCCGCAGTCCCCCGCTCCATCATCGCGACCAGGAGGAACACGAAGATGAGAAGACGGTTGGCCGCCGCGGCGGCATTGACGGGCGCCGCGCTGCTGATCAGCGCCTGCGGTACGGCGGACGAGGAGCCGGACGCCGGTGGCGGTGCCACCGACGGCACCACCACGGTAAAGGTGCAGTTGCAGTGGTTTTTCCAGGCCCAGTTCGCCGGCTACATCGCGGCCGTCGAAAAGGGCTTCTATGCGGAGGAAGGGCTCGACGTCGAGCTGCTCGAAGGCGGGGTGGACATCGTCCCGCAGACGGTGCTCGCTCAGGGGCAGGCCGACTACGCGATCGCCTGGGTGCCGAAGGCGCTCGCGTCGCGGGAACAGGGTGCTGAGATCACCGACGTGGGGCAGATCTTCGCCCGCTCCGGCACCTACCAGGTGGCGTTCGCCGACTCCGGCATCAGCGGGCCGGCGGATCTGCGCGGCAAGAAGGTCGGCAACTGGGGCTTCGGCAACGAGTTCGAACTGTTCGCCGCGATGACCCAGGCCGGGCTGGACCCGGGGTCGGATGTGACCCTGGTGCAGCAGCAGTTCGACATGCAGGCGCTGCTGCGCGGCGACATCGACGCCGCCCAGGCGATGAGCTACAACGAGTACGCGCAGCTGCTGGAGGCGGAGAACCCGGACACCGGTGAGCTGTACACGCCGGACGATTTCACGGTGCTCGACTGGAACTCCGTCGGGACGGCGATGCTGCAGGACGCCATCTGGGCCGACACCACCAAGCTCGACGACCCGGCGTACCAGGAGCAGACCGTCAAGTTCCTCACCGGCACCATCAAGGGCTGGGCGTTCTGCCGGGACAACCCGGAAGAGTGCCGGGACCTGTCCGTCGCGGCCGGGTCGACGCTGGGTGCCAGCCACCAGCTGTGGCAGGTCAACGAGGTCAACAAGCTGATCTGGCCGTCGACCGGCGGGATCGGGCTGATCGACGAGGCCGACTGGGCGCGTACGGTCGAGTTGTCGCTGGCCACGAAGAACCAGGACGGCCAGACGGTGCTGACCGCCGAGCCGGAGGGGTTGGCCTACACCAACGACTACATCACCCAGGCGCTCGAAGCGGCGGAGGCGGACGGCGTCGACGTCACCGGTGCCGACTTCACCCCGCTGACCGTGACCCTCAACCCCGGCGGCGCCTGAGCACCTGCTCTCTGGGAGTCGACGAGAACGCAGGCGCACATCGATGCGGTGACCGGGCCGGTGGCAACTGCCATCGGCCCGGCCGTCGATCCCGTAGGCATCCCCCGTCGAGACAGGGTGGTGGCGCCACCGGGTTTCTGGACTACGCGACGTCCAAGCGGACGTTCCCGATTCGCGCAACTATGTCGAGGTGCCCGCCAAGGCCCGTGACGTAGGCTCTCAGTGACTCGAGGCTCGTGGCCTCACCGTTCTCGATCTGGCTGATGCGCGCTTGCGACAGGCCCGCAGCCTCGGCCAGCTGCACCTGGGTGAGGCCCAGCTGCTTCCGAATCTCGGCGAGCTGGGCACCGCTCACGGAAGCCAGCATCTGCTGACGCATCGCGGCGCGTTGGGCGACGCGGGCAGGGCTGTCCCATTCAGGGTCGGCCGCCCGAGCCTTGGCTTTGACGTCTCGCCAGTTCGTCGGACTCACTCGTCCTCCTTGAGTCGCTTCAGGTGCTCGTCGAACCTCGCATCGGCCAGCGGGATCGCCGTCTCGTACCAGTCCTGCCACCGGCCAGACTTATCGCCCGCAACGATAAACACAGCCTCCCGAAACGGATCGAAAGCGAAGATCATCCGGATCTCCGAACCGCCAGTCGA
The DNA here is from genome assembly GCF_030345095.1 of Solwaraspora sp. WMMA2056. Taxonomy (NCBI): domain Bacteria; kingdom Bacillati; phylum Actinomycetota; class Actinomycetes; order Micromonosporales; family Micromonosporaceae; genus Solwaraspora; species Solwaraspora sp. WMMA2056. Next base: position 5,570,812 of record NZ_CP128360.1, read on the forward strand.
TCCCGGTCGAAGCTCCTTCATGTTGTGGAACAGGCTGCCTTTGAGCCGGTCCACAAGGGGTCTACCCAGAGCCGGACCGTGCTCGGCCAACAGGTCTACGGCTTCCGCCACCCGGTCGGCGGTGACTGGGTCGGTTCGGCAGAGTTCGATGAACCAAGCCTCGACTTCGGGATGTAACGACACCTCCCACACGACGTGATTATAAGCCAAGCTTATTGGCACGCGCTCGCCGGGCGTCCCAAGAAACCGCCGGACGCCAGGCGGAGAGCCTCGACGCCCAGGCGCTCGAAGCGGTGAAGGCTGACGACATCGACATCACCGCCTCCGGGTTCACCCCGCTGACCGGCACCCTCAACCCCGACTGCGCCCGAGCCGGGGTCAGCAGCCGGCCGACTGCGACACGCCCACTCCCCATGATCAGTTGACGAGGACCGGGCGGCACGCCGGCACCGTCTCGGTTTTCGTCAACTGATCTTGCTGGCCCCGCTCTAGCCAGCGCCGGCGCTACCGGTGGACACTTGGAAGTCGTATGATTTCCATATGGTAACCACAGTCAACCTGCCGGACGATCTTCACGCGCAGCTCAAGCAGATCGCTGAGACTGAGCACCGGTCGGCCAACGCCACCATCGTCGTCGCCGTCGAAGAGTACGTCGCCCGGCACAGCAAGCGCTCCAAGGTGCGTGGGTTGGCCGCCGAGGTGGCCGAGCGCCACCGTGAGCTGCTCGACCGGCTGGCCCAGTGACCGTCTACCTCGACGTCGAAGACCTGCTGGAGATCGGCTCGATCGTCTTCGGCACGCCGGCCAAGGTCCGCGACTACGGGCTGCTCGCCTCCGCCGCTGCCCGACCGAGCACGATCGTCTTCGGGCAGGAGGCCTACCCCGACCTCGCTGGCAAAGCGGCCAGCCTGCTGCACTCGATCTGCGGCAACCACGCACTTGTCGACGGCAACAAACGCCTGGCGTGGGCCGCCGCGCTGGTCTTCATCAACCTCAACACCGGGACGCCGATCCCGGACGTCAATGTCGACCGCGCCGAGGCGTTCATGCTCGCGGTCGCCGACGGCAGCCTGCACGAGGTCGACGCGATCGCCGCCGAGCTGCGACGGCTTGGCGTCGTCTACTGAGCGCCCCCGGTTCGTCGGTACTGCCGGCGCATACCGTTGATGGCGGGATGTTCGCGCCGAATTGAAAGCGTCGACTTTAGCGAGGCAGTTGGGCAGTGGTCAGTTCGCCGCAGCGGGGGCACCAGCGGCTCTTCACCTTGAACGAGAACAGCCCGGCGAGGTAGCCGAGCAACACGGCGCTGGTCAGGGCACAAACGTCCATCGTGATCCACTTTCCATTGCAGTTTGGAATGGGTCGGGCTGGTGGTTGCCGCCACCGGCCCGACCCCGGCTCAAGCGGACGGCGGGCAGCGGGCTGCAGAGGTCTACGGATGTGCGGCGGGGAAGGGGTCGACGCCGTTGGGCGGCTGGTGCCGCTGCAGTACGCCGGGACGAGCCAACGCGGACTTGTAGACGCCGATCGCGGCCATCCGCCCGTCCCGACCCGCCAACGTGATCGTGGCGAGGATGCCGACCACCGGGGAATCGGCGTCGTCCAGGCCGTACCGGATGTCGGAGACCCGGACCGTCATCGACCGGTCGCCGAACACCCAGTCGGCCTTGCCGAGATGCAGGGTGTCACCGACCCGCAGGAGTTCACCGTCGGCCATCAGTCGTCCCGCCCGTCGTGGACGTACCCGTCCGGCCAGAGCCCGGCGTACTGCAACACCGCCCGCACCCGACGCGCCTTGACCTGGTCCCACCGGTCCAGCACCGCCAACGCGCTGGTGAACGGCGGACACAGCGCCGGCCCGTCGCACGCCCGGCACTCGGCCAACCGACTCGGCATGTGCACGGCGACCGTCTCCCGCGCCCGGTCCAACACGTCAGCGTCCGGCCGGTTCCGCATCGCCGCCGCCACCTCGTCCAGCACCGCCCGCTCGGCGTCAACAGCCGCACGCTCGGCATCCGGCGCAGACGCCACCCCACGCGCGGCCAGCAGCCGGAAACGCGGATCACTCCCGATGTCCGTCTGCCCCGGCGTCCGTCGCGGCAACGGCGGCCGGTTCGGCGTCGGACCTTCATTGCGAACGACGTACGGCGACCCGCCATACCTACTGCGGGGACCTTGGTTCCTGGTCAAGAGCTTCTCCTTCGCAGGGAGGACTGTTGAGAGGTCTGCGGCAGGTACAGGGCCGAATTCAGGCACAGCGGGCAAGAGCACTGGGGTCACCAGTGCCCTCGATTCAACATCCGTGATCCGTGGGGGCCGGGATCCTTGGCCGACTGACCAGCGCAGGAACCTCAAGTAAGCAGAGCTTATAATGATTGTGATAAGGCTGCAAGTGGCGTTGGCCAACAAGGTTCCCCACCCGAGTACGGTCAGTGAGCCAAGCCGCCACGCATCCGGCACCATGATCGGAGGCAGCAACCGGAGGCAACCATGACAGACCAAGGCTGGACCAGCAGCTCAGACCCGTACCTCGTCGCGCAGCAGCACGACGCGTGGTCCGCCGAGGCCGCCGGCCGGGGACGCGTCGGCACCCAACAGCTCCTCGGCGTCGAGACCGTCGACGCGGACACACAGGTCAGACGCGCACTCGGACTCGCCGCCGGCGAACGAGCCATCGTCCGCCGCCGACTCATCCTCGAAGACGACCGGCCCGTCGAACTCGCCGACTCCTACTACCCGGAACCCATCGCCGCCGGCACCCCACTCGCCGACAACCACAAGATCAAAGGCGGCGCGGTACGGGTCCTCACCGACCTCAACCTCACACCCCACCAGGTCACCGAACACGTCACCGCACGACGGCCGACCGACCACGAACAGGAACTCCTCGACATCGCCGCCGACGAACCACTCCTCGTCCTCACCCGCATCAGCCGCGCCGCCACCGGCCAACCCGTCGAGTACGCCGTCATGCGCACCGTGACCAGCCGCTCCACCGGCCACACCTACCAGATGCAGGTCCCACCCGCATGACCAACGAACCCGACCCCGCCGCTGCCAATGACGTACGCGACCGCCAGCGCCAGATCGCGGCCGATCTCCGCCGACAGATCCTCACCGGCGAGTTCAAGCCCGGCGACAAGGTGCCCTCCACGGCCCAGCTCTGCGAGCGGTACGGCGTCTCCAACCTCACCACCCAACGCGCACTCGCCATCCTCAAGAAGCAAGGATTCGTCCGTGGCGAGTCCGGGGTCGGCGTGTTCGTCACTGCCAACCAGCCGATCGTGGTCGAAGCGAACCACTACCCGGGCCAGACCAGCAGCGCCAATCCGTACCCGTGGATCAGTGAGATCGCCAGTCACGGCCGCCGCAAGACCAGCCGCCTGCTCTCCGTTGACGAGGTAACGCCGCCGGTCGCGGTCGCCGCGGCGTACGACCTCGAACCCGACACCAGCGTCATCCGCCGGCGGCTTCTGCTCCTGCTCGACGACGTCCCGGCCGAACTGGTTACCAACTACTACCGCACCGACCTCGCGCATGGCACCTCGCTCGCCGAGCACCGCCTGATCAAAGGCGGATCCCTCCGGGTGCTCGCCGAACTCGGCAAGCACGCCGGACCAGCCGTCGACGACGTCGAAGCCACCATGCCCACCATCGACGAGTTCATCGCCCTACAGATGCCCGACGACATGCCCGTGCTGCGCCAGTTCCGCATCATCTACACCACCCACGGCGAACCCATCGAAGTGACCGAGATGATCAAAGCCGCCCACCGGCACAAGGCCAGATACCTCCTACCCGGACCGCAGGAAGGCTGACCCTTCGGTGCTTCCTGCCGGACCTGGAAAGATCGACGGCGCCGAGGCGGCGACTCAGTCAACCAGGTCAGCGCGGGGGTCGATCACCCAATGGTGCGACCGGATGACGCGGTCGGCGAACGGCACGCTGGTCTCGCCAAGCAACGTGAATCCGAGGCTTCGGCAGACACCGTTCGACGCGACGTTGGACACCGCCGGGTACGCGTGCACACTGCCCCAACGGCCGTCGGCGGCAGCCCGACGCAGCAGCGTACCGGCCGCCCACCTGGCAAGCCCTCGGCCCTGAAACTCGGGCAGCACCATCCACCCGATCTCGGACACCGGCCCGTCGTCGAGGTCATGGGTCCACAGAGCCACCGAACCGGCGACCGTGGTCGGGTCGGCCGCGTCCGGCACGATCATCTTGATCCACTGGGTGTCGGCGGCCGCCGACTGGACGTCCCGCTCGACCTTGGCCGCGATGCCGTCGACCGGCAGTGGCCCGCCGAGGTCGGCCATCATCACTGGGTCGCAGCGCATCCGGACGTACGCGTGGACATCATCGGGCCGTACGTCTCGTAGCAGCACGCTGACTCCCCCTGCTTCGTCGAGCACCGCCTTCAGGTTGGCACACCGTATGCACCCATGCCGGGCCGGCTGGTCGGACCCTCGATAGAGTCGAACGCGGTACCCGCACCCACGGAGAAGGTGACCGATCACATGGCGACGCAGGTCATCGTTGTCAACGGCGGGTCCAGCTCCGGCAAGTCCGGGATCGTCCGGTGCCTCAAGCACCTGCTGCCCGGCCCGTGGATCAGCTTCGGCATCGACGACCTGATCGAGCGGTTGCCGCCGACCGTGGTGACGTTCGGCGCGCAGGGCGAGGTCATCCTCGGCGACGGCTTCGACGAGATGCAGCACGCCTGGCGGGTGGGCGTCGCGGCGATGGCGAAAGCCGGGGCACACATCATCATCGACGAGGTCTTCCTCGGCGGCGGCGCCTCCCAGGAGCAGGCCCGCCGCTATCTGGACGGCCTGTCCGTGCTGTGGGTCGGCGTACGGTGTGCCGCGGACATCGCGGCGGCGCGGGAGATCGCCCGTGGTGACCGGGTGGTCGGAATGGCAGCGTCGCAGGCCCAGATCGTCCACCAGGGAGTCGACTACGACATCGAGGTGGACACCAGCCACCTGGAGTCGCTGGACTGTGCCCAGACGATCGCCGCGCGGGTGGACGCCACGCCGCAGGGCTGACCGGCTCAGCCCTCCGTCTCTGGAGGCTCGACGTATCTAATTGGGCTGATCTCCGGCAGGTGCAGGAGGACGTCCACGGATCCGGCGAGGTCGTCGAGCGCGGAGTAGTGTCGCTCGTCCTCGTCGGGGTGATACATGCCCGAAACCAGGCGTACGGCGTGCCCGCCGGCCAGCCACCGCCCGACCGCGTCGGGTTTCGGCGCTGCGGTCAGGTCGACCGCGTACCCCGCGCCCAGCCTGGCCGCGACGTGGTCGAGCGTCTGGTCCAGGCTGTCGGGGCGTGGTGCCGGCAGGCGCAGGTCCCGGATACGGCCAGATCCGAAGGTGGTCAGCAGGCAGCGGTAGCGCGTCCCGAGGTGCGCGCGGAGTCGAGAGCCGAAGCCGGTCCCCCGGGCGGCGAGATGCCCGATCCCGTCCCAGACGACGGCTCGCCGGCCGGTGGCCCGCAGGTGTTCGACGAGCTGGTCTGCGGCGGCCGTCTCTTCGTCGTCGCCGCTGCGGCCTCGGCTCAGTGGGGCGGCGTGGAATCGCACGATGCGGTCGAGCGCCGCGAGTGCACGGGTCGTGGCGTCGGAGCCGGGTGCGAGCACGGCTGCCGTCGCGGTCCGGGCCTGCCGGGCCAGGTCGACGAAGGGCGCGCCGGTCCACCTGCCGTGGGCGCGTTCCACGTGTTCGCCGCCGTCGTGTGCGACCCGGATCGTCGCCAGGAGCGCTGATATCTGCTCGTGGTCGCGGGTGCCCGCCGTCAGGGCGAGGACCCGGTCGTAGTCGGCGGGCACCGTCGTGGGGCGGACGATCCCACGAATCTCCACCTGGTCGGTCGGCTGGGTGGCGTTGTGGGCGCGCAACCAGAGCAGCGCGCGGCGCAGCGACTCGGTGCGCCACGGCCCCCATACGTCGGCCAGGATCGCCTCGGGACCGGTATCTGACGTCTCCCCGGTCCTGGCCCAGCGGTCGAGCCGTGCGCCGATCCCGGTGGTGTCCTGGATGACGACGGTACGCACGCCTCGGGTCACCAACGCCTGGAGTAGGCCGACCTGCAGTTCGCTGACCTCGGCGCTCTCCCGGGTCGTCGGCGCGAGGCCGATGACCGTCGGCGCGGCATGCACATCGTGGTCTGCCCGGCTCGGCAGAAGGGCGTCGGCGAGGTCGGTCACGACGTCCCGCCACGGGGTGTCGCCGTACAGTCGCATCGGTCGGGCGTGGGTGGACAGCCAGTCGAGGACCGCCGCCGGAGCGTCGGCGCTCATCGGATGCTGCCGTCGGCGGCGGGCGCGTGGGTGACGTCGAGCGCCCCGGCCAGCTCGGCCAGCAGGCGGGCGCGGGACTCGACATCGCCGGCCTTCGGCGCGTACCGGCCGTCGACGACCTGCTGCGGCGAAAGGTGCAGCGACGTGGCAACCGGGCGCATCCGCAGCTCCTCGGCCACCTGGCGCAGCTGCGTCACGGCGCGGCCGCCGCCGGCCATCCCGTAGCCGACGAAGGCCACCGGCTTGTCGGCCCACTCGGCGTACAGGTGGTCGAGGGCGTTTTTCAGCACTCCCGGGAAGGAGGCGTTGTACTCGGGGACGACCATGACGTACGCCTGGTAGCTGGCGATCGCAGCGGCCCAGCGGCGGGTGGTCTCATGCTCGTAGCTGCCGAAGACGGCGGCGAGCGGCTCCCCCAGCATCGGCAGGTCGAAGCTGGCCAGGTCGACCAGCTCCAGGCGGAGATCCGGCTGGCTGCGGTCCGAGGCCACCCACTGGGCGATGGCCGGTGACCGCCTCGTGGGGCGGGTGCTGCCGGCGATCACGCCGACCCGCAGCGGTCCGGTAGGGCCGGCGACGTTGTCCGTTTCCATGCCATCGACGCTAAAACTTCAACATTGGTTTAAGTCAAGCGGTGACACGTCCCATGTCCACCACCGTCGCCCGGCGACACTGAGCGGTCTTGTCCACCAGAGTCGCTGGGATTCGGGGAGGGACACGGCAGAACAGAGTTCGGCTTCCGGCCGTCCGCAGTCGCTGGTGCGGCCCGCAGATCAGCCGGACACCAGGTGGTAGCCGGCCCCTCGGACGGTGCGTACCCGTGGCCCGTTCGGCAGCGCGGCGAGCTTGCGACGAAGTCGCTTCACGGTGGCGTGCAGCGCGGCCCGGTCGCCCAGGTAGGCGCCGCCCCAGACCGCCTCGAACAGCTGCCGGTACGTCCACAGCCGCAGCGGCGGGCTGGCCAGCCGCAGCAGCGTCGCCCGTTCCAACGGGGTGAGCGCCAGCGCCTCGCCGCGCCAGGTGACCTCGGTGGAGACCGGATCGATCAGCAGGTCACCGAGTCGGGTCGGCCCGGCCGGCGACCGACCAACGGTCGCCGTCGGCCCGTCGGCCACCGCCAGTTCATCGGCCACCGCCGTCGACAGCAGCATGGTCCGCAGCTCGGTGAGGTTGTTGACGACCAGTACGGCGCCGAGGTCGTCGACCCGGGACACCAGCCGCTCGCGTACCGCCGGGTCGGTGGACACGCACACCACCAACGGCACCTCGCCACCCGTCACCGCATCTCCCCCAGTGTGTTCCCGGGCCAGCCAACCTGCTGATAGGCCCGACGTCAACGTCCCCGTGGGAGCCTTCCCAGCACCGGTCGCTGTCCCGGTATTGTCCGGCAATTGCCCACCTTGGTGCTTTCACCTGGTCATCGGGACCCCGAGCATGGCCGGCAGGCGGGATCCGCCTGTCACCACTGTGAGGAGAACGATGATCCATCCACCTGGACGGACCGGCCCGCCACCAGCGGGTGTCCGGTACGCCGCCGCGATCGTCCGGTACGTCGCCGCGACGCTGGCGGTCGTACTCGGCGTCACCGCCGCCACCACGGCCGCACCCGCCGCGTCGGCGGCCCCGATCGGCGGCACCGGCGACGCCCCGGCGGCGGTCAGTGCCGAACTGCTGGCCGACCTGGCCGCCGACGGCACCACCAGCTTCATGGTCTACCTGCGGGAGAAGGCGACCCTGGACGCCGCAGCCCGGATCAGCGACCGGGCCCGGCGCTCCACTGTCGCGTACGAGCGGTTGACCGAGGTCGCCGAGCGCAGCCAACAGAAGCTGACCGCCGACCTGACCCGGCGCAAGGTGCCGTACACCAGCTTCTGGATCGCCAACGCGGTGCAGGTCACCGGGGACCGGGCGCTGGTCGACGCGATCGCCGCCCGGCCGGAGGTGGCGCGGGTGGAGCCGGTGCGCAGCCACGAGCTGATCGAGCCGGTCACGCAGCCGTCGGTCGCCGACGATCCGCAGACCCCGTGGGGGGTGGAGCAGATCGGCGCGCCCCGGGTCTGGTCGGAGTTCGGCGTACGTGGCGACACCGTGGTGATTGCCAGCATCGACACCGGAGTCCAGTTCGACCATCCGGCGCTGGTCGCCAGCTACCGGGGGAACCTCGGTGACGGCACCTTCGACCACGACTACAACTGGTTCGACCCGTCCGGGGTGTGCCCGGACGCGACGCCCTGCGACAACCAGGGGCACGGCAGCCACACCGTGGGCACGATGGTCGGTGACGACGGCGCCGGTACCCGGATCGGGGTGGCGCCGGGGGCACGGTGGATCGCGGCGAAGGGCTGCGAGTCCCGCAACTGCTCCGACCCGGCGCTGCTGGCCGCCGGCCAGTGGGTGCTGGCGCCGACCGACCGCAACGGCGAGAACCCACGCCCCGACCTGCGGCCGGACATTGTCAACAACTCGTGGGGCGGTGGCCAGGCCGACCCCTGGTACGAGCAGGTGGTGACCGCGTGGCGGGCGGCCGGGATCTTCCCGGTCTTCTCGGCCGGCAACGACGGGCCGGCGTGCAACACCGCCAGCTCCCCCGGCGACTACCCGGGCGTCTACACCGTCGGCGCGCACGACGTCGACGGCACGGTCGCGGGCTTCTCCAGCCGGGGCGCGTCCGGGGTGGACGGCCACATCACGCCGGACATCGCCGCCCCCGGGGTGGGCACCGTCTCGGCGCTGCCGGGCAGCCAGTACGGCACCGCCGACGGCACGTCGATGGCGGCGCCGCACGTCGCCGGCACGGTCGCACTGCTGTGGTCGGCCGCGCCGGCGCTGCGCAACGACTACGACGCGACGGTCGCCTTGCTGGACCGTACCGCGATCGACGTCGACGCGACCGAATGCGGCGGCACCGTGGCGGACAACAACCTGGCCGGCGAGGGTCGGCTGGACGCGTACCAGGTGGTGGCGCAGGCGCCGCGGGCGCAGACCGGCCGGCTGACCGGCACGGTGACCGACGCGGCGGACGGCTCCCCGGTCGCCGGGGTGACCGTGACGGTCGCCGGCCGCAGTGTGCAGACCGGACCCAGCGGCGGGTACGCGACGTACCTGCCGGCCGGAACGCACCCGCTGACCGTGTCCGGGTTCGGCTGGGCCACCCGGACGCTGACGGTGACGGTCGGCTCCGCGCCGGTGGTCCAGGACGTCGCCCTCGACGCGGTGCCACACGTCACCCTCTCCGGTCGGGTCACCGACGGCTCCGGGCAGGGCTGGCCGCTGTACGCGCGGATCGAGATCGCCGGCCGCCCCGGCCACCCGGTCTTCACCGACCCGACCAGCGGGCGGTACGCCGTACCGGTGCCCCGGCACGGCACGTACCAGTTGACGGTGACCCCGCTGTACCCCGGCTACCGGACGGTGACCACCGAGGTGGCGGTCGGCGGCCAGGCCCGGACGGCGAACCTGGTGGTGGCGGCGCACATCGCCTGCACCGCCCCCGGCTACACGGCCGACACCGGCGCTACGGTGTTCGCCGCCGACTTCGCCACCGAGCCGGCCGGATGGTCGATCGTGGACCGCACCGACGGCGGCGGCTGGACCTTCACCGACCACCACCAGCGGGGCAACCTGACCGGCGGTACCGGCGGGTTCGCCATCGTCGACAGCGACGGCCACGGCGTCGGGCGCAGCCAGGACACCCTGCTGCACACGCCGATGGTCGACATCTCGCAGATCGCGGCACCGGTGCTGCGGTTCCGCACCGACGCGCGGATCGCCGGCAACGGCGACGTCGCCGCGATCGACGTCTCCACCGACGGCACCGAATGGGTCAACGTCTCCCAGGTGACCGAGAGCGTACGCGGGCCGCAGTTGGTGGAGATTCCGCTGGCCCCGGTGGCCGGTGCCGACCAGGTGCAGGTCCGGTTCCGCTACCGGGGCGGGTACAGCTGGTGGTGGCAGGTCGACGACGTGGCGATCGTCGACCGCACCTGCACGCCGGTCGACGGCGGGCTGATCGCCGGGTTCACCAGCGACGCGAACACCGGGACGCCGGTGGTCGGGGCGCGGGTCGCCGACCCGCAGCGCCCGGACGAGTACGGGACGTCGGCGGCCACCCCGGCCGACGAGACGGTGCCGGACGGGTTCTACTGGTTCTTCGCCAGCGGGGCCGGGCAGCAACGGTCGTTCGTCGCCGAGGCCGCGCCGTACCAGCCGCGGAAGCGGACCGCGTCGGTGGTCGCCGGCGGTGCCCGGCGGGTCGACTTCGACCTGCGCAGCGGGCAGTTGGCGGTCTCCGGCGCACCGGTCGAGGCGGAGCTGACGCCCGGCGGCAGCGGCAGTGCCGAGTTCACCGTCCGCAACACCGGGTCCGCGCCGGTGACGGTGGAGGTGCTGGAACGGCCCGCCGCGTCGGCGACGCCGCCGCTGACCGGGCAGCCGCCGTGGCAGCGGCTGGCCGACGCCCCGGACGGGCTGTCCGACAACGCCGCCGTGGTGCTCGACGGCGTCGTCTACTCGGTCGGCGGCGGCACCCATCTGGGCACCACCCGGCAGGCGTGGGCCTACGACCTGGCCGCCGACTCCTGGCAACGGCTGCCGGACCTGCCCCGCGACCGGGGCAAGCCGGCGGTCGCGGCGGTCGACGGCAAGGTGTACGTCTTCGGCGGCTGGGACACCGAGTTCCGCCCGCAGTCGGCGGTCGACGTGTTCGACCCGGCGACCGGGGCGTGGCACACGCTCGCCGGGGTGACCAACCCGGCACCTCGGGCGGCAGCGGCGGCAGTGGTCGTCGAAGGGCTGATCTACCTGGTCGGCGGCTGCCGGGACGACCTGTGCCGGGCGTCGGCCGACGTGCTGACGTTCGACCCGGCGACTGGCACGTTCCGGGCCCGCGTCGACTACCCGCACGAGGTGGCGTGGCACGCCTGCGGGGCGATCGACCTGCGGATCTACTGCGCGGGCGGGTACAGCCACGACGGCGACTACGCCGACACCGTCGCCTACGACCCGGACACCGACCGCTGGGCGGCCCGCGCGGACATGCCGCATCACGTGACCGGCGCGGCGTACTCGGTGGCGGCCGGCCGGCTGGTGCTGGCCGGCGGGATGCTCGCCGCCGGCGAGATCACCGACCGGACCATCGGGTACGACCCGGTGGCCGACGCCTGGCAGGAGCTGGCCCCGACCGGGCAGGCCGCGTCCCGGGGTGCCGGTGCCTGCGGCGGGCTGGCGATCGGCGGCATGTCGCCGCAGTGGGCGGCGCTGCCGTCGATCTCCCGGTGGTCCGGGGCGGACGGCTGCACGCCGCCGGCCGAGGCGCCCTGGCTGCGGGTACGGCCGGCCAGCTTCACGCTGGCACCGGGCGCGTCGAAGGCCGTCACGCTGCGGTTCACCGCCGACGCCGCGACCGGGGTCGACGGACCCGGCCGGTACACCGCCACGTTGGCGCTGCGGGCGCAGACCCCGTACCCGGTGCCGACCGTGCCGGTGGAGTTGACGGTACGGCAGCGGTAGGTCGTACCCCGGTGAGTTGTCCGGGGTAGCTGGTGCGGGGTGTCCGATCGGACACCCCGCACCAGCGGCCACCAACACGGCACGATCCACCGCCGCCGTTAACCGAATCGTCGCCGTTGCGCAACCGCACGTTGCGGGAACACCCAGATTCCCGGGCTAGGTTCGGGCCCTATGCGTGTCAGCGGGTCCCTGAGTGATCGTGCCGAGGGGACCGCCTCCTCGGCACGCACGCCGGCCGGGTCACGCGAGCGCAGCCCGTACATCGACGCGTTGCGGGCGTTGGCGATCGTGCGGGTCTACCTGCTGCACACCCTGTGGCTGACCTGGCTGCCGCTGGCGTTCCCGGCGATGCCGGTGATGTTCGCGCTGGCCGGCTATCTCACCGCCGTGTCGCTGGACCGGGGCGCGCCGCTGCGGGTGGTCGGCTCCCGGCTGCGCCGGCTGCTGCCGCCGCTGTGGGCGCTCGCCGTGGTCGCCGTACCGCTGATGGTCCTGGTCGGCTGGCGGCCCAGCCTGCTGGACGTCACCTGGTGGGTGGCACCGCTGCGCAACCCGCCGTCCAGCGAGTGGGGCGGGCCGTTCTCCCTCGGGCTGTGGTACATCCGCGCCTACCTGTGGCTGGTGCTGCTCTCCCCGCTGCTGTGGTGGGCGTTCCGCCGCTGGCCGGTCGGCGCACTGCTGGGCCTGCCGGCGCTCGCCGTACTGCTGACGTCGCCGCTGGTCGACCTGCCGGTCAATCCGGTCACCGACGTGGTCTGGTCGGTGGCCGCGTACGGCAGTTGCTGGCTGATCGGGTACGCCCGGCACACCGGGCTGCTCGACCGGGTGCCGCTGAGGTGGTACGTGCTCGGCGTCGGCGTGCTGGCGCTCGGCGCGATGATGTGGCTGGCCGACCGGGGCGAGGACGACCAGCTCGGCGGGCTGGTCTGGGGCTGGGCGGTGGTGCTGCTGCTGATGCGGGCCCGACCCCGGCTGGGCTGGCTGGCCCAGGTGCCGTGGTTGGCCCGACTCATCCGCATGATCAACGCGCGGGCGGTGACCATCTACGTCTGGCACCTGCCGGTGCTGTACGCCGCCGGCGCGCTGCTCACCGTGGCCGGGCTCTACGCCGGCAAGGCGGCGATCCTCGGCGTGGGCACCGTGCTGCTGGTCGCGGTGGTGCTGGCGCTGGGCTGGGTCGAGGACCTCGCCGCCCGCCGCCGCCCGTCGCTGCTGCCACCCAGTTGAGCCCACCTGCGAACAGTCCCTGACTGGCAACATCCTCGACGCCTGCTACGTGGGCTCCTGCGGCTCGGCGAGGAGTTGCTCCCGCCAGTCCGCGAATCGCCCGCGCATCGCTGCGATGTCCTGTGGTGCAGTGCCGTAGGCCGCAAAGCGGCGGTCCGGGTAGCGCGGCAGCATGTCGAACAGATCGGCGAGGATCCGTCTGTCGAATCCGGCATCGGCCTGCTCGGCAAGTTCGAGGATTCGCTCACGGGAGTACCGACCAGTCTGCTGGGCAGCATCGACGTCGAGGAAATCTCTCGGTTCGGCGCGGGTGAAGAGGGCAGACATTTTTCCTGCGACGACGTCGTCGCTGTGCAGGACGGGACCGATGTCCATGGTCACGGGCGGCAACGCACGCCAGTTCGCGGCGAGTTCGACCTTGTACGGCCGGTCCGGTTCGACAGGTTCGGTGACCGCGAGCCGAGCGAAGGTCTCGAACCGCTGGGTGACCTCGACGGCGTAACCGCCCGAACGGTAGGCCGCGACAACGGCGTCCACCGCGACCTCGAAGTCATCGCGCCGTTCCCAGGCGGTGAACAGGTCGATGTCCTCGCTTGGTCGGACGAGAATCCCGTGTGCCTGCACGGCGTAACCGCCTGCCAGGGCAAATCCATAGCGGCCGGCGGCACGAAGCCCGATCTCCGCCAGCCGAAGGTGGACCTCTTCCACGCTCAGCCGGCCAGCGTCCGCGGCGGGGCGGCGAGTTCCGGGAACCGCGCCTGCCACAGCGCACGCAGCCGAGCAGGCAGCCACAGACTCGGCCACAGTCGGCGTAGCGTATCCGCGTCGAGCCACCGGTTCAGATCAGCCACACTGGTGGCCTGATTGAGCACCGTCTGATACATCAGTTGGAGATCACCGGCATCGTCCAGGTCGTAGGCACTGTCACTGGACCAGTCCAGCCAGCGATCAAGCGTCACCACACCACCCACTGGTCCCCGCAGATCGGTCATGCGCGCGGGGACGAGGTAGTGCCGCTGGTCGACGTACCGCGAGCCAGCCGGCGCACCTTCTGCCCTCGCCATTGCCACACCTCCTGACCCGATACTACGGCCGGTCCGCCTGACAATGACGCTTCATCGACCGTACGTCGCCGCGACGACGGGGCGACGGAACGCGCCCCGGTAGGCGTACGGGCTGGTGCCGACGATCCGCTTGAAGCTGTCCCGGAACGCGGTCGGCGAGCCGAAGCCGACCCGGCGGCTGATCTGCTCCACCCCGTCATCGGTGGCCTCCAGCAGGTGCTGGGCCTGCCGGATCCGGGCCTCCTGCAGCCAGCGCAGCGGCGCGACTCCGGTGTGTTCGCGGAAGCGCCGGTGCTGGGTCCGTGGGCTCATCCCGGCCCGGTCGGCGATCCGGGCCAGCGTCAACGGCTCGGCCGCCTGCTCACGCAGCCAGATCAGTAGCGGCTCGATCGCCGGCTCGGGCGGACCCGGCGGCGCCTGTGCGGGAATGAACTGGGCCTGCCCGCCGCTGCGTTCCAACGGCATCACCGACAGCCGGGCGGCGTCGGCGGCCGCCGCTGAGCCGTGGTCGCGCCGGACCAGGTGCAGGCAGAGGTCGAGGCCGGCGGCGGCCCCAGCGGAGGTCAGGATCTGCCCGTCGTCGACGTAGAGCACGTCCGGGTCGACCCGTACGGCCGGGTAGCGGGCGGCCAGTTCGGCGGCGGCGCGCCAGTGGGTGGTGGCCGGTCGGCCGTCGAGCAGTCCGGCGGCGGCGAGCACGAACGCCCCGGAGCAGATCGAGGCGATCCGGGTCCCGGCGGCGGCTGCGGCGCGCAGCGCGGCCAGCACCGGTTGCGGTACGGGAGCCGACAGGTCGGCGCAGCCGGGGACGATCACCGTGTCGGCGGCGGCCAGCGCGGTCAGGTCGGCGGCCGGCCGCAGGGTGAACGCGCCGGCGTCCACCTCGGGTGTCGCGGCGCAGACCACCACCTGGTATGCCGCCCGCCCGTCGGGCAGCCGCAGCCGGCTGAACACTTCGACCGGGGTGGACAGGTCGAACGGGATCACCCCGTCGAAGGCGAGGATCGCGATCCGGTGCATGCGACGACGGTACGCCGGCCGTGGCGAGAATCCGTTGACCTATGGCTTGCCAGCCACTCGTGGCATGACGAACCGCCCATACCGTCGCGTCGTGACGAAATTTCTGCTCTCCGTACACGTGCTGGCGGCGATCGTGGCGATCGGCCCGGTCACCGTCGCGGCCAGCATGTTCCCGGCCGCCGCCCGGCGGGCGATTGCCGACCCGCAGGACGCCGCCGCCCGCACGACGCTGCGGACGCTGCACCGGATCTGCCGGGTGTACGCCGCCGTCGGGATCGTCGTGCCGGTGTTCGGCCTGGCCACCGCCACCAGCCTCGGAGTGCTCACCGACACCTGGCTGCTCGTGTCGATCACACTCACCGTGGTCGCCGCCGCGCTGCTGGTGCTGCGGGTGCTCCCCCGCCAGGCGGCGCTGCTGGCCGGACTCGACACTGCCGGCACAGAGCCGCAGCAGACGGCGACAGTGGCGGCGACAGCGAGCACGCCGACCACGGCACCGGGGCGGCTGGCGGCGTACACCGGGGTGTTCAACCTGCTCTGGGCGACCGTCACCGTGCTGATGATCGTCCGGCCCGGCTCGACGACCGGGGTGTGAGGATGTCGGGCAGTCTGCGGCTGCTGCGGATCGCCGCCGGAGTCGAACTCGCAACCCTGATCATGATGCTGGCCAATCTGGCGACGGTGCACTGGCCGGCGGTGTCGTCGCTGCTGGGCCCGACCCACGGGGCGGCGTACCTGCTTGTGGTCGTCGCGGCCGCGCAGCAGCCGGCCGCGCCGCGATCGGCCCGGCTGCTCAGCCTGCTGCCCGGCGTCGGTGGACTGCTCGCGCTCCGCGCGCTACCGACTCAGCGGTAACCAGGGGCGGCGCGGTCAGCGGAGGGCGTCGTCGGCGAGCCGGGCGTGCACGCCGACGACGCCGTTGACGATCTGGGTGACCCGTACGTCGACGACGACGCTGGCCAGGGCGACCGCGTCACCCCGGGACAGTCCGTACCGGCGGGACATCAGCGTGATCATCGCGTCGAGCGCGTCGGCGGCGGCGGCGTCCAGGGTGTCGCCCAGGCCGAGGGTCAGCCAGGCACCGTCGACCCGGGCCACCGGCCCGGTCAGCGGCTGGTCGTCGACCAGGTCGAAGGTGAGCGCGACCCGGTCCATCGGGCATTCGATCGCCGTACCGCAGATCTCGCCGTCGCCCTGGGCGGCGTGTCCGTCGCCGACGGAGAGGAGCGCGCCGTCGACGGTGACCGGCAGCAGCAGGGTGCTGCCGACTACCAGGTCCTTGCAGTCCAGGTTGCCGCCGCAGCGCCGGGGCGGGATCGTCGAGTGTTCACCGGGCTGCGCCGGTGGCATGCCGAGCACCCCGAGGAACGGCCGCAGCGTCACCGTGTGGCCGAGCTGGTTGCGCCCGGTGCCGGCGGCCGGGTCCAGTTGCCAGGTGTGCACGGTCTCGGTGCCGGCGATGCCGTACCGGTCGCTGTGCGGGGTCAACGCGCTGCCGGCGAGGGTGGTGCCCCACTCGGCCGGCAGCACCTCGTCGACGCGTACCGACAGGGTCGTCCCCGGCCGGGCACCGCGCACCGCCACCGGTCCGACCAGCGCGTGGCCGAACCCCGGCCGGTACGCGGCGTGCCGGGGCCGCTGGTCGTGCGGCCCACCGGCATACGGCCCGGCCGACCACCAGCAGTCGAGGGTACGGACGGTGACCGTGTCACCGGGGTCGATGGTGAGCACCGGTGGATAGTCGGGTGAGAAGTAGCCGTGCAGGGTCCGGGCGTCCGGCTCCAGGGTGTGCCGCATCGCGGCAGGTTACCGCCGACGGGCCAGGTAGCGCAGCGACCGGCCGCCGGCCGGCAGGGTCCACGGTGTCGCGGCAGGCGTATCGTCGGACGGCGTGACCGGTGTGCCGTACTCGTTCTGCTCGTCCTGCGGTGTCGGCTACCCGGCCGATGCCGGCTGGCCCCGTCAGTGTGGCCACTGTGGTCAGCTGGTGTGGCGCAATCCGACGCCGGTGGCGGTCGCGGTGGTCCCGGTCGTCACCGAGAAAGGGCTCGGCGTGGTGGTGCAGCGCCGTGACATCGAGCCGGCGCGCGGCGAGTTGGCGCTGCCCGGCGGGTTCATCGAGTACGGCGAGGACTGGCGTACCGCAGTGGTCCGTGAGTTGCGCGAGGAGACCGGATTGGACGGTGCGGCCGACCAGGTGCGGCTCTACGACGTACGGAGCGTGCCGAGCGGTGCCAGTCTGCTGATCTTCGGCATGCTTCCGCCCCGGCCCGCCAAGATGTTGCCGCCGTCGGCACCCACCGACGAGGCTACCGAGTGGCTGGTGACGACCGAGCCGGTCGAGTTGGCGTTCCCGTTGCACACCGAGGTGCTGACCCGGGTGCTCGACGAGGCGTCCGGGGTCGCGGCGGCCGGTACCCTGACGACGTGAACGACGTTCCTGACCGGCTGCCGGCCGAGCGGCTGCGGGCCTCCGACGCCGACCGTGAGCGGGTGGCCGAGGTGCTGCGGACGGCGGCGGCCGAGGGGCGGATCGACCTGCCCGAGTTGGACGAGCGGCTCACCCAGGTGTACGCGGCCCGTACCTACGCCGATCTGGAGCCGCTCACCCGGGACATCCCCCGCGCGGTCTCCGACGCGGTGGCGCGCCGGGGCGGTGGCGACGTCGCCGTGTCCCGCCCGGCGGGCTGGGCGGTCGCGGTGATGAGCGGGTTCGACCGGCGGGGCCGGTGGGTGGCGCCGGGCGTGCTGCGGGCGGTGGCCTTCTGGGGCGGCGGGCGGATCGACCTGCGCCAGGCGCAGTTCGACGCGAACGTGATCCGGATCCGGGCCTGGGCGATCATGGGCGGTATCGACATCGTGGTGCCCGACGACGCGGAGGTGTCGGTCAACGGCCTGGGTCTGATGGGCGCCTTCGATCAGCGGGCCGCCGGGCTGGGCAGTCCGGGTGGGCCGAGGATCCAGATCAGCGGGTTGGCGTTCTGGGGCGGTGTCTCGATCAGACGGCGGGGCCGGCCGGGACGCTGATCGCCGCCACGATCAGCCCGTTGCGGACGAGCCAGCGACCGGTGAACGCGGTCAGCGGCGCACCGTCGGGCAGCACCGGTCCGGGCACCAGCAGCCGGGCGTCGAACCGCCCGGTTGCCGGGTCGGTCTGGTCGTCGGGTCGGGCGTCGACGTACGCCTGCTCGAAGCCGAGCCACCGCTGGGTCAGCGGGTACCAGGCTTTGTAGACGGCTTCCTTGGCGCAGAACAGCAGGCGTTCCCAGTGGATCTGGGGATGAGTGGCGCGGCGGGCGGCCAACCAGGTCGACTCGTTGGGCGCGGTGATGCTGTCCAGCACGCCGGCCGGCAACGGCTCGTGCGGCTCGGCGTCGATGCCGACCGTGACGAGGTCGGTGGACCGGGCGACCACGGCCGCCCGGTAGCCGGCGCAGTGGGTGATGCTGCCGACGACGCCGGCCGGCCAGCGTGGCTCCCGGCGGGGTCCGGCTGGCACCCCGACTCCGGTGAAGCCCAGTTGGGCGAGGGCCTCGTGGGCGCACCGCCGGGCGGTGCCGAACTCACGGCGCCGCTTGTCGACCGGGTTGCCCAGCGCCGCC
The DNA here is from genome assembly GCF_030345095.1 of Solwaraspora sp. WMMA2056. Lineage (NCBI taxonomy): Bacteria > Bacillati > Actinomycetota > Actinomycetes > Micromonosporales > Micromonosporaceae > Solwaraspora > Solwaraspora sp. WMMA2056. The sequence continues at coordinate 5,589,531 of NZ_CP128360.1, forward strand.
TCCTCCTCGGGATAGAGGGTGACCGGCACGCTGTCGTCGAACGCCTCGCGGGCGATGACCGTCGTCGGCAGCAGGTCTTCGATCATCTGGCCCTCCGCGTCACCGGGTCGGGTCGATCAGCACACCCGCCACTGGCCGTTCTCCTCGACCAGTGTGATCACTTGCTGGCGTTCGGTGCCACCGTCGTCGGTGATGTCCACGGTGACCACGCCGGTGGCCTGCCCGTTGGTGCTGGAAACGGTGGTGCCGACGATGTCGTACCCGGTGATCTGCGGGCCGGCCGATTCCCGGTCGACGAACTCGGCCTCGGTCAGCAGGGCCTGCTGCTCGGCGCAGAGCCGCTGGTACGCCCCGGCGTGGTCGCCGGCACGCAGCGCGTCGAGGTGGTCGCTTGCCGCGTCCCGGACCGGGGTGGTGGCCGCCGAGATGGTCTGGTACAGCCAGAAGCCGACACCGGCGGCACCGAGGCAGCAGAGCAGGACGACAGCGAGCACGATCGCGACGACGATCATCGTGGTGCGCCGGCCCCGGCCGGGCTTCGGCTCGGGGGGCGGGGCGGGGGGCGGCGGATAGCTCATGACGCGGATGTTAGATGCCACGCGCCACCCGGCGGACAGCCCGACCAGCCTGCTCAGCCGCGTGCGACCAGCCGTACTCACCCGCGTGCGACCAGCCGGAGCCAGCAGATCACTACGCCCCGGGCGCCGGCCGGACCGGACCGGTCGACCGAGTCACGGGGCAGGCCACCAACTCCTTCGTCCGCACACCCTGCGGTACGGATGTCCGAGGCCGATCAGTTGACCGATCTGGCCGCTCGATCGGTGGTCGGCGGCGGGTTCCGGGTCCCGCCCAGCCCTTGACGTCGAGGGTGCAGGCGGTTAACACTCTCGCAACCGCCGCGTGACAGCGACGAATCGGGCGAGGCCAGGACCGGCATCTCGGAGAGAGGCCGCCGGCAGCGCCGCCCGTCTGTCGCCCCTGACCGGACGGCCCAGCCCTGTGACCATTCGACGACCCGGTAGCACCGCACCCCGCAATGTTAACGCGAACATCCATCGAGCTCGGCGAGTTGGGACCGACGTCCACCGCCCGCCCGGACCGATCAGGAGGAACACCCGATGCCCCGACGTGCCCGACCGCCGGCCGTCAGACCGGCGCGAACAGCGCTGGCGTCCCTGGCCGCCCTCGCCCTCACCGCCGGCCTGCTGGCCGCCGGACCGACCGCCGCCACCGCTGCCGAGCTGACCGACGGTCTCGTGCTGTGGTACAAGCTGGACGCCGCAGCCGGTACGGTCGCCACCGACGCCTCCGGCAACGCCCGCCACGGCACCGTCCGCGGTGGCGCGGACTGGTCCGGCGACGACGGGCTCGGCTTCAACGGCACCGACACCTACGTACGGCTGCCCGACGACGTGCTGCGCGACCTGACCTCGGTGACCGTCGCGTTCGACGTGTACGTCGACCCGGCGCAGGCCACGCCGTACTTCATCTACGGGATCGGCAACACCAGCGGCGGCACCGGCGACGGCTACCTGTTCGCCACCGGCGACCAGTTGCGGACCGCGATCGCCAGCGGGAACTGGTCCACCGAGCAGAACACCCGGCCGACCCCCGCCCGTAACCTCGCCCGGGGCGTCTGGAAGCACCTCACCTACGCCCAGACCGGCACCACCGGCGTGCTCTACGAGGACGGCGTCGAGATCGGCCGCAACACCGCGGTGACCATCACCCCCGCCTCGATCGGCGGCGGCACCACCACGGCCAACTACATCGGACGATCCGTCTACACCGCCGACCGCTACCTCGACGGCCGGATCCGTGACTTCCGGATCTACGACCGGGCGGTCGACGCCGACGAGGCTGCCGCACTCGGTGCCCGCGCGGCCGCCGGGGTCGTCGCCCGGGACACCGCCGCGCTGGACCTCGGCGACACCAGCGCGGTCACCGGCGACCTGACCCTGCCGGCCGTCGGCGCCGCCGGTTCCACGATCACCTGGGCCAGCAGCGACCCCGACGTGGTCTCGACGACCGGGAAGGTGACCCGCCCGGCGCTGGGCCAGCCGGACGCCACCGCCACCCTCACCGCCACCCTGGCCCGAGGGTCGGTCACCGACACGAAGACGTTCGAGGTGACCGTACTGGCGCAGTTCGACGACGCCCGGATCGTCGCCGCCGCCGCGGCCGCGCTGACCGTGCACGGCGTCGACGACGTACGCGGGAACCTGACCCTGCCCACGACGGGCGCCGACGGCACCACCGTGAACTGGGCGTCGGACGACCCGGCGGTGATCGCCACCGACGGGGTGGTCCACCGGCCGGCACCCGGCGACGCCACCGTCACCGTCACCCTGACCGCCACCGTCACCCGCAACGCGGCCAGCGCCAGCCGCGAGTTCACCGCCACCGTGCCGGCGCTGCCGGCACCGGCCGACCGCACCGGCTACCTGTTCAGCTACTTCACCGGCGAAGGCACCGCCACCGGCGAGCAGGTCTACTTCGCGCTCAGCCAGGGCAACGACCCGCTGCACTGGCAGCAGCTCAACGACGGCCGGCCGGTGCTGACCTCGACGTTGGGCGAGCAGGGCCTGCGGGACCCGTTCATCATCCGCTCCCCGGAAGGTGACAAGTTCTACCAGATCGCCACCGACCTACGGATCCACGGCAACGGCAACTGGGACGGCGCGCAGCGCCACGGCAGCAAGTCGATCATGGTCTGGGAGTCCACCGACCTGGTCAACTGGACCGACCAGCGCCTCGTGCAGGTATCCCCGGACACCGCCGGTAACACCTGGGCGCCGGAGACCTACTACGACCCGACGATCGGCGCGTACGTCGTCTTCTGGGCCTCGAAGCTCTACGCCGCCGACGACCCGGACCACACCGGAAACACGTACAACAAGATGCTGTACGCCACCACCCGCGACTTCCACACGTTCTCCGAACCGCAGGTGTGGGTCGACCCCGGCTACTCGGTCATCGACTCGACCGTCATCGACCACGACGGTGTCTACTACCGGTTCACCAAGGACGAACGCAACAACTCGTCGTCCACGCCGTGCAGCAAGTTCATCCTCGCCGAGACGTCGACGTCGCTGCGCAGTACCGACTGGGAGTTCCTGGCCGACTGCATCGGCCGGGGCGCGATGTCCCAGGGCGAGGGACCGACGATCTTCAAGTCGAACACCGAGGAGAAGTGGTACCTGTTCATCGACGAGTTCGGCGGGCGCGGCTACATCCCGTTCGAGACCACCGACCTCGCCTCCGGGGTGTGGACGCCGTCGAGTGACTACGCGCTGCCGACCAGCCCCCGGCACGGCACCGTCCTGCCGGTCACCCAGGCCGAGTACGACGCGCTGCTCGCCGCGTACGGACCGGACCCCGGGCCGGAGCCGACCGACGGGCTGCTGCTGCACTACGAGTTCGACGAGACCGGCGGCAGCGTCGCCACCGACGCCTCCGGGCAGGGCCGGCACGGCACCTACCAGCGCACCCCCGCGTTCGGCACCGGCGTCGACGGTGGCTCGTTCAAGATGAGCGGCGGCGCCAGCAACTCCACCACCGCGCCGTACGTCACCATCCCCAACGGCGTGTTCGCCGGGGTCACCAGCACCACCGTGGCGACCTGGGTCAAGTGGGACGCCTCCAGCACCGCCAACCAGTGGATCTACGGGTTGGGGCCGGACCGCAACCGTTACCTGTTCAGCGGCCCGAACACCAACGGGGTGCTGTTCTCGGCGATCACCACCGGCAGCTGGCAGGCCGAGAAGCAACTGCGGGCGTCGTCGGCGTTGACCGGCGGCGAGTGGAAACACGTCGCGGTGACCGTCGACTCGGCCACCCGTACCGCCGTGATGTATCTCGACGGCGTCGCGATCGCCCGGGCCACCGACGTGGCCGTGCGCCCGGCGGACCTGCACGACGCCACCGGCGGCAGTGCCGGCTACATCGGACGGTCGCTGTACGGCGAGGATCCGTACTTCGCCGGTGAGGTCGACGACTTCCGGATCTACGGCCGGGCGTTGACCGCCGACGAGGTGTACGCCCTCGGCGGCGACCCGGCGGCGATCACCGGGGCGGCCCTGCCGCAGCTCAAGGTGGACGCGATCGTCGACGCCGAGCTCCATCGGGTGATCCTGCCGGTCCGCCCGGACACCGACCTGACCGCCCTGGCCCCGGAGTTCACCCTGGCCCCCGGCGCGAACGTCGCACCCGCGTCGGGCACCGTCCGGGACCTGAGCGCGCCGGTGACGTACACCGTCACCGGCGCCGACGGTGCCACCGCGACCTGGACCGTCGAGGCCCGGCTGATGCGTTCCCCGGTCCTTCCCGGTCTGTACGCCGACCCGAACATCGCGGTCTTCGGCGACCGGTTCTACCTCTACGCCACCACCGACGGTTTCGCCGGCTGGAGCGGCACGAAGTTCTCGGTGTTCTCCTCGGCGGACCTGGTGAACTGGACCGACCACGGGGTCATCCTGGATCTGGAGACCGACGTCGACTGGGCGGACAACAGCGCCTGGGCGCCGACGATCGCCGAACGCGACGGCAAGTGGTACTTCTACTTCAGCGGTGGGAAGGCCACCGGGGACACCGGTAAGCACCTCGGGGTCGCCGTCGCCGACTCGCCGACCGGGCCGTTCCGCGACGCGCTCGGCGAGCCGCTGGTGCCGGCGGGCACGTACCCCGGTCAGATGATCGACCCGGCGGTCTTCACCGACGACGACGGCCGCTCCTACCTGTACTGGGGCAACGGCTACGCCTACCAGGTCGAGCTCAACGACGACATGGTGTCGTTCGACCCTGCGAAGGTCACCTCGCACCGGCCGGCCGGCTACAACGAGGGCGCGTTCGTCATCAAACGGGACGGCCGCTACTACTTCATGTGGTCGGAGAACGACACCCGCAGCGAGGACTACCAGGTGGCGTACGCCGTCGGTGACTCGCCGCTGGGGCCGTGGAGCGAGCGGCGCGGCACGATCCTGCGCAAGGACCTGTCGCTGGGGATCAAGGGCACCGGGCATCACTCGGTGGTGCGGGTGCCAGGCACCGACGACTGGTACATCGCGTACCACCGGTTCGCCATCCCGGACGGCGACGGCACCCACCGGGAGACCACCATCGACCGGCTGGAGTTCGCCGCCGACGGCTCCATCGTGCCGGTGGTGCCGACCCTGGAGAGCGTCACGCCGATCCGGCCGGTCAACACCGCCCCGGTGGTCACCGCCGCGACCGGGCCGGGCGGGCCGGTTCCGGCCGGCACACCCGTCGAGGTCACCGCGACCTTCACCGACTCCGGTGTCGACGACACCCACCGGTGTGTCCTGGTCTGGGGCGACGGTGCCACCGGCACCGGCACGGTCGACGGGTCGACCTGTGTGGCCGGCCACACCTACACCGAGCCGGGCGTGTACCGGCCGACGGTCACGGTGATCGACGACCGGGGTGCCGCGCACACGCTGGCCGCCGGTTACCTAACGGTGCACCGCGCCGACGGCGGGCACGTCGCCGGATCCGGCTGGTTCACCTCGCCGGCCGGGGCGTACGTCGCCGACGGGCAGCTGGCCGGACGGGCCGAGTTCGGCTTCGTCGCGGCGGCCGGGCCGGACGCGGCCGGGCCGGACGCGGTGGCGCTGCGGCTGCGGCTCGGGGACCGGGAGTTCACCGCCAGCCGCCACCGGGGGTACGTGGTCGACGGGCCGCAGGTGCGGTTCAACGGTCGGGGCACCATCAACGGTGCCGGTGACTACACGTACATGGTCGGGTTGAACGACGAGGCGCTGCGGGAGCCCGCACCGGGCGACGGCGGCAGGGACCGGTTCTGGATCCGGATCACCGAGACGGCCACCGGGACGGTCGTCTACGACAGCCGGACCAACGCCACCACCACCGCGCTCGGCGGTGGCGCGGTCGTCGTCACACTGGGTTGACGCACGACTGGGTCGCCTTCCCGTGACGGGGAGGCGACCCGGTCAGTTGACGAGTGTCGGGAACGGGCCGACGCGCAGCCGGTAGCGCCTGCGCGTCGGCCCGTTCACCGTCGTGGGTCACTTGGCGAGCGGCTGGCCCTGCTTGTCGCTGAACTTGCCGATCAGGATCATGATGAAGTCGATCAGCGCCCAGATTCCCAGCCCACCGAAGGTGACCAGCATCAGCACGCCGGTACCGATCTTGCCAACGTAGAACCGGTGGGCACCGAACCCGCCGAGGAAGAAGCTGAGCAGCAGCGCGACGAGCCAGGACTTCTGCTCGGTTGCCGGTCCTGCCATGGTCTGCGACATTGTGTTTCCTTCCAACAATGAACCCCGGCCGGCACGACCGCGGCCGAGGTGGGGGTGAGTCGCCGTCCCGACCATCGATCTGGACGACGACGGGGCAGGCTACCGCAGTTCGCCGTGCCGGGTGGCCCCCACCCGGCAACTGCCGGGTCCAGTGGGTGGTCACCGTCGCAGGTGGTGCTTCACCCCGGCACCGTACGGTGTCGGCCGGCCGTCGTAGTCACGGATCAACGGCGGTACGCCCGGGTAGCCGTCGGTGTGCCAGACCGAGCCGAGGAAGCCGATCCGGCGCGTGTCGAGCCAGTCGATCGCCGTACCGACGAACCGGTGCCCGCCGGTGTCCTCACTCACCTCGACCGCGACCAGCGGCACCTCGGCGGCGACCGGCGCGACCTGCTGCTGCCAGCAGGTCACGGTGGCGCAGGCCGCGTCGTCGTCGACCCGCCAGGCGGCGGCGAGGTTGCGGCCGGCCGGGTCGTCCGGCCGGTACGCCAGCCAGCCGGACAGGTCGTTGCCGCCGTCGAGGCCGCCGATCAGCAGGGTGTTGTGGCTGCCGGCGAAGTGCCGGATGTTGTAGATCAGGGTGTCCGCTCCGAACTCCGGCCAGTCGGAGGGCAGGCCGGCCGACGGACGGCCGTCGCGCCACGCCTGCCACGCCGCGTCGGGCGGCAACTCGCCGACCGCCGGGTACGCGTCGCCGTACAGATCGAACAGGATGCTGTTGTCGTCGTCGAAGTGGGCGGCGACGTCCACCCAGAACGTCCGTTGCAACGAGGTCGCCGGGCCGTGCCAGGCCAGGACCGGGGTGATCCCGTGCCGGACGAGCCGCTGCGCGTACCCGCTGATCGCGTCCCGGTAGGCGGCACCCCGGAAGGCCGGCGGGACGGTGTCCCGGCTCAGCCAGCATTCGGGGTCGACCAGAACCCGTACGGCGTTGATCCGCCACCGCCGCATCGCTTGCACCGAGTCGTCGTCGACCGGGCCGTGGAAGATTCCCGAGCCGTCGCGGCAGAGTGTCTCGGCGCCGGCCCGGACCACGCCGCGCAGCTGGTACGGCCGGGGTGGCTGGTCGACGGTGACCAGTTGGTTGCCGGCCATGGTCAGCGCCGGGGCGTGACCGGGCGGCGCGGGGCTCACCACCCGGACGCCACGGACCTCGGCGGTGGCGTGGGTGCCGGCGTCGTCGTAGGCGGTCGCCGTGATCCGCGTCCCGTTGGTCGGCTGGGCACCGTGCCAGGTGAAGGCGTACGGGGCGGTGGTGTCGGTGTGCAGCAGGGTGCCGGCGGAGCGGAACTCGACCCGGGTGATCCGACGCCCGGCGGCTGCGGTGGCATCGGCCGCCACCGGGATCGGCGCGGTCGTGGCGAAGATCTGGTTCATCTGCGGGCTGCGCAGCGCGACGACCGGTGGGAACGATTCGGTCGGCGGGACACTCGGGCTGGGCGGAATGCTCGGGCTGGGCGGCAGGTCGGGGTCCATGTTGCAGGCCTGGCCGTTGAAGTGGTAGCTCGTCGGTGGCGGGTTGGCCACGGAATAGCTGCCACTGAACTGCACCCGCACCGACTCGCCGGTGTCCAGGTGGTACGCCCCGGCGTCGGAGCGCAGCTCGTACGGCCAGGCGAGCGCGCTCAGGACGAGACCTGGCGGCACCTGCCGGTAGGCGGAGTTGATGGTCTGTCGGGCACCCGGAGTGAAGGTGAGTCGCCAGGTGGAGACCGGCGGACCCAGATTGGTCAGTGTCATCCTGGCGATGAACCCGGTCGACCATTCCCTGGTCACCTGGTAGTCGACCGTGCAGGCGGGCGCGGCGTACGCCGGGCGCAGGGCGAACCCGAACACCATGCCAGTGGCTGCCAGGACGGCAGCGATCAATGAGGCGATGATTCGTCGCAATTGAATTACCCCCGTTGCATTGATGAGCGTATTTGCTTTCATCGATGGTCGCCCTCCGCGTACCGCCCGTCAAGGCCACCGCCCACGACCGGGCAGATGGCGCAGGCCGCCCCGGGGTCGCACCGCCCACAGCCGAGTCGCTCCACGTACGTGACGTACTTGACGTACGTGACGACCGGGTGGGACGATCCTTGCGGGAAGGGGGCAGGCATGTCCGCGGTGCACTTCGACAGCTACTCGCAGGCTCGAGCCCACCTCAAGGATCTGCTGGACGCAGCCGATCGGGGCCAGGTGGCGACCGTCAGGCGGGACAATCGGACGGCCGCTATCGTCGATCGGGAGCGGCTGCGTTTCTTCCTTGCCTCGGTGACCCCGTCCGGGGCCCAGGTGGTCGCTGAGTCCGGTGGATGGTCGATCTTCGTCCCTGGACTACCGGTCGCCGCCGACGGGGAGAGCCTCGACGAGGCGGTGGACGAGCTGATTCTCGCCCTGCGCGAGTACGCCGAGGATTGGCAGGACCGGCTCCTCGACGCGCCCAACCACTCGAGCAACTGGGGGCTGGTCCAGCTGATCACCATCAGCAGCGACGATCAGCTTCGCGAGTGGCTGGTCGGGTCGTCCCGGTGAGGTGGCCTACGCCGAACCGTCAGGACCACGAGAAGTTCTGCCATACCGAACAGTGGGTTCGGGTCCGGGACTCGCGCGGACGTACCGGCACACATCACGTCACCTTTGAGCTCAGGTTGGCGGACGGACGCATCCTGCGGACCCGCATCTCCCACCCGGTCGACCGGACCGCGTACGGGCCGAGCCTGTGGAGCCACATCCTGCGCGATCAACTGGACGTCGCCGAGGACGAGTTCTGGGCCTGCACCCGGGACGGGACGCTGCCCAAGCGGAGCGATCCGACGGTTCCCACCGCGTCACTTCCCGCCGAACTCGTTCATCTCCTCGTCCACCGGGTCGGCCTCACGGAACCCGAGGTCGCGGCGATGACCAAGGAACAAGCGGTCGCCCGGCTGAACCGGTACTGGGCTGACGGGTCCTGACGCCGGACCGCCGGGACGCGCCGGTTGATCACCGTTCGTCACCCTGCGTGTCCTGCGTATGGTTACCGGGGCCGGCCGGGACGACGAAGGGACGCCGATGACACCGCGCGACCACGCGTTCTGGCTGCGCGCGCCCGGCGACGGCGAGATCAGACCGGTCGAGGTCGGCCCGCCCGGCCCCGGTGAGGTACTGGTCCGCACCCTGTTCAGCGGGTTGAGCCGGGGCACCGAGACGCTGGTCTTCCGCGGTGAGGTGCCACCCAGCCAGTACGCGGTGATGCGCGCCCCGCACCAGGAGGGCGACTTTCCCGCCCCGGTCAAGTACGGCTACCTCAACGTCGGGCGGGTCGAGCAGGGCCCGGCCGCGCTCGTCGGGCGTACCGTCTTCTGTCTCTACCCGCACCAGACCCGCTACGTGGTGCCGGCCGACGCGGTCACCGTGGTGCCGGAGACCGTGCCGGCCCGCCGCGCGGTGCTCGCCGGCACGGTGGAGACCGCAGTCAACGCGCTGTGGGACGCCGCTCCCCTGCTCGGCGACCGGATCGCCGTGGTCGGCGCCGGGATGGTCGGTGCCACGGTCGCCGCGCTCGCCGCCGGATTCCCCGGCGTCCGGGTCGAACTGGTCGACGTCGACCCTGACCGGGCGCGGGTCGCCGCCGCGCTCGGCGTCGGGTTCGCCCACCCGGACACCGCCACCGGCGACTGCGACCTGGTGCTGCACGCCAGCGCCACGGCTGCCGGGCTGGCCCGGTCGTTGGAGTTGCTCGCCGTCGAGGGCACGGTGGTCGACCTCAGCTGGTACGGCGACCGCCCGGTCACCGTACCGCTCGGCGAGCACTTCCACTCCCGCCGGTTGACCGTCCGCAGCAGCCAGGTCGGGCTGGTGTCGCCGGCCCGCCGCGACCGGCGCGGGTACGCCGGCCGGCTCGCCGTCGCCCTGGACCTGCTCGCCGACGACCGGTTCGACGCCCTGCTGACCGGCGAGAGCGACTTCGCCGACCTGCCACGGGTGCTGCCCCGGCTCGCGGCCGGCGAGCTACCGGCGTCGTGCCACGTGATCCGTTACCCGACTGGAGGATGAAAAATGTTCAGCGTCACCGTCCGTGACCACATCATGGTCGCCCACAGTTTCACCGGTGACGTGTTCGGGCCGGCGCAACGACTGCACGGAGCGACCTTCGTCGTCGACGCGACGTTCAAGCGCACCGACCTCGACAGCGACAACATCGTCGTCGACATCGGCCTGGCCACCGAGCAGCTCAAGGCCGTACTGGCGGAGTTGAACTACCGCAACCTCGACGACGAGCCGGCATTCGCGGGGGTCAACACCTCCACCGAGTGGCTGGCCAAGCTGATCGCCGACCGACTGGCCGACCGGGTGCACGCCGGGGACCTCGGTGCCGGTGCCCACGGCCTGGCCGGGATCAGCGTCACGCTGCACGAGTCGCACGTCGCGTGGGCGAGCTACGAGCGGGCGCTCTGACCCGGATGGTCGTCGTGGTCCTGCCCGCGAACGTGGACGATCCGGCGACGCCCAGCGGCGGCAACGTCTACGACCGGCGGGTCTGCGCCGAACTGGTCGCCGCCGGCTGGCCGGTCCGCGAGGTGGCGCTGCCCGGTGCCTGGCCGCGCCCGGACGCGCCGGCCCGTGCCGCGCTCGGCGACACCCTCGCCGGGCTGCCGGACGCGACGGTGGTGCTGCTCGACGGGCTGGTCGCCTGCGGGGTGCCCGAGGTGGTCACGCCGCACGCCGACCGGCTGCGGCTGGCGGTGCTGGTGCACCTGCCGCTGGCCGACGAGACCGGGCTGGACCCGGCCGATGCCGCCGACCTGGACCGGGCCGAACGCGCCGTGCTCGGCGCGGCGGCGGCGGTCATCGCCACCAGCGACTGGACCGCGCGGCAACTGGCCGATCGGCACGGGTTGCCCGCACACCGGGTCCGGGTGGCGGTGCCCGGCGTCGCCCGTGCTGAGCTGACCGCCGCGGATCCGGCCGGCCGCCGGCTGCTCTGCGTCGCGTCGGTCACCCCACGCAAGGGCCACGACGTGCTGGTCGACGCGCTGGCCACCGTCGCCGACCTGGACTGGAGCTGCCAGTGTGTGGGGGCGTTGGACGCCGCCGGGCACGTCGGGCGGGTCCGGGGCCGGATCGCCCACCACGGCCTCGACGACCGGGTCACGCTCACCGGCCCCCGCCACGGTGCGGCACTGATCGGCAGCTACGCCGACGCCGATCTGCTGATCCTCGCCTCGTACGCCGAGACGTACGGCATGGTGGTCACCGAGGCACTGGCCCGGGGCATCCCGGTGCTGGCCAGCGAGGTGGGTGGGGTGCCGCAGGCGCTCGGGCGCGGCGACGACGGAGTCCTGCCCGGGCTGCTGGTGCCACCGGGCGACCCGGCGACACTCGGCGCGGCGGTGCGTCGTTGGCTGACCGACGCCGACTGGCGGCAGCGGCTGCGGGCGGCGGCGGTGCAGCGGCGGGCGACGTTGCCCGACTGGGCGCGGACCGCCGCCGGGATCGGCGCGGTCCTGCACGACCTGCGACGGCGCTGACGTCGGCCGCACCAGAGCAGGCACCAGAGCCGCACCACACACTCGGCGCGACGGATCCGGCACCGCACGGATCCGGCGCCACACCGGCACGGGGCCGCGTCAGCGGCGGAGGGAGCGCACATGGAGACGATCGAGTCGTCCGGGTACAGCCCGGCCTGGCTGGGGCTGCGGGAACCGGCGGACGCGCAGGCCCGGTCGACCGAACTGGTCGCCGAACTGGGCCGGTTGCTCGCCGGCGGCACCCGGACCGAGGTGCACGACCTCGGCTGCGGCACCGGATCGATGGGCCGGTGGCTGGCACCGCGCCTGGCCGGGCAGCAGCACTGGGTGCTGCACGACCGTGACCTCGAACTGCTGCGGTACGCGGAGGCCGCGATGGCCCCGGCCGCGGCCGACGGCGCACCGGTCACCGCGACGGTCCGCCGCGACGACGTCACGGCGCTCACCGCCGACGACCTCGCCGGTGCCGGGCTGGTCACCGCCTCCGCGTTGCTGGACCTGCTCACCCGCGACGAGGTCGACACCCTGGCGGCAACCATCCTGGCGGTGGGCTGCCCGGCGCTGCTGACCCTGACGGTGGTCGGCGAGGTACGGATGCACCCGGCCGACCCGCTCGACGACGCGCTGTCCGCCGCGTTCAACGACCACCAACGGCGACACAGCGGCGGTCGGCCGCTGCTGGGCCCGGACGCCGTGGAGGCCGCCACCGAGGCGTTCACCCGACGCGGGGCGAGCGTGCTGGTACGGCCCAGTCCCTGGCGGCTCGGCCCCGAGCAGGCCGAGCTGACCACCCGCTGGCTGGACGGCTGGATCGCGGCGGCATACGAGCAGCAGCCGGAACTGGCCGGGCGGCCCGGCGGCTACCGGCAGCGCCGGCTCGCCGCCGCCGCAGCCGGCGAGCTGCAGGTCACCGTCGAGCACCGTGACCTGCTGGTGGTGCCGAGGTGAACCGCAGGGGTCGTCACCGCGTATCTGACAACGGAGGCTCACCAAGGAGGACAGGCATGCACAGGGCGATCGGCCCGTGGCGTACGGTCGGCATCGGCCGTGGCGCGCCGTGATGGGCAGGATCTGGCCCTGGCTGCGGCTGGTCGGCGGCATCGCGATCCTGGCCGTACTGGTCTGGCGGCTCGGCACCGGGGCCTTCCTCGACGGGGTACGGGTGATCGAGGCCCAGACGCTGCTGCTCGCCGTCGGGATCGGCCTGCTCAGCACGGTCTGCAGCGCGGCCCGCTGGTGTCTGGTCGCCCGGGGCATGGGGCTGCGGCTGCCGGTGCGCACCGCCGTCGCCGACTACTACCGGGCGATCTTCCTCAACGCGGCGCTGCCCGGTGGGGTGCTCGGTGACGTGCACCGGGCGGTCCGGCACGGCCGTACGGTCTCCGACGTCGGCGGCGGGGTCCGGGCGGTGGTGCTGGAACGCACCGCCGGTCAGATCGTGTTGTTCGCAGTCGCCGCAGGTGTCCTGCTGACCCTGCCGGTGCCGGTGCCGGCGGGTGTGGTCACCGGCGCACAGCTCACGGTGGCCGTGGTGGCGCTGGTCGCGGTGACGGTCGGCGTGGTCGCGGTGCTGCGGCGGCGGGTGACCGCGCGATCCGCACAGGCGGAGTCGTCCGTACCGGCGGGTCCGTCGAGGCCGGAGGGTCAGTCGAGGCCGGCGGGTCGGTCGACGCCGGCTGGCTGGTGGCGGCGGGCCCTGCGGCGTACCGCCACCGATCTACGCGGCGGGCTGCTGGCCCGACGGACCTGGCCGGGCGTGCTGCTGCTGTCCGTGGTGGCGCTCGCCGGTCACCTCGCCACCTTCCTGGTCGCCGCCCGAGCCGCCGGGGCGACCGCGCCGCTGCACCTGCTGCTGCCGTTGATGGTGCTGGCCTTTCTGGCGATGGCGGTGCCGCTCAACGTCGGCGGCTGGGGGCCACGCGAAGGGGCGACCGCGTGGGCGTTCGGCGCGGCCGGGCTCGGCGCGGAGCTGGGTCTGACGGTCGCCGTCGTCTACGGTCTGCTGGCGCTGACCGCGAGCCTGCCGGGGGCCGCCGTGCTGACCCTGCGTGGGCTGCGGAAGGTCCCGGTCGGACGGCTGCGGGTACGGCTGCGACCGCAGCCCGCGACGTGACGCGACCGGCGGCGGCAGTCGTGGCGGCGGCGCGCCGGCTACCGGTCGCCGAACCGGGGCGACATCGCGTAGCGCAGCAACGCCACGTCGCCGATCTGCCGTACCTCGGCGAGGGTGGCCCGGGAGTCGGCGTGCCACGGGAACCGGCCGTCACCGACGAACCGGGGCGCCCGCGAGTCGCCGACGAAGATCGGGGCGACCACCAGGTGCAGTTCGTCGACCAGCCCGGCGGTGAGGAACTGGGTGTGGATCCGGCCGCCGCCCTCGACCATCAGCCGCCCGACGCCGCGCTCGTGCAGGTCGCCGACGACCCGGAGCAGGTCGACCGGGTCGCCGCAGTCGACGACCGTGGCGACGGCGGCCAGCCGTCGCCGGGCCCGGTCCAGGTGACCGGTCGCGCAGTAGACCAGCTTGTCCACGTCCCCGTGGGTGAAGAACCGCGACCCGGGGTCCAGGTCGCCGCGCCCGGTGACGGTGACCTTCAGCGGGCTGGGCCGCTGCCCCCGGGCCTGCCGCTGGCGGCGCCGGTCCGCCGAGCGGACCAGCAGCCGCGGATCGTCCTGCCGGATCGTGCCCGCCCCGACCAGGATCGCGTCACAGTCGGCCCGGACCGCGTCGACCCGGTCGAAGTCGGCGTCGTTGGACAGCAGCAGCCGCTCGCCGGCGGCGTCGTCCAGGTACCCGTCGATCGACATGCCGCAGCTGAGCAGGACGTAGGGTCGCTCAACCACTGATGGCTCCTCCGCGTCGATCGACAGATAGCCTGCAGGTGAGGCCGGCACACATTCTTCCGTACCGCCCACGCGTCGACACCGGCCCTGCCGATGTCGACGTCGCCGCAGCCCCGTCACCGAAGAGGAAGTACCGATGCTTGAACCGCCGCCCCACGCACCTGTCAACGGTAAGCTCGCCGCCGGTCCGACGGTCGCCGTACCGTCGCCCGCTGCGGTCCGTCGGCAGGTCACGGTGCCGCTGCGGTTCGCTGACGGCTACACCACCAAGGCCCGGGTGTTCACCTTCGACGGGTTGGCCGACCGACGCGAGCACGTCGCACTCGGGCTGGGCGACTGGCGTCAGGTGCTGGACCGGGCCGCCGACGGTGGTGATCCACCCCTGGTACGCCCGCACAGCGAGTGCCTGACCGGTGACGCCTTCGGCAGTCAGCGGTGCGACTGCGGCCCCCAGCTGCGCGAGGCGGTGGAACGGATCGCCACCAGTGGTGGTTTCCTGCTCTACCTACGCCAGGAGGGACGCGGCATCGGGCTGTACGCCAAGCTGGACGCCTACGCGCTGCAGGACGCCGGGCTGGACACGTTCGAGGCCAACGTGGCGCTGGGCCGGGGCGAGGACGAGCGGGACTACACGGTCGCCGCGCAGATGCTGATCGCGCTCGGCGTCCGACGGGTCGCGCTGCTGAGCAACAACCCCGACAAGGCGGCGCAACTCACCCAGCTCGGGGTCACCGTCAGCGAACAGATCCCGACCGGTGTACACGTGTCGGCGGCGAACGTGCGGTACCTGGCGGCGAAGGCCAACCACGCGGCGCACACCATCGACCTGTCGGTGGCCGAGTGATCCCGGCCCGCCCGCCGGGTCGGTATCGGTACCCGGTCGTAATCAGTGGAGGTACGGCCAGCCACGTACCACGTCGAGGTGTCGACGGTCGCGGCGTACGCGGCCGGCGCGGCGACGACGGGCGCGACGAGGACGGCGCCGGTCAGGGTCGCCGCCAGCGCCGCCAGAGCGCCGGTCAGCCGGGCGTGGCGGCGCCGGGGTGGGTGCGGTCGATGCATCGGTACGGCTTCCTTCCGGTCTGTGTCACCGCGCGGTCGACCGGCGTGGTGACGCCATGCCCGGACGTACCGGAAAGGTAGCGTCGACATCGATTAACGTCAAGATATCAACTAAGTTCGGCCTGGTCGGGGCGGTAGCCATGATCCGACCAGACCGATACTTGGCACCTCGGGTCAGCCGACCTGGCAGGGGGCACCGTTGAGTTGGAAGTCCGACGGACGCGGGTTGCTCGCGCTGTACGTCGCCTGGAAGCCGAAGCTCACCGTACCATTCGCCGGCAGGTTGCCGTTCCACGCGGCGTTGCGCGCCGTCACCCGCTGGCCGGACTGGCTGACCTGCGCGTTCCACCCGTTGGTGATCTGCTGGTTGCCGGGGAACGTCCAGGTCAGCGTCCAGCCGGTGACCGACGCGCCCCGGTTGGTGACGCGCACGTCGGCCGTGAAGCCGTTGCCCCACTGGTTGACCTGCCAGGACACGCTGCACCCACTGGCCGGCGGTGCGGTCGTGGGCGGTGCGGTGGTCGGCGGAGCCGTCGTGGGCGGAGCCGTCGTCGGCGGCGCGGTGGTGGGTGGGGCGTCGGCGGGCGGGAACCGCAGGATCCGGTCGTCGGTGGCCGCTGGCGTCCCCCGGCCGTCGCGGTTGCTGGTCGTCACCCAGAGCCAGCCGTCCGGACCGTACTCGACGGTGCGCAGCCGACCGTAGGCACCGACCAGCTCCGGGGTCGGGGTGCCGACCCCGCCGGCGGCGTCGAGCGGTACGTTCCACAGCCGGTTGCCGCGCAGTGCGGCCACGTACAGCCGGTTCCCGGCGATCGCGGCGCCGCTGGGCGACGCCTCGGCCGGGGTCCAGACCAGCAACGGGTCCCGGAACCGGGGATCGTTGGCCCGGCCCTCGACGGTCGGCCAGCCGTAGTTGCCGCCCGCGACGATCAGGTTCACCTCGTCCCAGGTGTTCTGTCCGAACTCGGTGGCGTACAGCCGACCCTGCGCGTCCCACGCTAGTCCCTGCACGTGGCGGTGCCCCAGGCTGTAGACCAGCGAGCCCGGCGTCGGATTGTCCGCCGGGACCGTACCGTCGGGGCGCATCCGCAGGATCTTGCCGTTGCGGCTCTGCGGGTTCTGCGCGGAGGCCGTCTGACCGGCGTCGCCCACCCCGGCGTAGAGCATTCCGTCCGGGCCGAACGCGATGCGGCCGCCGTTGTGGATGGTCGCCCGGGCGAGCCCGGTCAGGATCGGCTGCTGGTTCTGCGGGGCGCTGAGCCGGAACCGGGCGATCCGGTTGTCGGTGGCCGTGGTGAAGTAGACGTAGACGTAGTCGTCCTGCGCGAAGGTCGGCGAGACGGCGAGACCGAGCAGTCCGCCCTCACTGACCGGCGTGATGCCGGAGATCGTCACGACCGGCTGCGGCTGCGCGCCGGGCCTGACCCGGACCACCTGGCCGGTGCCGCGTTGGGCGACCAACGCACTGCCGTCCGGCAGGAAGTCCATCCCCCAGGGCACCGTCAGGCCGGTCGCGACCACCTCGGGCCGGGAGAAGTCGAAGTCGCCGAGGGCGAGCAGGCCGGTGGCGCGGTCGGCGGCGGGCACGGTGGCGGCCGTCGCCACTGCGGCGAGCCCGGTCGCCGCCAGCGCTGCGGCCAGGACGGCACCGACCACGGATCTGAGTTTCATGGGCACACCTCTCAGATCGAGCGATCTTCATCAATGTAGCAACGCTCGATGACTGACGCCTCACTCAGCCACGCGTACGCCGTCGACGGGCAAACGAGTCTACTATCGACGGCTCGCATCAGGTTCGTCAGATGTCGACAATCATCGATGTTGCGGGGTGGGCCGAGGCATGCTGAAATGGCTCATATCGCCGCAGCGCGGGGGCAACCGCGTTGAGCGACGGCAGGCTCGGGAGCAGCCCAGGGCTCGGTGGCGATCCAGTGGCGCGGACGCGCACTCACCGACGTGGCGCGAGACGGCAGCACTCCCGAAGCGCTGCACGGCTGTACCGCGCACCTCGACGGCCCGGCGCCACGACACCGACGCAGTTCATCACCGCACCACGACCGGCTACCAGGGTGAGGAGCAACCGATGGCTTTCCAGAAGATCTTCGCGGGGTGGTACCGCAACCGCGTGGTGTGGGTGGCGGCGATCCTGCTGGCGACGGCGACCGGGGCGGTCACGTTGACCGGCGGCGCCGACCGGAACGCGGCACCGGCGGATCTGGTCGGCCAGCTCGAAACCCGGATGCGCGTCCTGCTCGAGCAGGCCGACCCGCAGCAGCACAACCACGCCGGCCACACGGTCGAGCTGGCGGCCGCCACCCAGCAGCAGACGGTGATCTGCGGAGTCCGCATCTACGGCTACGAGCCGGCCGACGTCACCGCGCTCGCCGAGGTGCGGACGGTCTACGGCTTCCACCTCTGCGGGGTGGCCGAACCGCAGCGACCCTGGGACGTGGCGGTCAAGCTGGCCGGTCCGCTGATTCTGGACATGTCCACCGAGCCACCGGGCATCGAGGTGGTCGAGGCCACCGCCGACGTCATGTTCGTCGACCGGCTGCGGCAGATGTTCCCGGACAAGTACGCGGAGCTGGCGATCGCGGAGGCACTGACCGACTCCGAGGCCGCCGACCTCCGCCGTCGCTACGACGCCGCAGCCGGGATCTGACCTGGTCCACCGGTACGGGCGCCGACCCTCACCGGCGGGCCGCAACACACCCGTCCACCGACCGGGCGAACCCGCCAAGATTAGACATAGATGATCATTGATATTTGAATCCCTGGATGTCATAGTTTGCTGGGAGCGCTCCCGCCCGATCTCGCTCCGAGAAACGGAGGATCCACAGTGCGTCTACTCACGTCCGACCGGTCCGACGGACCCACCCGGACCCCCGCCCGCAAGTCCCTGCGAGTCCTCGTCCTCGTGTCGGCCCTGATGGTCGCCATGCTGCCCTGGACCGGCGCGGCCCAGGCCCACGGCACGATCATCAACCCGGCAAGCCGCGCCTACCAGTGCTGGAAGAGCTGGGGCAACCAGCACACCAACCCGGCGATGCAGCAGCAGGACCCGATGTGCTATCGCGCGTTCCAGGCCAACCCCGACACCATGTGGAACTGGATGAGCGCGCTGCGCGACGGCCTCGGCGGCCAGTACCAGGCCCGCACCCCGGACGGGCAACTGTGCAGCAACGCCCTCTCCCGCAACGACAGCCTGAACCAGCCCGGAGCGTGGCGGACGACCACCGTCGGCCGTAACTTCACGGTTCAGCTCTACGACCAGGCCAGCCATGGTGCCGACTACTTCCGGGCCTACGTCACCAAGCAGGGGTTCAACCCGGCCACCCAGCGGGTCGGGTGGGGCAACCTCGACCTGATCGCGACGACGGGCCGCTACGCGCCGTCGCAGAACATCTCGTTCAACGTCTCCGTCCCCAGCGGGCGCTCCGGAAACCACGTCCTCTTCGTGATCTGGAAGGCGTCGCACATGGACCAGGCGTACATGTGGTGCAGCGACATCAACATCGTCTGACCGACACCCGGCACCACGGCACCACTCCGGCCCAGGACCGCTGCGTCCTGGGCCGGATCGCGTCACCCGGGACCGGCACCGCCCGGGCAGGCGCCCAGTCGACCATTGACATCCCGCCGACACTCCGCCGACACTTGGCCGTACAGAAATCGATGTCTATCGATTGGATTGCTGCGTCGTGCCTGATCGAGCGGAAAGCACGGTGACCCGATGAGCGAGACACCCGTTACCAGCGCGACCCACAGCCGGCGCGGTCGCATCAGACGGCTGGTCAGCACCGCCTGCGCCGCCCTGCTGGCGGTCACGGTGACCGCACCGGCCAGCACCGCCCACGCCGACGCGGCCGGCACCCGCCCGGTCATCACCGCCAACCAGACCGGCACCCACGACGGCTACTTCTACGCCTACTGGAAGGACATGGGCGACAGCACCATGGTCCTCGGCCACCAGGGGCAGTACAGCGCCCGGTGGACCGGCATCAACAACTGGTTCGGCGGCAAGGGGTGGGCGACCGGCGGCCGGCGGACCTTCGACTACTGCGGCACCTTCCACCCGGGCGGCAACTCGTACCTGGCCCTGTTCGGATACACGACCAACCCGCTGACCGAGTACTACATCGTGGAGAACTGGGGCACCTACCGACCGACCGGCACCCCGATGGGCACCGTCGTCAGCGAGGGCGGCACCTACGACATCTACCGCGCGCAACTCGGTGTCGGCAGCACGCCGTACTTCCGGTACTACAGCGTCCGCCAGCAGAAGCGCTCCGCCGGCACCATCGACACCGGCGACCACTTCGACGCGTGGGCGCAAGCCGGGATGCGCCTCGGTACCACCATGGGCTACATGATCATGGCAACCGAGGGGTACCAGAGCAGCGGATGGTCCCAGGTCACGGTGGACGGCACCCCGACCGGCCCGGCGCGGTGCGCCCCCAGCCGTACCTGACGAGCGCACCCCGGCAGCCTCCACTATCGGCGTTCGTAGAAGGTGATGCTCACCCCGCCGGGTGCGAAGCCCGGATCGGAGCTCAGCCAGGTGTTGGCGTTCAGGAAGGCGTACGGGCCGCCAGTGCGGGTCTCGAAGGTCGGCACCAGCCGGCCGAACTGCCCGCAGTTGCGGACCAGAATCAGCTCACCGTCACTGGTCGACAGGTGTACCGGGCGTCCAGGGTCGTGGTCGAGCCGCTGAGCTGGTAGTCCGCGCCGCCGGCGAGGATCGACCCGGTCACCCGACCACTGAGTGTCCCACCAGTGATGGGAATGATGGTACGGGTACCGCGCTTGCTGGCACCGACAGCGAGGGTCGAGCCGAGGGTGACCGACGCGGTGAACACGCTGGCGCCCCGCGTACCGCTGCCCGTCGCGCAGTTCCAACTCTGGTGGGGCAGACCGACGGGATCCGTGAGCTGGACCCGCGGTTCGGTCGTGGTGACACCGGCGACGTCGTAGATGGCGAGAACGAGGGTGTTGGTCGCGGTGTCGACCGTCCGGGTACCGACGAACGTGCCGGTATTCAGCCAGGCGTACGGGCTGGAGTTCGGTGCCTCGAAATCGGGCACGATCCGGACCGGGGCGGCGCCGGCGGGGGCGACACCGCAGCTGCGCAGATAGATGAGGGTGCCGTCACTGGCGCGCAGCACGTTGATCTGCTCGACCTCCAGCGCTCCGTTGGTCAGGGTGAGCTCCAGGTCGAGCCCGCCGGTGAGCACGCTGCCGCTGAGCCGCTCCCCGACGAACGATCCGCCCGTCACGTCGAGGATGCGGCGCTGGCCGTACGGGGTGGTGCCCACCTCGTGGACGGCGCCCAGCTGGCCTGTCACGCGCAGCACCAGGCGCCCCCGCGTCGGCGACACGATGCCAGTGGGCATGTTGCACGTCCAAGATGGGTCGGGCACGATCGTCGGCTCCGTGCCACCGGGCGGCGTACTCGGGGTGGGCGAGGTCGACGGCGACGGCGTGCTGCTCGGCGTGGGTGTAGGGCTCGGTGTGGGCGATTGCGGCGCGGACGGTGAACCCGACGGGGTCACGCTACCCGTGCACGGCGTGCCGTTGAGCGCGAAATCGGTCGGAGCCGGATTGCTGGCGTTGTTCCACGACCCGTTGAAGCCGATCGCCGTTCCCGCTCCGGTGGCGAGGCTGCCGTTCCACCCCGCGTCGACGACGGTGACCTGGGTGCCGGCCTGACTCACGGAGCCGTTCCAGAGCTGGGTGACCTGTTGCCCGGCGACGAACGACCAGGTCAGCCGCCAACCGCTGATCGGGTCACCGAGGTTGGTCACGGCGACGTTGGCACCGAATCCGCCCGGCCACTGGCTGGTGACCGTGTAGGTCACCCGGCACCCGGTGGCGGCGTACGCCGAGGTGGCGATGCCACCGACGGCGACGGTGACGGCGACTGCGATCGCCGCGACGAGCAGGCGCCTACCGTGGGCGACGATCCTCATCCGACCCTCCCGCAACGACCACCCGACGCCAGGCACGAAGGGTTACGTTGCAGAAAGTGTCCCGACCGGACAAGAATCTGTCAATCGATGGTTCACGATCTATGCGAGTGCGGCGACCAGCAGGCAGGCCCGGTCCGATCAGGTACCGGGGATCGAGAAGGTGCCACACCTCGGGTCGGGCCGTTCCAGTCGTACCCGACGGCTACATTCAGGTCTCCTCGACACTCCCCAAAGGAGACCAGATGACCCTGCTCCGCCGTGTCCTCCTGCCGATCGGTGCCACTCTCCTCGCGGCAGCCATCGCCACACCCGCGACGGCCGCGACCGCCCCGACGCTCCTCGAGAGCGCGCACGTCGGCTTCGACGATCCGAACACCAGCCGGACCCTGACCGTCGACCTCAGCCGCATCGACGGGGTGGCCCAACTGGATGTCGAATACTGGTCCCGCTCCTGCACCGAATCCGCTGGCCTGGAGACCTGCGAGACGATTTTCCGGCAGGCGTACGACCAGACGCCGTCACGGGCCAGGATGTCGCTGCAGGGTGCCTCGGCCGCCGGGGTGGTGACCTACTCGCAGACCGTGCGGACATGCACGTACGGACCGGTCGACGAAGCGGGCGAACGCCCGGAGTCGTGCACGGATGCCCCGGAGACCATGGGCACGACCAGCGTGAAGATCACCTGGACCGGGACCGGCGAGGTGGTTCAGGAATTCCGGACTGACGAGGAGGGCACCCGCTACGTCACGCAGCGGCGGACTGCCGCCGTAGTGGGCACCGCGTTCGGCGAGTCGTTCCCGGTCGAGCAGTCACTGATCACGTCGCTGGGCCGCACCTGGAAATTCCCGGCGGCCTGACCGGCACTGCCAGCAGGCCCAGGCCATGCCGAGGAGACAAGTCACCGATCTTGGCCTGGGTCTGCAGGACGGCCTGCTGGGTGTAACCAGCCGCTGGGTAACCCCCCGGGGAGCGGGCCCGCTCCCCGACCCTCCCCGGTAAGGGCCGCGACAGCGACAGGCCCGTTACCGAATGTCCGGCAACGGGCCACGTGACGTGCTCGTACAGCTGGTGGGCGATACTGGGTTTGAACCAGTGACCTCTTCCGTGTCAAGGAAGCGCGCTCCCACTGCGCCAATCGCCCTCGTTGTTGACGAGGTGGAGACGGGATTTGAACCCGTGTACACGGCTTTGCAGGCCGTTGCCTCGCCTCTCGGCCACTCCACCGAGGTTGCCCCCGACGTGTCGTGGTGGCATCTCCGAGCGGACGACGGGACTCGAACCCGCGACCCTCACCTTGGCAAGGTGATGCGCTACCAACTGCGCTACGTCCGCATATGCTCGGCTTTCCCGCCCCGCCGGGGCGCTCCTGCCGACGAATGAGAACTCTAGCCGAGCCGTCGCGCCGTTGCCAACTCGGGGTCACCTCGGCGCGCCCGACGCCGATGCGCTGGACAAACCCCCCATCGCGGCACGGACGGGCTCCCGCCGGAACCCGTCATGCGAGGCGGGTTCGGGTTAGCCGATCTCCGCCCCGACGTGAGTCAGGAAATTGACTGGTAACTCATCGTATCGATGATAGTGCGTTACCGTGTTCGCCGTGACAAGACGTTCGGCCGAGATACGCCTTGACTCGCTGCTGCGGACCGCCTGCGAGGTGATCGTGCAACGCGGGCTGGCGAACACCCGTACCGCTGATGTCGCCGAAGCGGCGGGAGTCAGTCAGGCGCTGGTGTTCTACCATTTCTCGACCAAGGACAGGCTGCTCGCCGAGGCGTTCGCGTACGCCGCCGAACAGGACCTGGCCAGGCTCGACGCCGTCGTGCGGTCGACAGCCGGGCCACTGGAAAAGATCAAGAAGATCATTCGGTTGTACGCGCCGACCGGCCGCACCAAGTCGTGGGCACTCTGGATCGACGGCTGGTCGGAATCGATGCGTACCCCCGCGTTGAACCGGGTGTGCCGCAATCTCGACCTGCGGTGGAAGGAGGCGCTGACCGGGGTGATCGCCACCGGATGCGCCGACGGCACCTTCACCTGCCCGGATCCCAAGGGCGCGGCGTGGCGGATCAACGCGCTGATCGACGGACTCGCGGTGCAGGCGACGATGCACGACCGGGTCGTCTCCCGGCGACAGCTCACCGAGTGGATCCGGTTGGCGGTCGCCCGGGAGATCGGATGCACACCGAACGAACTGGCCTGACCATCGCGTCTATCGAAGCGGTTCAATCAGCGTCGGCGAGCAGCGTGACGACGTCCGGGCGCCGCAGGGTCCCGTCGACCACGTACACCCGGTGCCGTCGGGCGAGCTGTCCGCCGGCCGGCACCGGCACCGGGGTGTCGAACGCCAACGCCGCGCAGACCCCTGGGTAGCCGCCGGCACGCACGAACCAGTGGTCGCCGTCGCCGAGGCCGGTGAAGATCACGGTGTACGGCGACCCATCGGCGCCCTGACCGGTCAGCGCGACCCACGGCGCGGTGCTGCCGTTGACCGTCTCCTCTCCGTCGGCGTCGACGGTGAACACGGTGGGTGTGCCGGGGGCCAGCCGCCAGAAGAAGCCGCCGTACCCGGCTCCGCCGGGGCGTCCGTTGGTCGCCGGGCTGCCGAGGATGATCTCCCGGTCGGCGGGGGCGGTCAAGGAGTACCCGATCTCGAAGCGCCAGGCGGTGGTGTCCCCGGCGACCTCGCCGACGGTCACCGCACGCTCCTCGGTCAGCAGGGTGGCGCCCGCCGGATCGCACCACCGTAGCCGCTGCCGGAACCCGTCCGGGGCGCGGTCGAGCCAGCTGTCGTGGACGATCCGACCGTGGTCGTCGCGCCAGGTGTAGCCGGTGTCGCGGACGTAGGTCCGCCCGCCCCAGAGGTTGGTCCCGGAGACGTCCTGCATGGTGACGGAGACGCCGAGGTGCCAGCGGTGGTCCTCCGGCAGGGTGTCGGTCACCGGCACCCCGGCGAGCGTACGCACGGGGTGCAGGTACGGCCGGGGCGAGTACCGGGGGTCGACGTCGGGGTGGACCACGTACTCGGCGACGGGGCGTCCCGCCACGCGCAGGACCAGGTTGTCGGTCATCGTGCTCCTTCCGTACGCCTTTCCCCCATTAGGAAAGCGCTTGCCGATTGTGCCAGGTCGAGCGCCGTGACGGTGGCCGGCAGCCGACGTCGGCACCACTGCCCGACGGCCAGCGCCGGGACGGATAATCAACCGCAGGCGGCGACGTGGCATGCGGCGTCAGAGGGCCGCCGTCGAGGGGAGACCAGGTGCCGGGACCAGCGATCAGCATCCGGGACGTCGCCTTCCGCGCCGGCGTCTCCGTGGGCACCGTGTCCAACGTGCTCAACCGGCCGGACATCGTCGCCGCCGGCACCCGGTCGCGGGTGCTCGCCGCGATCAGTGAACTCGGCTTCGTCCCGAACGACGCGGCCCGGCAGTTGCGCCGGGGCCGGGGGCGCACCCTGGGCCTGGTGGTCCTCGACGTGGCCAACCCGTTCTTCACCGACGTGGCCCGTGGCGTCGAGGAGGCCACCAGCACCGCCGGGATGCCGGTGATCTTCTGCAACAGCGACGGCGACGCCGCCAAGGAGAACGCCTACCTCGACCTGCTCGAGGAGCAGCGGGTGCAGGGCGTTCTGATCACCCCGGTCGACGACGCCAGCGAACGCCTGCTGCAGCTGCGGGAACGGGGCGTACTGGTGGTCCTGCTGGACCGCCGATCCCGCCGGCCGGACCTGTGCTCGGTGTCGGTCAACGACCGGCTCGGCGGCGAACTGGCGGTACGGCACCTGATCGACGCCGGGCACCGGCGGATCGCCTTCGTCGGCGGCCCGACCCATCTGGAGCAGGTCCGGGATCGGTACGCCGGAGCGGCGGCGGCGCTCGTCGACGCGGGGCTCAGTGAGCGGGCACTGCGCCGGTTCGACACGCCGAGCCTGACGGTGGCCGCCGGTCGCGACGCCGCCGCCCGGGTGCTCGGGGTGCCCCGCAGCTCCCGGGTGACCGCCGTCTTCTGCGCCAACGACCTGCTCGCGCTCGGCGTTCTGCAAGGGTTGACCCGTCAGCAGGTCCGGGTCCCCGAGAACATCGCCCTGGTCGGCTACGACGACATCGACTTCGCCGCGGCCGCCGCGGTGCCGCTGTCGTCGGTACGTCAGCCCCGGCAGCGCCTCGGCCACACCGCCGCGACGCTGCTGCTCGACGAGGCGGCCAGTCCCGGCACCCACCGCCACGAACAGGTGGTCTTCGACCCGGAGCTGGTCGTGCGGGAGTCCAGCCAGGACGTCCGAGCACCACGTCCGGAGCCCTGACTCCCCTGGCGCAGGGTCGGTGGTCCGCCGGCGGCCCGACCTTGACAGTCACATCGGCGCACTCGTATGTTTGGAGCCCGCATTGAAACGGTTCATACAGGAGGCGACGTGCGGCGGTACTGCTTCCTGCTGCGGGTCCGCCCGGACCGGATCGACGAGTACCGGGCCCGGCACGCCGCGGTCTGGCCGCAGCTGCTGCACGCGCTGCGCGACGCCGGCTGGCACGACTATTCACTCTTCCTGCATCCCGACGGCCTGCTGGTCGGCCATGTCCGCGCCACCGACCTCGCCTCGGCCCAGGCCGCGATGGCCGCGACCGAGGTCAACGCTCGGTGGCAGGCCGAGATGGCGCCGTACTTCACCGATCTCGACGGCCGCCGACCCGACGAGGGCTTCGTCCTGCTCGACGAGATCTTCAACCTTGACGACCAGCTCGCCGCGACCGGCGACGCGTGACCTGGGACGGCGGGGCAGCAGATGCCTGAGGTGACCGCACGGATCAAGGCCGTACTGCGCACGCAGCGGATCGAGGTGCCGTCCTGGGCGTACGGCAACTCCGGCACCCGGTTCAAGGTCTTCACCCAGCCCGGGATTCCCCGGACCCCGTAGGAGTAGATCGCCGACGCCGCCCAGGTGCACGCGGTTACCGGGATCGCCCCGATCGTGTCGCTGCACATCCCGTGGGACCGGGTCGAGGACTACCCACAGCTCGCCCGGTACGCCGTCGACCTCGGTGTACGGATCGGCACCATCAACGCCAACGTCTTCTCCGACGACGACTACCGCCTCGGCAGCGTCACCAACCCCGACCCACGCGTCCGCCGCAAGGCCGTGGCACACCTGCTGGACTGCGTCGACGTGATGGACGCCACCGGGTCGACGGATCTGAAGCTGTGGTTCGCCGACGGGACCAACTACCCCGGCCAGGACAGCATCCGGGCCCGGCAGGACCGGCTCGCCGAGGCCCTGGACACCACGTACGCCCGGCTCGGGGCGCAGCAGCGGCTGCTGCTGGAGTGCAAGCTGTTCGAGCCGGCGTTCTACACCACCGACGTGCCGGACTGGGGTACGGCGTACGCGCACTGCCTGCGCCTGGGCGACCGCGCGCAGGTGGTCATCGACACCGGACACCACGCCCCCGGCACCAACATCGAGTTCATCGTGGCGTTCCTGCTGCGGGCCGGCCGGCTCGGGGCGTTCGACTTCAACTCCCGGTTCTACGCCGACGACGACCTGATGGCCGGTGCCGCCGACCCGTTCCAGCTGTTCCGGATCATGTTCGAGATCGTCGCCGCCGACGCGCTGGACCCGGCGGCCGGCATCAACTTCATGCTCGACCAGTGCCACAACATCGAGCCGAAGATCCCCGGCCAGATCCGGTCGGTGCTCAACGTGCAGGAGGCCACCGCCAAGGCGCTGCTGGTCGACGCCGAGGCCCTGGCCGACGCGCAGGCCGCCGGCGACGTGCTGGGCGCCAACGCCGTACTGATGGACGCCTTCCACACCGACGTCCGCCCGATGCTGCGCGAGCTGCGGACCGAGCAGGGCCTCGACCCGGACCCGATGGCGGCCTACGCCCGCAGCGGCTACCCGCAGCGCATCGTCGCCGAACGTCGCGGCGGGCAGCAGGCCGGCTGGGGAGCCTGACCCGGCCGGCGCTCCGTCGAGGATTGCGCTGGGCACTGGCGGGTAGGTCGGCACGTGCCCGACGACCGCACCCGGCCCGCTCAGCGCACCAGCCGCGAGAGCTGGACGCGGCTGGTGCGCCACGGTTGGACGCGGCTGGCCAGAGAGAGCCGCGCCCGGCTCCGGCACCTGCGCGGCAACATGATCATCCCGGTGCAGGCCGGCCTCGCGGCCGCGCTCGCCTGGCTGCTCGCCGACGATGTACTGCGCAACCCGGACCCGGTGTTCGCCCCGGCGGTCGCGGTCGGCACCATCGTGTCGGCCCTCGGCAACCGCCTACGCCGCACCCTGGAGACCGTCATCGGGGTGGCCGTCGGTATCGGTGCCGGTGACGTCCTGATCGCCCTGATCGGCAGCGGTCCGTGGCAGACCGGGATGATCGTGGCGATCGCCGTGGCGCTGGCGCTGCTGCTGCGCGGCGGCAGCACGCTGCTCGTGCAGGCCGGCGGCACGGCGGTGCTGATCGCCACGCTGGCCCCGGCCAATCCGGACATCGTCGTACCCCGGTTCGTCAACGCGGTGGTCGGTGGCCTGGTCGGGCTCGCCGTGGTGCTGGTGCTGCTGCCGCTCAACCCGCTGCGACTCGTGCAGCGTGCGGTCGGGCCGGCGCTTGACCGGCTGGCCACGCTGTTGGACGATGCGGCGGCGGCGCTGACCGCCGGCGACGCCGCCCGGGCGCAGCGGGCGCTGGACCGGGTGCGGGACTTCGACGAACGCCTGGCCACGCTGCAGGACGCACTCGCGGCGGCGAACGAGGTGGTGACGTTGGCACCGCAGCGGTGGTCGAACCGGCACGTACTGGCCAAGCTGACCAGCAGCGGCGAGCACCTGGAACGCGCGGCCCGCAACTGCCGGTCGATGCTGCGCCGGATCGTCTCGGTGCTCGAGGACGACGAACCGGTGCCGGGTCAACTGCCGACGGCGGTCCGCCAACTCGGCGAGGCGCTGCGCACGATGCACCACGAACTCGACCGGGGTCGGGAGTTCCACCGGACCCGGGAGCAGACGCTCGGGGCGGTCGACCAGTCCGGGGCGGCGTACACCGAAGGGCTCGGCTACTCCGGCAACGTCGTGGTGGCGCAGGTCCGCACGGCCGGCAGCGATCTGCTACGGGCTACCGGGACCGGGCGGCGGGCCGCGAACCGGATGGTCCGCCGCGCCGCCGGGCACAGCCGACCACCGTCACCGCCACCGGCTCCGCCCCGGCCGTGACCGGCCCCAGCCGGTGGCCGGCGACGGTGCCGCCGCCGACTGCCACACATCAGCCGCCGACCGCCACCCGTCACCTGACGGGCCCACCGGTATGGCACCGGTGGCGGGCAGCGGGCCGTCCGGGTCCGCCGTCGACCGCAGCAGCTGGGCCCGGACCCGCATCAGCAGGCCGAAGCCGACGAAGACCATCGCGCCGCCGACGATGAACCAGGCCACCGGGATCCCGAAGGTGTCGCCGGCGGGAATCGCGTCGACCGGCTGTGGACCCCCACCACCGGTGCCGGCCGGGGCGTCGGCGATGACCGCAGGGTCCTCGACGACCGGCGGCACCGACTCGGTCGGCTCCGGGTCGGACTCGCCAGGTTCGGTGACCACCGGCAGGGTGACTGCGGTGTCGGCGAGCAGGTTGACGTCCTCGTCGTATGCCTCGGCGGTGAGGGTCACCCGGCCTTCGGCGTCGTCGGTGAAGCTGAACTGGTACTGCGCCGTGACGGTCCGGTCCTGGCAGAGGGTGCCCGGGTCGAGCGCAACGTCGGTGAGGCGGGCGGTGTCGTCGTCGATCTGCACGTCGACTGCGAACGCCTGGCCCTGTTCCACCCGGGCGGCCCGGATCTGGTCGAACTCGACGCCGTCGACGCGCAGCAGCAGCGACCACCGGACCTTTTCGCAGTCCCCACCGAGGTCCCGGCTGACCACCACGGTCATGCCCACCGGGCCCTCACCGGCGACGGCCTCGTCGGGCAACTCGGTGATCTGGGCCTGGTATCCGCCCTGCGCCGCCGCCGGTGTGGCGGCGAACAGCAGTCCGGCAACTCCGGCCAGCCCGACCGCGACTCCGGTCGCGATTCGCCCCACCGAGCCCACCACCTTCGTCCTTGTCCCACCGATCGTCTCCACCGGCCAGAGGAGGTGCGTACCGGATGGACCGATCATGTCCACCGGCAACGGTACGTGCGTACCGGTTGGTCGGACAGGGCCCAACTTGTCACCCAGCGCAAAGTAAAACGGGCAATTTAACCACCCGTGGTGAACCGGTGACCCCGCGACAAGGTTGGCGACAGTCGGTCGACCCGGCACAATCCGCAGACGTGTCTGCCGACCTGTCGGACTTCGTCCGCGCCCACACCCGCCTCACCCCGGTGGCTCACGTACCCGAACTGCGGCTGCACCAGGCGGCCGAGCCGATCGGGCTGTGGGAGCTGACCGAGGGCGAGTTCCGCAGCGAACAACCGCCACCGTTCTGGGCGTTCGCCTGGGCCGGCGGCCAGGCGCTCGCCCGGTACCTGCTGGACCGGCCGGAGACCGTCGCCGGGCTACGGGTGCTGGACCTGGCCACCGGTTCCGGGCTGGTGGCCGTCGCGGCGGCCCGGGCCGGCGCGGCCGTGGTCCGCGCGGTGGATCTGGACCCGGTCGCGGGTGCCGCCACCCGGCTCAACGCCGCCGCCAACGACGTACGGCTGGACGTCACCGTCGGTGACCTGCTCGACGGTGACCACGGTGACGCCGAGGTGGTGCTCGCCGGTGACGTCTTCTACAGCGCGGCGATGGCGGCCCGGGTGCTGCGGTTCCTGCTGACCGCCGCCGCCGACGGGGCCCGGGTGCTGGTCGGCGACCCGGACCGGGCGTTCCTGCCGCGCGAGCGGTTCACCGAGCTCGGCAGCTACGACGTGCCGGTGCCGCCGGCGCTGGAGAGCGTCCGGGTGCGGCACACCCGGGTCTGGCAGCTACGCCCGCCGGTACGCCGACCGACCCGGACGCTAGCGTGACCGGGTGCTGTTCCGTAACTGGGAAAGGGTCGACGACCGGTGGCCGCCGGTGGCCCGGGTCACCGACCACGTCGGCGTCGACCATCTGCTGGTGACCCGGCACGCCCTGGTCCGGCAGGTGTTGACCGACCCGGGCACGTACCGGCCGGACAACGCCCTGGACGCGGTCACCCCGATCCCCGTCGCGGCGCTGCGGATCCTCGCCTCGTACGGCTTCCGGCTGCCGCCGACGCTGGCGAACAACGGCAGCTCGACCCACCCGGCGATCCGGGCCGCAGTCGCGGAGGTGCTGCACCCGACGCGGGTCACCGCCCAGGTCGGCTGGCTGACCGGGCTGGTCCGCGACCGGGTGGCGGCGCTGGACGCCGCGTTGGCCGCCGGCCGGCCGGTCGATCTGTACGCCGACCTCGCCGCCGACCTGCCGCTGCTGGTCCTGGCCCGGCTGGTCCAGCTGCCGCCGGCGGCCACGGCGACGGTCAAGCGGTTCGCCCGCGCCGCGCTGGAGCTGTTCTGGGCCCCGGTGGACGCGGACCGGCAGATCGAACTGGCGCACACGGTCGGGCGGTTCCACACCGTGCTGCGCGACTTCGCGGTCACCGGCGACGGGTTGGCCGCGACGCTGCGTGCGGCCGGGCAGTCGCCGGACACCGTCGTCGGGGCGCTGTTCTTCCTGCTGGTCGCCGGGCAGGAGACCACCTCGCAGTTCCTGACCCTGCTGCTGCACCGGTTGGTCGGCGAGCCGACGGTGCTCGCCGGGCTGCGCGACGGATCGGTCCGGGTAGACGACGTGGTGGAGGAAGGGCTGCGGCTGGTGCCACCGATCGTCACCTGGCGGCGTCGGGCGGCGGTGGACACCACGCTGGCCGACGTACCGGTGCCGGCCGGCGCGAGCGTGGTGCTCTGGCTCGCCGCCGCCGGCCGCGACCCGGCGCTGGTGGCCGGGACCGACCAGTTCGTGCCCGGTCAGCGGGGGTCCCGTCGGCATCTGGCCTTCGGCGCCG
The DNA here is from genome assembly GCF_030345095.1 of Solwaraspora sp. WMMA2056. NCBI lineage: Bacteria > Bacillati > Actinomycetota > Actinomycetes > Micromonosporales > Micromonosporaceae > Solwaraspora > Solwaraspora sp. WMMA2056. The sequence continues at coordinate 5,621,144 of NZ_CP128360.1, forward strand.
GGGCCCATCGGTGCGTCGGGGCGCAGCTGGCCCGGATGGAGACGGCGGTGGTGGTCGAGCAGGCGCTGCCGCTGCTGGTCGGCGCCGACGTGGTCCGGGCACCGTGGTCGCCGGACAACCTGTCGTTCCGGATGCCCGACACGTTGCTGATCCGCCGTCCGACGGCGGCCGGCGGACCAACTGACGGGGCAGACCAACTGACGGGGCAGATCGGCAGGCGGAGGCCGGTCAGCTGACGTCGTCGGCCCAGGCCCGCCAGTCGTCCAGGACGCCGTAGAGCGCCGGCGTCAGCCAGCCCGACGCGGAGCGGCGGAACACCCCCGGCTCCATGCCGCCGGCACCGTCGGGGACCGCCCCGACCATGGTCGGCACCAGCTCGCTGAGGTTGGCCCAGTGCACCAGCTCCGGCTCGGCCGGCCAGGCACCGAGGACCACCCCGGCCGGGACCGCCCGGCGCTCCAGCGCCTCGAGAGTCAACGCGGTGTGGTTGAGCGTGCCGAGCCCGGCCCGGGACACCACCACGGCCGGCGCGCCCAGCGAGACCGCCAGGTCGGCCACCGTCCAGGGCTCGCCGGAGGGTCGCAGCCCCATCGGCACCAGCAACCCGCCCGCGCCCTCGACGAGCACCAGGTCGTGTTTGTCGGCCTCCGCGCGTACCGCGTCGACGGCGGCGTACAGCTCCAGCGGTTCGGCGCCGGCGACCCGGGCGGCGGCAAGTGGCGCGAGCGGCTCCGGATAGCTGACGAGGGTGCGTACGGCCGCCGGATCGGCGAGGCGGGCCACGACGTCGGCGTCCGGCGGCTCACCGGTCGCCGTACCGGTCTGGCCGGGTTTGACCATCGCCACCCGCAACCCGGCGGCCTGCGCCGCGACCGCGATCGCCGAGGTCACCACGGTCTTGCCGACACCGGTGTCGGTGCCGGTGACCACGACCGGCCCCTGCCAGCCGGTCACGGCGCGCACTCCACGATCACGTCCAGCGCGTGGTCGAAGTCGGCCCGGGGCACCCCGACGTTCACGGTGATCCGCAGCCGGGCCCGTTGGTCCGGGGTGGACGGCGGCCGGAAACAGCCGACCGCCACCCCCTTGTCGTGACAGGCCCGCGCCCAGGCCACCGCGGCCTGCGGGTCGGGCGCACCGACCGAGACCACCCCGGCCGCCGGTGGGCCGCCGACGGTCGCCCCGGCGGCGGTGAACCGGCGTACCGCCGCCGACACCCGGTCGGCCAGCTCGGTGCGCAACCGGTCGCCGGCACGGGCGTGCCGCAGCGCCACCAGCGCCCCGGCGGCCACCGCCGGCGGCAGCGCGGTGTCGAAGATGAACGTCCGTCCGGTGTCGATCACGTGCCGGATCAGCGGCTCGGGGCCGGCCAGCACTCCCCCGGCACCGCCGAGCGCCTTGGACAGGGTCGCGGTGACCAGGACGTCGGGCGCGCCGGTGAGCCCGGCGGCCGCGACGCCGCCGGCACCGCCGGGTCCGATCACGCCGAGGGCGTGCGCGTCGTCGACCAGCAGCAGCGCCGCATGCCGGCGGGTGACGGCGTGCAGGGCGGCCAACGGTGCCAGGTCACCGTCGACGGAGAAGACCGATTCGGTGACGACCACCGCCGGCCGGCCGGGGTACGCGGCGAGCAGGGCGTCCACCGCGGCCGGGTCGGCATGCCCGACGACCTCGGTCTGCGCACCGGTGAGGCGGCAGCCGTCGATCAGCGAGGCGTGGTTGTGCGCGTCGGACACCAGCAGGGTACGCGGCTGCGTCACCGCCCGGATCGCACCCAGGTTCGCCAGGTAGCCGGAGGAGAAGACCAGGCTGCGTTCGGTGCCGAGCCAGTCGGCGAGCTCCGCCTCCAGCGCGGTGTGCGCGTCGGTGGATCCGCGCACCAGTCGGGAGCCGGTCGCGCCCAGTCCGTACCGGTGCAGTGCGGTGGCCGCCGCCGCGACCACCTCGCGGTGGGTCGTCAGGCCGAGGTAGTCGTTGCCGGCCAGATCGACCTGCCCGTCGCCGGCCGCCCGGGGGCGCAGCTCCCGGGTCAGCCCGGCCGTGGCCCGCAGGGCGGCGCGCCGCCGCAGGCCGTCCCACCAGTCCGCCACGGCTCCCCCTCGTCACTCGCGCCGCCTTGTAGGGTACGACCATGTCGCAGATCCTCGACCTAGCCCGCGCCCAGGTTCTGGAACGTGGCGTCGGCCTCGACGAAGCCGGTGTCCTGGCCGTGCTGCGGCTGCCCGACGAGCAGTTGCCGGCGCTGCTGCAGCTCGCGCACGAGACGCGGATGCGCTGGTGCGGGCCGGAGGTCGAGGTCGAGGGGATCGTCTCGCTGAAGACTGGCGGTTGCCCGGAGGACTGCCACTTCTGCTCCCAGTCGGGGTTGTTCACCTCCCCGGTGCGGGCGGTGTGGCTGGACATCCCCTCGCTGGTCGAGGCGGCGAAGCAGACCGCGGCGACCGGGGCGAGCGAGTTCTGCATCGTGGCCGCTGTGCGGGGTCCGGACGCGCGCCTGATGAAGCAGCTCCGCGAGGGTGTCGCGGCGATCCGGGCCGAAGTGGACATCCAGGTCGCGGCGTCGGTGGGAATGCTGACCCAGGAGCAGGTCGACGAGCTGGTCGAGATGGGTGTGCACCGGTACAACCACAACCTGGAGACCTGCCGCTCCTACTTTCCGAACGTGGTGACGACGCACACCTTCGAGGAGCGTTGGGAGACGCTGCGGATGGTCCGCGACTCCGGCATGGAGGTGTGCTGCGGCGGCATCCTCGGCCTGGGTGAGACCATCGAGCAGCGGGCCGAGTTCGCCGCGCAGCTGGCCGAGCTGGACCCGCACGAGGTGCCGCTGAACTTCCTGAACCCGAGGCCGGGAACGCCGCTGGGTGACCGGCCGGTGGTCGACGCGCGGGACGCGCTGCGGGCGATCGCCGGGTTCCGGTTGGCGATGCCCCGCACGATCCTGCGGTACGCCGGTGGCCGGGAGATCACCCTTGGCGACCTGGGTACCCGCGACGGGCTGCTCGGCGGGATCAACGCGGTGATCGTCGGCAACTACCTGACCACGTTGGGTCGTCCCGCGACCGAGGATCTGGCGCTGTTGGCCGATCTGAAGATGCCGGTCAAGGCCCTGTCGGCGACGATCTGAGACCGCCGTGCAGGACGCGATCTGGTGTGACCGCTGCGGTACGCCGGCCGACACCGGCCGGCACGCCGACTGCGTCGCCGCCCGCACCTTCGAGCCGCCGCGCTACTGCACCCGGTGCCGCCGCCGGATGACGGTGCAGGTGCTGCCGGCCGGCTGGTCCGCACGCTGCGTCGAGCACGGCGTGGTCGACCCGTCGACGGTGTCGGCCGATGACTGACCCGGCCACGGAGGTGGCCGTGCGGGCGGCGACGGAGGCGGACTGGCCGGGCATCTGGCGGTGCCTGGCCCCGGTCGTGGCCGCCGGGGAGACCCTCACGGTGGATCCGACGGCGCCGGAGGAGTCGGTAAGGCGGTACTGGATGTCGCTGCCGCACCGGGGCCGTCTGGTGGTGGCGGTCGATCCGGCCGGCGCGGTGCTGGGCTCCGCGCGCAGTCAGCCGAACCAGGGTGGCGCCGGCGACCATGTGGCGAACGCGTCCTTCGTGGTCGACCCGGCCGCGTCGGGGCGGGGTGTCGGCCGGCGACTTGGTACGTACATGGTGGAGTTGGCCCGGTCGGACGGTTACCGGGCGATGCAGTTCAACGCGGTGGTGGAGACGAACGTGCGGGCGGTGGCGCTGTGGCGCTCGCTCGGCTTCGACATCCTGGCCACGGTGCCGGCGGCGTTCCGGCACCCCCGGCACTCCTACGTCGGCCTGCACGTGATGTACCGGCGATTGTGAACCCGGACAGACCGTCACCACGTCGACACCGCTCTATCGCATTTCCGACACGAAGAGTTATTGGGCGATAATTCTGCGTAAGCCTGCTCCTCGGCGGTCCCGCCCGACCGCCGGATCAGCAGGAGGAGACGTGACACGTGGCAGCTGACCCAGGCCCGGCCAGCACCAGCGCCCGCACCGGCACCGCCGTACTCGTCATGACGTTGCTCGCCGCAGCCGGTCTGGCCGGCGCCGCCCCGGCGGTGGCCACCCCGGCCGACGGGGTGAGCGCCCCCGCCGCCCGCGACACCGGCGAGGCCACCACCGAGGCGATGATCCAGGCGTACCTGACCAGCTACCCGGGGATGACCGCCGACACCGCCGCAGCCGCCGTCGCCGCCCAGGCCCGGGGCGACCTGCTCAAGGCCGACCTCGTCGCCCGGTCGGCCACCGTCGGCGGGGCCTGGTTCGATCCGCACGCGGCGACCTACCGGGTCGCGGTCACCAACCCCACCGCCGCCGCCGGGATCACCGCCGTCGGCCGCCGACACGGGATACCGGTCCGCACCCACCAGGTCACCCGCACCTATGCCGAACTGGAACGGCAGGCCGAGGCGTTGCGTACCGGCCGGGACCCGCTCGGCGCGGCCGCCGCCGGACGGGTCGGCATCGACGTGACGGACAACAGCGTCGTGGTCGCCGTCGCGCGACAGCGACAGGCCGCGCTCGCCGGGCGCGCCCCCGCCGGAGTACGGGTGGTCGCCGCCGACAGCCACGTCGTCGACCTCGACGCCTGCGTCTCCCGGGCCGACTGCACCGACAGCCTGCGCTCGGGGCTGGTGATCCGCCGACCGGGCGCGACCTGTTCCGCAGGCTTCACCGCCCGGGGCAGCACCGGCATCCGCTGGCTGCTGACGTCCGGCCACTGCGCCGGGCTCGACGCCGCCTGGTCCACCGGCACCACGACCCCCACCGTCGTCGGCACGATGACCGACGCGATCGACTCCGGCCGGGTCGACGCCGGCGCCATCCAGGTCACCGACGCCGGCTACCACGGCGACACCGTCGGACGGATCTACCTGCACGGCGTACCCGGCCGATCGGTGCCGGTCGACGGCGCGGCCGCGACCATGGGCTTCATCCTGCAGGGCGAGACCGTCTGCCTGGCCGCCCGGGTCACCCAACCCGCCAGCCCGGGCAACCCGTGCGGCACCATCACCTCGGTCAGCGACCCGCAACGGCGCGGCATGGTCCGGGTCGACGGGTACGACGCCTGCCCGGGCGACAGCGGCGGCGGCTGGTACTGGCTCGGCTCCAGCGGCACCCGCTGGGCGTACGGCCTGCACAGCCGGAGCACCAGTGGCTGCAACTCGGCCCCGCACACCTCGTGGTTCAGCCCGCTGCCGTCGTTCTGGAGCGGGCTGACCTACGAACGGGGCTGACCGGGTTGGCCATAACACCCGGACGATATCCATGATGATGGGTATCCAGAAAACTACATAGAGCGACAAGATGAGGGCTGAGTGTGCCCAGGAACCATCGAGGGCACCGGACGACTCGCCGAAGGGATCCCCCGTGACAGTCTCCGCGATCCGGAAAGTGTTCACCACCGGCCTGCTCGCCCTGCTGGTGGCGGTCGGACAACCGGCCCCGGCGCAGGCCGCCGGCCCGCTCGGCGAGATCCGCCGGGCCGGTGGTGCCACCGCCGTGGCGGACAGCTACGTCGTCGTCCTGCACGCCGACCCCGCCGCCGACCCCGCGACGACCGCCCACCGGCTCACCGCCCGCTACGGCGGCACTGTGCACCACGTCCTGCGCGCCGCGCTCACCGGATTCACCGTCTCGATGTCCGCTCGGGCGGCCCGCCGCCTCGCCGCCGATCCGGCGGTCGCCCACGTCGAACAGGACCACGTCGTCACCCCGCTGAACGCCGGCGTACAGCTGAATCCGCCGTCCTGGGGCCTGGACCGCATCGACCAGCGCTATCTGCCGCTCGACGGCCGGTACGCCTACCCGTCGACCGCGCCGAACGTTCGGGCCTACGTGATCGACACCGGGGTACGGCGGTCCCACACCGACTTCGGCGGCCGGGTGGCCACCGGATTCGACGTTATCGACGGTGGACCCGCCGACGACTGCAACGGCCACGGCACGCACGTCGCCGGGATCATCGGCGGCCGGGCACACGGGGTGGCCAAGGCCGTCCAGCTGGTGCCGGTACGGGTACTCAACTGCGCCGGGTCGGGCACCACCGCCGGGGTCATCGCCGGAATCGACTGGGTCACCGCCAACGCGGTCCGGCCAGCGGTCGCCAGCCTCGCCCTCGGTGGCGGGGCGAGCACCGCGCTGGACACCGCCGTGACCGCCTCGATCCGTTCCGGGATCAGCTACGCGGTTCCCGGCGGCAGTTCCGCCACCAGCGCCTGCAACACCTCCCCCGCCCGGGTGCCCGCCGCGCTCACCGTCGCCGGCACCACGATCACCGACGCCCGGATGAGCTCGGCGAGCTACGGGTCGTGCATCGACCTGTTCGCCCCCGGCGCGGGCATCACGTCGACCTGGCACACGACCGACACCGCCACGGTGACGATCAGCGGCAGCTCGATGGCCTCGGCGCACGTCGCCGGCTGCGCCGCGCTGGTGCTGGCGGCCAACCCGACGTGGAGTCCGGCCCAGGTCGCCAACCGGCTGGTGTCGACGGCGACCCCCGGTGTGGTCACCAACCCCGGCACCGGCACCCCCAACCGGCTCGTCCACTGCATCGGCTGACCAGCTCGGACCCGGTCCGGCACGCCGGCACGACCCTGCCCAGAGGAAGGAAACGGATGCCCACCACCGTCACTTTCGACAATCTTCCGCACACTTCGAGTCGACTGCTCGCCGCAGCGCTCACCCTGCTGAGTGTCACCGCGATGCTGCTGATCACCACCGCCGTACCGGCGCGGGCGGCGACCACCCCCGGTATCGATGTCTCACACTGGCAGGGCGCGATCAACTGGACCAGCGTGCGCAACAGCGGAATCGAGTTCGCCTACATCAAGGCCACCGAGGGCACCAGCTACAAGGATCCCCGGTTCAACACCAACTACGTGGCGGCGTACAACGCCGGGGTGATCCGGGGCGCTTACCATTTCGCGCTCCCGGACCGCTCCTCCGGTGCCGTCCAGGCCAACTACCTGGCCAGCAACGGTGGCGCGTGGTCGGCGGACAGCCGTACGCTGCCGGCGGCCCTGGACATCGAGCACAACCCGTACGGCGCGATGTGCTACGGGCTCAGCCAGTCGGCGATGCGCAGCTGGATCAACGATTTCCTGGCCACCTACCGGTCGCGGACCGGCCGGTACGCGGTCATCTACACGACCACCAGCTGGTGGACCAGCTGCACCGGCAACTGGACCGGGCCGTGGAGCAACCACCCGTTGTGGATCGCCCGATGGTCGTCGAGCCCGGGAACGCTGCCGGCCGGCGCCCCGTACTGGTCGTTCTGGCAGTACACCGCGAGCGGCAGCGTCGCCGGTGTCGCCGGGGCGGTCGACCGCAACCACTGGAACGGTACGCGGGCCCGGCTGGTCGCCCTGGCCAACAACACCTGAGTCGGCGACCGGTGGACCCGCTGACGGACCGCAACGGCCAGCGCCGGTCGGCGGTCACAACGGCGGGTCCACCGGCACCGGGTTGCGCCGACCGCGCAGCGCCAGGTCGAACACGACGATCGTCAGCAGCACCAGGTTGACGCAGCCGGCGACCCACACCGGCGGCAGGTGCGGCAACGCCGGGGCGAGCAGCACCAACGCCCCGGTGCCGGCCAGCAGCGGCCAGCCGAACCGGCCGAAGACCTCGTACTCGAACCGGCTGCGACCGAGCAGGAAGACCACCGCACCCCCGACGATCACGATCGACCAGCTGGCCGGAATGGTGCCGGTCGGCTGGTCGATGACCAGCTTCGCGCTGGTGGCGGTCGCCACCACACCGGCGATCATCAGCAGGTGGGTGAACGGTGCCGCCCGGGTGAACTGGCCCGGTGTGCGGGCGGCCTCGATGGCGTTGGTCAGTTGGGCACCGGCACAGTGCACGTAGATCCGGAACAGGATCGCGGCGCTGGCGAACGCCACGACGAACCCGATCGTCCGACCGGGCGTGACGGCGTCACGGCTGAACGCCAGCCCGGCCACCAGGATGATGTCGCCGAGGGCGATGATGAAGAACTGGTGGTACCGCTCGGCCAGATGCTCGGCCGTCGGGTTGAACTGGCTCGCCGGGACCGACCGGCGGCCGGGCACCGGGTAGCCGGCAGCGAACACGGCGTACTCGAGCGCCAACGCGACCGCCCAGAGCAGCAGCTGCGCGGTGCCGCCGAGGACGGCGCCGACCAGCCACGGCACCGCGGAGACACCGAACCAGGCCCAGATCCGCAGCGCCCGCTGGCGCGCCATCTGCTCGTGCAGCAGCAGAAAGAAGAACAGACCTCGACCGAGGTGGATGGCCACGTACGCGCCGGCGAACAGCAGGGCGCGGTCGCCGAAGGCCGCCGGCAGCGCCGCCGCCATCAGCAGCGCCCCGAACATGACGCCGACCGTCACGGCCTTGATCGCGGTGCTGTCCGGGTTGTAGAGGTCGGTGACCAGGGTGGTGATCACCCAGACCCACCAGATCGCGAGCAGCAGGATCGCCGATTCGACGGCACCGACCAGGCTGAGCCGGTTCACCAGGGTCTCCGACAGCAGCGCGAGGGCGACGACGAAGACCAGGTCGAAGAAGAGCTCCAGGAACGTGGCCCGGCGCGGTGCCTGCTCGCCGCGCAGCAGTCCGAGCCGGTTGTCAGCGGTCACGACGGCGCCACCGGAGTCGACCGTCGACTCCGTTGATGGTAGGCGAAGAAGACCGGCATATCGGTCTTATCGTACGGGTCTCCGGCCGGTCGGCGCTGAGGATCGCCAGCGCCGACCGGCCGGTCCGGGCGTCAGACCGTGGTGCAGACCGCACCGTTGAGGCTGAACGAGGTCGGTCGTGGGTTGCTGCCCGGATGGGTGCCGTTGAACCCGATGCTGGTGCTCGCGCCCGGAGCGAGGGCACCGTTCCAGGACGCGTTGGTGGCGGTCACCTGGTTGCCGCTCTGCGACCAGGTGGCGGACCAACCCTGGGTGAGGAGCTGACCACCGGGGAAGGCGAACCGCAGCGTCCACCCGTTGATCGGGGAACCGCCCATGTTGGTGATCGTCACCGTGCCGGTGAACCCGGTGGACCAGTCGTTGGTGCCGTAGGCCACCCGGCAGCCCAGCACCGGCAACGTGCCGGTCGGCGACGGGGTCGGCGACACCGACGGACTCACCGACGGCGACGGGCTGACCGACGGGCTCACCGACGGCGACGGCGTGGGCGAGACCGACGGGCTCGGTGAGACCGACGGGCTCACCGACGGCGACGGGGTCGGTGACGGTCCGTCCGGCTCCTGCCCCCAGATCAGCTGGCCACCGTCGTAGAGCGGCACCGACCGGTTCGGCCCGGCGCTCGCCTGGTACGACGGGTCGTTGGCCGGATTCCAGGTGCCACCCTCGGCGACCCCGATCTTGAGTTGCACTTCCATCCGGTGCGCCGACTGACCAGCCGGAGCGATGGTGTGACCGGTGCAGTCGACCTCGACGTACCACAGGTCACCGGAGTGCTGCCGGGCCTCGGTCGGTTCCGGGCACCCCTGGCTGTACGGGCTGCTCACCTGGAGCGTGCCGGAGCCGTCCCGCACGAAGTAGTACCGGAAGGTGGCCCGGGTCAACACCCGCGCAGGGAAGGCCGACTTGTTGTAGATGATCACCTTGACGCCGGTCGACCGGGTCTCGTTCTGCATGATCGTCGTCTCGACCGACATCTCGTCGATGTCCGGTGCCTGCGGTTGCGGGAAGTTGGCCAGTGGGGTGCCGCCGTACTCGATGTGGAGTCTGGCCAGGGCGGAGGTGAAGCCGGCGTTGTAGTCGGTGGCGACCTCGTTCATGACGTAGTCGTCCCGCCGGTCGGTGTACGCGTCGTCGGGCGCCGACGGACCACCGACCAACGCGCCGTACAGCACGTGCCGGGTCTGCTCGGGCACCTGCATGCTGTCCCACCAGGACCCGTGCGCGGTGCGATGGTGCGGGTTGCGCGGCGAATTCGCCCCGAAACCGATGACGTAACTGGAATTGCGCGGGTTGTCGCCGAGCGCGTAGTCGATCTGCCGCACCGCGAAGTCGTGGTAGCGGGTCCGGCGGGTGGCGTCGGTGGTGTTGTCGCTGTAGACCAGCGCGGCGAACGCGGTGTTCGCCGCGTAGCGCAGTGCGCCCCAGGTGTCCAGCACGGCCATGCCACCGGGCGAGGTACGGATCCTCTCGCCGTTGACCCCGACGGTCCAGTAGTCCAGCCAGCGGTTGGCGTCGTCGACGTACTTCTGCTTGCCGGTCAGGTTCGCCAGCAGCACGTACGCGCCGAACTGCTTGTTGTCCCAGGCCAGGGTCCACTTGTAGGCACGGGTGGTGGTCTGCGGTTCGGTGCCGAGGTTGTCGTACTCGGCCTCGGCCTTGGCCAGGTAGGACGCCTCCCCGGTGGCCCGGTGCAGCCAGATCGCGCCCCAGACCAGTTCATCCTGGTAACCGCTCCAGGAGCGGTAGAAGCTGGTCGCGTCGGTGATGCACTCGTGGTACGCCTTACGTACGGTGTCGGCGAAGGTGTAGAGCTGCCGGGCGTGGCGGACCAGCGTGTCGGCGTACGCCGGGTCGGTCGGCCGGAACACCATCGACGACGCGGCCATCGCGGCCGCCGTCTCGGCGGCCAGGTCCGAGCCGCCACAGCTGGCATCGATGCGGTACGCCGGCCGCGCCATCGGCATCACCTCGGCCGGACCCCACCATTTGTGGTCGTCGTCGCCCTTGCCGACCTGGCCGTAGAGCACGTTGGGCGACGGGTGGGCCTTGATGAAGTAGTCGTTGACGAACCGCAGGTTGTTCAGCAGGTGCGGCAGCTGCCCGGAGGCGGTGTAGCCGGCGCGGTACTCGACCGCGCCCCAGGCGAGCATCGTCGTGGTGAATGCCATCGGAAAGCCGAACTTGACGTGGTCTCCGGCGTCGTACCAGCCACCGGTCAGATCGAGGCCGACGTCGGCGCCGTCGGTCAGTGCCGAGTCGCCCCGCCAGGAGACGCGGTTCCACTGCGGCAGCGGGCCGGACTGCTGTGCCTCGTAGAACAGCAGTGACTTCTGCAGGGCCTCGCCGTAGTTGAACGGCCCGGCTGCGGCCGCGCCGGAACGCGGCGCCGCCAGAAGCACCGTGACCGCGGCGAGCAGGACCGCCAGGCCGGCGGCGGCCAGCCGGCGTTGTCGTCGGGTCCGACCAGTGACGACGCTGGCCGGTCTATTGCTTTCGCGCATTACACTCGCTCCTGTCCGTGGAGCCGCGCGCGACATCGCGTCGTGGAGGGACACCGAGGGGCGGATGTGGGCGCATCCGCCCCTCGCCTCACGCTGATCGCATCATCGCCGCGGAGGCTACGGCCGGCCGTACGGTGACCGGGCACGGCCGATCGCCACTGGCAGTCCGAAGTCGGGAGACACCAGACGCCTGGGAGCGCTCCCATCGATGAGTGGCGATCGCCTGGCGTACCGATGATTTAACCGCCTCGCCCCGCGTTTGGGAAGGCCCCACCGCCGACAGAACCACGCCGGGCACGAATGGAGGCGGGGTCTCCTCCTGCCGTCCTACAGGAGGAGACCCCGCATGCCGCCGTCGACCCAGTCGTCCGACGTACCGGCCCCGCACCAGGACCGGGACGTCGGGGCAACCGCCTAGGTCGTGGCGGCGGGAGTCGGTGCCGCGACGTCGACCGGCCGATCGACCAACGGCACCGTTACGCTCATCAGTTCCCCGTCCTGCTCGACCGGCCCGGGACGGTGCAGCCGGGCCAGCGTCCGGAGCATGCCGAGATCGCTGGCGGCGACATGCGCCACCAGCGCCAGTTGGCCGGCGCGGCCGGCGGCCGCGGCGAGCCGACGCAGCAGCGCGGTACCGACTCCACGCCGCCGCCAGGTCGGCTCCACCAGCAGTGACACCTCGCCGAGTGCGCCCTCGACGACCAACTGCCCGACGCCGACGATCTGATCGCCAGCCGCGCTGCCCTCGACGGCGACCAGCAGCAGACCACGGGGCTGCTCCAACATCCGCTGCAACCGGGCGGTGACCGTCGCGACCGGGCGACCGGGCAGACCCGGCGTACCGCTGGACACCGGGCAGTGGGAGATCATCGCCCGCAGGGCGGGCAGATCGTCGGTGACGGCGGACCGCACGGTCAGCTCGGTGCCGTCGGCCAGCATCAGGTTGACCTGGTCACCGGTCCGACGGTTGACCGCTGCCGCCAGCTCCACCAGCGCCTGGGCCCGAGCGAACTCGGCCGGGGTGAAGCTGGGCTCCCGGCGTACGACGTCGTAGCAGCCGCCGGCCGGATCGGGCAGCCGCATGGTGTCGGACAGTCGGGCGGCCGGCTCCGGCACCGGGGCCGGACGCCAGGTCACCGTACTGGCACCCAGCAACGCCCGCAGGACGTCACCGAGCGCCTCCGGATCCCGGACCAGCCGGTTGGCCAGCGCCAGCGACCGGGTCGGCTGATCGGCCAGGCCGCGGGCCTCGGCCCGGGCGACCCACGGGTCGCGGCCCCGGCCGCGCTCCACCGCGGCGATCAGGTCAGCCTCGGTCAGCGTCTCCGGGGCGTCGACCAGGAAGTCGTCGACCGCGCCCGCCTCGGTGGTGTGCACCTGGACGGCGAGGATGTTCACCGCACGCAACGCCAGGCTGGCGGTGAGCACGGCCAGGTACCCCGGCCGGTCGTCCACCGTCGCTCTGATCCGCCACAGCGCCATCGGCTGCTCCTCTCCCACCTGGTGCCCGGTGCCCGCTGACCTCAGCGCCGCACTGCGCCCACATCCCAGCTTGCCGCGATGCTGTTTCCCTCAGATTGCCCGGCGATGACTTCTCGCGGTGGACCGGCCGTCCGGGTCCGGTCAGCGCCGGACCACGACCGGGTCGGCACCGACCAGGTCGAGCCGGTCGCCGAGAATCACCGTGGCGGCCCGGACCAGTTGGGCGATCCGGTCCACCTCGGTGATGTGGAAGGCGGCAGCCGGCAGCCCGTCGCCGTCGGACCGCGCCACGATCAGCACCAGGCCGGCGCGGCCGAACGGCACCGAGGCGTAGCGGACCCCGTCGGGCCCGTCCATCGGGCGGGCACGCAGCGGAGTGACCTCGGGCAGCCGCAGCGGCACCGGGGCCCGCCAGCTGGCGTACGCCACCGCTGGCGCGCCAGCGGACGGTGGCTCGTCGACCGGCACGCTCAGCCCGGCGACGAAGCCCTCGCGGGAGTGGCCCGGCCCGTCCGGACCGGACAGGTCGAACGAGGTCAAGGTCGCGGGCGCGGCGGCGCCGGACGACTGCCGGGCGCCGCTACGGATCGCCCAGTCGGCCGGCACCACGGCGGCGGCGGCCCAGTCGGCGGCGAGCAGACCGGGTACGGCATCGACCAGGGTGGCCAACCCGTCGACCGGGTTGCCGGCCACCTGGGCCAGCAGCTCGGCGTCCTGTCCACCGGTGACGGGCGTACCGATCGCGCGCCACACCCCGTCGACCTGGACGCCGGGAATGGCGGCCAGTCCGGCGAGCAGCCGGTCGACCCGGGCCGCTCCGGGCCAGACGACGGTGAAGTCGTCCACCGCCCGGCCACCGAGCCGCTCCAGTACGGTCACCTGGACGATGTCGGCGCCGGCGACACCGAGTGTGCGGGCCACCTGGCCGAGTGCGCCGGGCCGGTCCGGCAGGGTCACGCGAACCCTCAGCAACATGTCAGTCCTCCCGTAGCGCAGGCCGGCCCTCCCCCGGTCGTCAACCAGCTTGCCCGATGACCATTTCATCCCTGTTGCGATGGCATGACCCGAGCGGAAATCACCCGCCGGATCACCTGCCGCCACGACGGAAAGGGTGGTTCCGGTCAGGCCGATGCGCGCGGGACCAGATGGGTCTCCAACAGAACGTACGGGACCTGCAGCTCGTCACGGCGGATCCGGCTCAGCAGCAGCCGGGCCATCTGTCGGCCCATCTCCTCCACCGGCTGGTACACGGTGGTCAACGGCGGGTCCGACTGGCGCGCGATCGGGGCGTCCTCGAAGCCGACCACCGCCACGTCCTCGGGCACCCGGCGACCGGCCTCCCGCAGCGCCCGCAGGGCACCGCAGGCCATCAGATCCGAGGCGACGAAGACGGCGTCCAGGTCGGGGTGGCGTTCGAGCAGTTGGCGCATTGCCGCAGTCCCGCTGCCCTCGCTGAAGTCGCCGTAGGCGACCAGCGACGGCGCGTCCACCCGACCGCTGTGCCGGATAGCCTCGTGGTAGCCGGCGAGCCTGGCCACGCCGACGCCCATGTCCTGCGGACCGGCGATGGTCGCGACCCGGCGGCGCCCGGCGGCCAGCAGATACTCGACGGCCAGGCGCGCGCCGCCGGCGTTGTCGACGTCGACGAAGTAGGCCGGGCGGGCGTCCGGATGCAGCATCCGGGCCGGTCGACCGCCCAGCACGCTGGGCAGCCCACGCTGCTCCAGCAGGGTCGGCAACGGATCGGAGTCGTGCAGCGACAGCAGCAGCACCCCGTCGACGTGCTGGTTGGTCAGGTGGTGCTCGACGCGCTCCCGCTCGGCCGGCGACTGTGCCATCGCCAGCCACAGCTGCATCGAGGTGTCGAGCAGTCCGGAGCTGATCCCCCGGACGATCCCGGCGAAGAACGGCTCCCCGAAGACCCGCTCCTCGGACTCGGAGACCACCAACGCCACCGAGTCGGTCCGTTGGGTGACCAGCGCCCGGGCGGCCCGGTTCGGCACGTACCCCAGCTCCGCGATCGCCTGTTGGACCGCAGCCCTGGCCTCGGGGCTGACCTGCGGTGACCCATTGACGACACGGGACACTGTGCCCCGCCCGACCCCCGCCCGCGCGGCGACCGCATCGAGAGTGGGCCGCCCGAGTGACCGGGTGCGCTGGGTTGTCATCGTCTGTTCCTCCGACCCTGGGTCGACGGCGCCGGTCCCGGCGGGACCGGCGCCGCGCGGCCCGTTATTGCTGGTTGACCACGCCTATTGTGCGGCCAGACCGTTACGTCGGATCACATCGGCGTACCACCTGGCGCTCGACTTGGGGATCCGAAGCTGGGTGTCGTAGTCGACGTGGATCATGCCGAAGCGCTTCGAATAGCCCCAGGCCCATTCGAAATTATCCATCAAAGACCACGCGAAGTAGCCCCGCACCGGCACCCCGGCCGAGATTGCTTCGTGACATGCCCGCAGGTGGGCGTCGAAATAGGCCAACCTGTCCGGATCATCGACTTTGTCGTTGACGACCTCGTCGACGTACGCCGAGCCGTTCTCGGTGATGTAGATCGGCACCTCCGGGTACTCGGCGTGCACCCGGCGCAGCACCTCGACCAGCCCGGGAGCGTCCACCTCCCAGCCCATGTCGGTCACCGGCAGCCCCCGGTCGACGAACCGTACGGTGTCGCTGCCCGGCCAGCAGGACGGCTCCGGCGGGGCGTCCGGCGCCGGCGCGGCCACCACGTGACGGGTGTAGTAGTTGATCCCGAGCACGTTCAACGGGGTCGAGATGACGTCGAGGTCGCCGTCGCGCACGTGCGCCATGTCCGTCAGCGGCTGCAGATCCGCCACGACGTCGACCGGGTACTCACCACGCAGCACCGGATCCAGGAAGATCCGGTTCGCCAGACCGTCGATGCGTCGGGCGGCGTCGACGTCGGCCGCCGAGTCCGACTGCGGCGAGACCGCGTACAGGTTGAGCGTGACGCCGAACTCGTGGTCGGGCCGCGCCGCCCGCATCGCCTGTACGGCGAGACCGTGGCCGAGCATCAGGTGGTGGGCGGCCCGCACCGACGCGGCGCCGTCGGTGACGCCAGGGGCGTGCACCCCGGAGCCGTAGCCGAGAAACGCCGAGCACCACGGCTCGTTGAGGGTCGTCCAGTACCGCACCCGGTCGCCCAACGCGGCGTGCACCAGCTCCGCGTAGTCGGCGAACCGCGCCGCGGTGTCCCGGGCGGGCCAACCGCCCGCGTCCTCCAACGGCTGGGGCAGGTCCCAGTGGTAGAGCGTGAGCCAGGGTTCGATCCCCTGGCCGAGCAGCTCGTCGACCAGCCGACGGTAGAAGTCCAGTCCGGCCTGATTGGCCACGCCGGAACCGCCGGGCTGGACCCGGGGCCAGGACACCGAGAAGCGGTAGGACTTCAGCCCGAGTTCGGCCATCAGGCCGACATCGTCACGGTAGCGGTGGTAGTGGTCGCAGGCCACGTCCCCGCTGTCGCCGCCGAGCACCTTCCCGGGGGTGTGGCTGAACGTGTCCCAGATCGACGGGGTCCGTCCGTCGACGGTCGCCGCGCCCTCGATCTGGTACGCCGCCGTGGCGGCACCCCAGAGGAAACCCGGTGGAAACTGCAGCTGTCCGGAACTCTCCGGCAGCCCAGCGGCCTGCGGACCTACTGCTTTTGTCACGACTTGACGGCGCCTTCCATGATGCCGCCGATGATCTGGCGGCCGAAGATGATGAACACAACGAACAGCGGGAGCGTCGCGATCAGCGTGCCCGCGAAAATCTGGGAATTATCGGCGAAGTACGCCGAGTTCAGACTCCGCAGTGAAATCTGGACCGTCGGGTTGGTCGGATCGGCAAGGACGACGAACGGCCAGAAGAACTGGTTCCACTGCTCCATGAAGGTCAGCAGGCCGAGCACGGCCGCAGCGGGACGCAGCGCCGGCACGACCACGGACCAGAAGACGCGCCAGGTGGAACAGCCGTCCACCCGGGCGGCCTCGATCAACTCGTTGGGTACCGCCTGTTCGGCGTACTGGCGCATCATGAAAATGCCGAACCCGCCGATGAGGAACGGCACGATGACCGACGGCATCCGATTGAGCCAGCCGAGCTCGGACATCAGGATGTACAGCGGGAGCACGCCGAGCTGAATCGGGATCATCATCGAGGCGAGCACGATCAGCAGCATGGCGTTCTTGCCCCGGAACCGCAGCTTGGCGAAGGCGAAGCCGGCGAGGGAGCCGAAGAAGACCGTGGCGATCGTGATCGTGCCCGACACCAGGACCGAGTTCATCAGGCCCTTGAGGATGTTGGCGTCCTGATTGGCCAGCACCCGGCCGATGTTCTCACCCAGATTGCCACCGGGCAGGAACGGCGGCGGCCAGGCGTTGGCCGCGTCGTTGGTCCGCGAGGCGATGACGATCATCCAGTAGAACGGGAACAGCGACAGGATCACGCCCAGCACAAGCCCGATCCAGGTCAGCGGGCTGGCCTTGAACAGCCGCTCAGAGGTCGACGACGGGCCCTTGCCGCGTTTTGGCTTGCCCGCCACGGGTTGCAGGGTTGCGGTGCTCATCGTGCCTCACTTGTCCGAGCTGATTCGACGGGCCAGCAGATAGTTGACGAGCGACATGCCCGCGATCAGCAGGAACAACAGCAGCGACACCGCGCCCGCGTAACCCCACTGGAAGCGCTGGTTCATGACGTCGAGCAGGTACATCGTGATCGTCTGGAACTGCCCCTGGGAGCCACCGGAGATTCCGCCCGGCCCGCTGGTGAACAGCAAGGGCTCGGTGAACAGCTGCAGGCCGCCGATCGTCGAGATGATCAGGGTGAAGATGATGGTGGGGCGCAGCTGCGGCACGGTGATCGACCAGAACTGCCGCATCCGGGACGCGCCGTCGAGCGCGGCGGCCTCGTACATGTCCTTGGGGATGGCCTGCATCCCGGCGAGGTAGATCAGTGCGTTGTAGCCGACCCACCGCCAGTCGACCATCGTGGAGATGGCGAACCAGGAGGCGAGCTTGCTGGCCCGGAAGTCGATCGGATCGACGCCGAACACCGACAGCAGCCAGTTGACCAGGCCGAAGTCGCGAGCGTAGATCATCGAAAAGATCAGCGCGACGACCGCGGTCGAGGTGATGATCGGCATGGCGATGGCCATCCGGAAGAAGGTTTGTCCCCTGATCCGCCGGTTCAACGCGTTGGCGAGCATCATCGCGATCACCAGCTGCGGCACGGAGGCCATCACGAACATGCCGAAGGTGTTGTAGACCGCGTTCCAGAACTGGGGGTCGTCGGTGATCAGCCGGACGAAGTTCTCCAGGCCGACGAAGCTGATCTCGGCGTTCAGCGGCGACCGGTCGGTCAGCGCGATCCAGACGGTGTAGACGATCGGGTAGACGCCGAAGATCGCGAAAATGACGAAGAACGGCAGGACGTACAGGTAGGGGGAGAATCTGAGGTCCAGGCGGGTGAGCGAGAGGCGCCGGGCCTTCTCGCCGCCGCCGGCCGGACCCGCCCGGTGACCGCGCGGCTGTGCCGGCGCGGGGGTGTCAAGCTCCAGGCTCATCGGGAAGTCCTTCAGTTGTACGGCGGCCGACCGCCGTTGGCCAGGGGGGTCCACGCGCCGCTGGCACCGCGACGCGGCGGGAGAAGTGGCGTCGGCAGGTCCTGCCGACGCCACTTCTCACACGGGGTGCCGCACCGCTCTATCGGCCGGCGGCCGTACCGTTCGTGACGGCGTCCTGCCAACCCGCCTCCGGCGACTGGCCCTGCTCGACCGCACGCAGCGCGTTCTCCACCGCCGTACGGACCGCCTGGTTCTTCGGGCCGAGGTAGACCGGCTTGAGCTCGCTGGCACCGGCGGCGAAGATCTCACCGGTCGGGGCGTCGGAGAAGTAGTCGTTGACCGCCTCGGCGACCTTCGGGTCCGCCAGCGCCTGCGGCGACGACGGCAGGTTGCCGACCGCCTCGAAGGCAGCAATGTGGCCCTCCGGGCTGGTCAGGTACTTGACCAGCTCAGCGGCGGCAGCCTGGTGCTTGCTGGAGGTCGGCACCGCGAGGAACGAGCCGCCCCAGTTGCCACCGTTGCCCGGCGCCTTGGCGATGTCCCACTTGCCGGCGGCCTCCGGACCGGCCTGGCCCTCGATGACACCGGTCATCCAGGCCGGGCAGGCGATGGTGGCGAAGCTGGCGTTCTTGAAGCCGGCGTTCCACTCGTTGGAGAACGACTGCAGGTTGTTCGACAGGTCGGCACCGATCATGTCGGTGGTCAGGTCGAACGCCGCCCGTACGTCCGGGTTGCTCTCCAGGACGAACTCGTTGCTGGTGTCGTAGTAGGTGTGCCCGCTGCCTGCACCGGCGATCTGGCTCAGCACCAGGTTGTAGAAGCTGGTCGCCGAGTCGACGAACGCCTTGTCCGGGGTGGCGGCCTTGAACTGCTTGCCGACCTCGATGAACTCTTCCCAGCTGGACCACAGCGCGCCGACCTCGTCACGCTCGGTCGGCAGGCCGGCGGCCTCGAAGTGGTCCTTGCGGTAGCACAGCGCCATCCCGCCGACGTCGGTGCCGAGCCCAAGCACCTTGCCGTCGGGCAGCACGCCGGCCTCCCACTTCCAGGGCAGGAAGTTGTCCTTCAGGTCGTTGGCGCCGTGCTCACCGAGGTCGACAAACTTGTCGGCCTGGGCGAAGAACTGCGACATCGTGCCCTCTTCGATCGCCACCACGTCTCCGGCACCGGAGCCGGCGGTGATCTGCTGAGTGAGACGGGTGTTGTAGTCGCCCAGGCCAAGGCCCTTGCCCCGCTGCTGCACGGTGACGTTCGGGTTGTCCTGCTGGTACTTCTCGATCAGTTCGTCGTATCCGAAGCCTGCGTCGCCGAAGATGTCGACGACCAGGGTGATCGGGCCGTCCGGATCCGATTCGGCGTCGTCAGAGCCGCAGGCCGCCGCCGTCACGAGGACGGCGGAGGCGAGTGCGACTGCGGCGTACCGCCGGAGCGTGACGCTCATCCTGACCCCTCTCAAGGTCGCTTTCTGTGGTGGGGGGTGATCACGTGGTGTCCGCTCCGGCGGGGACAGCGTGGGTCGAAAGGGGTCCGTCGACCGGGAGCGGGCACTGCGCGACCACGCTCCGCGGAGCACAAGCAAGTGATGTCAGTCTCACTCACCCCGGCCGGGAGCGCTCCCATGAGATTGCCGGCAGGTTTCGGAGGTGTCAAGGGGCCGATGGGAGCGTTCCCATTTCGTTACGGCCGACCAGGCACCCTTCTGCGGTCAGCGCAACGGCCACCCACACCCTGCGTAGTCGGCAGGCGGCGCAGGCGGGCTCAGGTCGGCAGGCGGTGCAGACGGGCTCAGGTCAGCAGGCGGCGCAGACGCGCTCAGGTCAGCCGGCGCAGCAACGTCGTGGCGCGGCACGGGTCGAAAGCAGCCGGATCGAACCGACGGTCCACCCAGTCCAGCATCTCGCCATGCCGGGGATGTGCCGGATCGGCGATCGCGGACAGGAACTCGACGTAACCGAAGGCACCGCCGACGTCCTCAGGTGGGCAGGCCCGCTCCCCGTCGGCGCAGTACGGGTAGCGCAGATCCGGCTCGGGCGCCCCGACGTCCTCCACCACGACGTCGTGCTCCCACCAGTCACCGAAGTCGTAGGTGTAGCGCAACCGGGTGCCCTTGCCGGCGACCGCGTCCAACCGGGTGTCCAGTTCGTCGCGCAGCAGTAGTTCGCCGTCCGGATCCGGCTCGCCGTACTGCGCGCCGTTGATCTCGAAGGAGTGCAGGTGACAGTCCTGCCAGCCCATGGCGTGCTGGATCACCCGGTGCACCCGGTCGAGGGTGTACCCACCCGGCACCTGGACCCGGCGCCAGACCGGCGGCACCACCTCGGCGAGGGTGACCAGCAGATGGAAGATCTGACGAGGCATACCGGCCCTTTCTCTGGCCTAGGCTCGGACTCATGATCTGCCGTGCGTGCCGGGAACACCAGCACGAAAAGTGTCGAGGCGGTAACTGGTGCGATTGTCAGCACCGTACCCCCGCCCCGGTCCCCCCGGTCACCGGTCCGGCCGGCGAATGAGCACCGCCACGACGAGGTCGGCTATCCGCCGGCTCTCTCCCGGGCCCGCCAGCGACCCGCTCGACGACGCACGGCTCGTCGACGCGTACACCGTCACCGCCGACGTACACCTGCGCGCCAACTTCGTGACCAGCACCGACGGCGCGGTGGCGGTCGACGGTCGCTCGGCCGGCCTGTCCGGTGACGCCGACAAGCGGGTCTTCGGCATCCTGCGGATGCTCTGCGACGCGCTGCTGGTCGGCGCCGGCACGCTGCGCCAGGAGCAGTACCGGGCGCTGCGCCTCGACGAACGGCGACGCGACTGGCGTCGCCGACAGGGTCGCCCGGCGCAGCCCACCCTGGTGGTGGTCTCCGGTTCGCTCGATCTGGATCCCGCACTGCCGGCCCTGGCCGACGCGCCGGTCCGGCCGATCGTGCTGACCACCTCCGACGCGCCGACGCACCGACGGAGGAGGCTGGCACCGGTGGCCGACCTGGTCGTCGCCGGCGAGCGCACCGTCGACCTGGCCGCCGGGCTGGACGCGCTGCGCGAGCGCGGCATGCGCCACCTGCTCTGCGAGGGTGGCCCGCTGCTGCTCGGTACGCTGACCGCCGTCGACGCGGTCGACGAACTCTGCCTGACCGTCGCGCCGCTGCTCGCCGGCGCCGGGGCCGGCCGGATCACCGCCGGGCCGTCCGGACCGGTCCGCCCGATGCGGCTGCACCAGGTGCTGGCCGCCGACGACGGCATGCTGCTGCTGCGCTACACCCGACCCGACTGACGCGCCCGACCCCGGGTCGGATGCGGCCGGAGTCGTACCGGTGGGGCAGGATGCAACCCGTGGGAACGAAGCGACGCGAGATGCAGCGATCAGGACATCACGATGAGTGATGCGACGCCGGAGGGCATCCCGGTCGGCCGGGTGCTCGGCACCGCCGACGCCACCCCGCTGCAGTTCTGGACGGCGGTCGACGAGCACAACTACCTGCAGCTCGACGACGTCGTGGTGACCCGCCGCGAGCTGCCGGGAGCCGAGCCGGTGACGATCGCCGGGGTGGTCACCCAGGTGCGCGCCCGGCACGAGGGCGCGCAGTTCGACTCCGACGTGTTCGCCATCGCCGACGGCACCCTGCCCGCCCAGGTGCAGGAGGCCGCCGAGGTCACCGCCACCCGGGTCGACCCGGAGATCTACGTACCGCCGTCGCCGGGCGCGCCGGTCTGGCGGGCCCAGGGCGACGCCCGGGCCCGCGCCCTGCACTTCGACCGGATGGAGCGCCGGATCCCGATGGGTACCGGCCGCGACGGGGTGCCGGTCTACCTGAACGCCGACTTCCTCGACGGTCAGCGCGGCGCGCACGTCTCCATCTCCGGCATCTCCGGCGTCGCCACCAAGACCAGCTTCGCCACGTTCCTGCTCTACTCGGTGTTCCGCTCCGGCCAACTCGGCGGTGACGCGGTCAACGCCAAGGCGCTGATCTTCAACGTCAAGGGCGAGGACCTGCTCTTCCTCGACCATCCCAACATCCGGCTGGACGAGGCCACCACCGCCGCGTACGCCAAGCTGGGCCTGCCCGCCGGGGCCTTCCCGGACGTACGGGTCTACGCCCCGCCCCGGGCCGGCGACGCCTCCGGCACCCCCGACGTACAGAGCCGGCTCACCGGCGTGGACAGCTTCTACTGGACCGTCGCCGAGTTCTGCGACAAGCAGCTGCTGCCGTACGTGTTCGCCGACGCCGACGACGAACGCCAGCAGTACACGATGGTGGTGCACGCGGTCACCGCGTACCTGCGCCGGCACGCGCAACCCGCCGACGGCGGCATCAGCATCGACGGCCGGCGGATCGGCTCGTACGGGGATCTGGTCGACCACGTCGTCGACCAGCTCGGCGACGAGGAGACCCGGTCGGCATGGGCCGGGTCGGCGGTCGGCATGGGTACGGTGAACGCGTTCGCCCGCCGGCTGATCGGCAGCAAACGCGACCTGGCCCGGCTGATCCGCGGCGACCTGGCCAGCCGACGGCCGCACCAGATCAGCACCGACGACAGTGCCCAGGTGACCGTGGTCGACCTGCACAACCTGCCGGACCGGGCGCAGCGGTTCGTGGTCGGGGTGACCCTCAAGAACGAATTCGACCGCAAGGAACGGGCCGGCACCGCCAAACCGTTGCTGTTCGTCGTGCTCGACGAGCTCAACAAGTACGCCCCCCGGGACGGGTCGTCGCCGATCAAGGAGGTGCTGCTCGACATCGCCGAGCGGGGCCGTTCGCTCGGGGTGATCCTGATCGGTGCCCAGCAGACCGCCAGCGAGGTGGAGCGGCGGATCGTCACCAACTCGGCGATCCGGGTGGTCGGCCGGCTCGACCCGGCCGAGGCGTCCCGGCCGGAGTACGGCTTCCTGCCGGCCGTGCAGCGCCAACGGGTGCTGCTGGCCAAGCCGGGGACCATGTTCGTCAACCAGCCGGACATCCCGGTCCCGCTCTGCCTGGAGTTCCCGTTCCCGGCCTGGGCCACCCGCTCGTCGGAGGCGGGGGCCGCGCCGTCGGGCACGCTGCGCTCCATCGTGCAGGCGGCAGACCCGTTCGCGGTGGTCGGCAGCCGGTCGACGATCAACGACGATGATATCCCGTTCTGACCCGAGGCTCAGGAGGTCCCCCCGGATGCGGATCCTGCACACCTCCGACTGGCACGTCGGCAAGGTCCTGAAGGGACAGCCCAGACTGGCCGAGCAGATCCAGGTGCTCGCCCAGCTGGTGGAGATCGCCCGCACCGAACGCCCGGACCTGGTGATCGTCGCCGGCGACCTCTACGACACCTCCGCCCCCGGGCCGGACGCCACCCGCGTGGTCACCCGCGCGCTGACCGCGCTGCGCGCCACCGGGGCAGCCGTGGTGGCCATCGGCGGCAACCACGACAACGGGGCAGCCCTGGACGCGCTGCGGCCGTGGGCGGACGCCGCCGGCATCACCCTGCGCGGCACGGTCCGCGACAACCCGGACGAGCACATCGTCACCGGAGTCACCGACAGCGGCGAGCGGTGGCGGCTGGTCGCCCTGCCGTTCCTGTCCCAGCGGTACGCCGTACGGGCCACCGAGATGTACCAGCTGACCGCCGCCGAGGCCACCCAGACCTACGCCGACCACGTCGCCCGGGTGCTGGCCCGACTCACCGACGGCTTCGGTGAACCGGGCGTGGTCGACCTGATCACCGCGCACCTGACGGTGGTCGGCGGGCGCTCCGGCGGCGGCGAGCGCGAGGTCCACACCGTTCTCGGGTACGCCGTACCGGCGACGGTCTTCCCGACCGGCACCCACTACGTCGCCCTCGGCCACCTGCACCGGGCGCAGCAACTGGAGGCGCCCTGTCCGGTGCGTTACAGCGGCAGCCCGCTGGCGGTCGACTTCGGCGAGGAGGAGAACGTCCCGTCGGTCAGTCTGGTCGACGTCAGCGCCACCACCGCCGCCCGGGTACGCGACGTACCGGTAACGGCCGCCGCGACGCTGCGTACCGTCCGGGGCACGTTGGCGGAGCTGGCCGCCGGTGACCACGGCGACGCCTGGCTGCGGGTCCTGATCCGGGAGGTGCCCCGGGCCGGGCTGCGCGAGCAGGTGCAGGAGCTGCTGCCCCGGGCCTTGGAGGTCCGCATCGACCCGGAGTTCGCCCGGGCCCAGGTCGGTCCCGCCCGGACCGCACAGCGCACCGGACGCGACCCTGGTGTGCTGTTCGCCGACTACCTCGACGCGCGCGGGCAGGACGACGACGGGGTCCGCGCCCTGTTCGACACCCTCTACGAGGAGGTGACCTCGTCGTGAGGCCGCTGCGGCTGGACATGGCCGGTTTCACCGTGTTCCGCGAGGAGACCACGGTCGACTTCACCGACGCCGACTTCTTCGCCCTGGTCGGGCCGACCGGGTCGGGCAAGTCCAGCATCCTCGACGCGATCTGCTTCGCCCTGTACGGCCAGGTGCCCCGCTGGGGCAGCAGCCGGGGCATCGGCTCGGCCCTGGCGCCGTCGGCCACCGAGGCGCGGGTCCGGCTGGTCTTCGAAAGCGCCGGCAGCCGCTACGTGGCCACCCGGGTGGTACGCCGCGACTCCCGGGGTGCGGTCAAGACCGGCGGCGCCGGGCTGCAGCTGATGCCGCCCGGGTTCGACGTGACCCGGCTGGACACCGGGATGAGCCCGGACGACCTCGGTGAGGTGCTGGCCGGCAGTCCGGCCGAGATGGAGCAGGCGGTGCTGGAGGCGGTCGGGCTGCCGTACGAGCAGTTCACCACCTGTGTGCTGCTGCCCCAGGGCCGATTCGCTGACTTCCTGCACGCCAAGCCGGCCACCCGCCAGCAGATCCTGATCAACCTGCTCGGGCTGCACGTCTACGAGCAGGTCCGGGATCGGGCCACCGCCCGCGCGGGTGCCGCCGAGGCGGCGATGGCGGCGGTCGACCACCTGCTCGGCGGGCTGACCGACGCCGACGCCGAGGCGGTGGCCGCCGCGGCGGCGCACGTCGAGGCGATGCGGACGCTGGCGGGCGCGGTCGACGACGTACTGCCCGAGCTGGAGC
Source organism: Solwaraspora sp. WMMA2056 (assembly GCF_030345095.1). Taxonomy (NCBI): domain Bacteria; kingdom Bacillati; phylum Actinomycetota; class Actinomycetes; order Micromonosporales; family Micromonosporaceae; genus Solwaraspora; species Solwaraspora sp. WMMA2056. The sequence goes on from NZ_CP128360.1 coordinate 5,646,453, forward strand.
AGGCACAGCGGACCGTGACCACGGTCGCCGACCGGGTCGCCGCGCTGGCCGCGGAGATCGACCTGTTGGCCGGTGTGACACCGCCGGCGTCGGCGACTGTCCTCGCCGACGAGGTGGCCCGGGCGCGGACCGCCGCCGCCGACGCCGACCGCGCGGTGCTCGCCGCCGAGGAACGGGAGGAGAAGGTCCGCGCCGAACTGGCCGCCGCCGGTGATCCGGCCGCCCTGCGGCTGCTGCTGCAGGCGCACGTCGAACGGGACCGGGTCGCGGCGGAGATCGCCGGGCTGGCACCGGCGCTCGCCGCCGCGCAGGCGGAGCAGGCCGCCGGCCAGGCGACCCTGGACGCGGTCCGGGCCCGCGCCGAGGCGGCCGACGCCGCGTTGGAACAGGCCCGACGGGCGTACCAGCAGGCGCAGACCGCCGACCGGGCCGCGGCACTGCGCCACGAGCTGGTCGCCGGGGCGGACTGCCCGGTCTGCGCCCAGCCGGTGCCGGTGCTGCCACCGGAGCCGGCCGGCTCCCGGGTCGCCGAGGCGAAGGCCGCCGGCCAGGCGGCCCGGGCCGCCGCCGACCAGGCCCGCGAGGCGGTCACCGACGCCGAGCAGGCCCTGCGCGAGGTGGACCGGGCCGTCGACCGGGCCCGGGTACGCGCCGAGCAGTTGGCGGGCCGGTTGGCCGAGCTAGACCGCGAGGTGGCCGATTCGCCCGGCAGCGAGGCACTGCACGCCGAACTGACGGCGGTCGACCGGCTGCAGGACCGGCTCGACTCCGCCGCTGTCCAGGTCCGGCAGGCCCGGGACGTGGCCCGCCGGGCACAGCAGGCCGCCGTGGCCGGCGAACAGCGGTTGCAGTCGGCCTGGCGGGACTTCGACACCGTCCGCGACGCGGTGGCGCGGCTGGCACCGCCGGCCGCCGAACGCGGTGACCTGGCCGACGCCTGGACCCAGCTGGCCGACTGGGCGGACGCGCTGGCGGCCGACCGCCGGGCGGCACAGTCCCGCGCCGACCAGGAGCTGACGAACGCCCGGGAGTCGGCCGCCACCGTCGCCGACCGGATCGACGCGCTGTTCCTCGCCGCCGGTGCGCCGGCGCCGGTACCCGACGCCCGGCGCGGCGCCGACGACCGTGGGCCGGGTGCCCGCGCGGCGGTCGACCCGGCGGTGTACCGACAGGCCGCCGCGTTGGCGGTGCAGCGGGCGGGCAGCGACCACGACCGGCTCGTCGAGCGGTTCGCCCAGGTGGGCGAGCTACGCCAGCGCCGCGCCGACCAGGAACGGCAGGCGCAGCTGGCCCGTACCCTGGCCGGACATCTGCGGGCGAACAACTTCGAGCGGTGGCTGCTGGTCGAGGCGCTGGACCTGCTGGTGGACGGGGCCTCGCGGATCCTGCAGGAGTTGTCCAACGGCCAGTACGAACTGGTGCACGACGCGGGCGAGTTCTTCGTCGTCGACCATCACGACGCGGGGCTGCGCCGAGGCGTACGCACGCTGTCCGGCGGGGAGACGTTCCAGGCGTCGCTGGCGTTGGCCCTGGCGTTGTCGGAGCAGTTGGCCGGCATGTCGACAAGCGCGGCGAGCCTGGAATCGATCGTCCTCGACGAGGGCTTCGGCTCCCTCGACGCGGCCACGTTGGACACGGTCGCGGCCACGTTGGAAGGGTTGGCGGCCCGGGGCGACCGGGTGGTCGGGATCGTCACCCACGTACCGGCGCTCGCCGCACGGGTGCCGGTACGTTTCGAGGTCCGCAAGGACGCCCGGACCGCGCGGGTGCACCGGAGCGGGCTGTGACCGGCGGGCCGGCGCAACAGCCGGGCGGCGGTGTCCGGTGGTTCGTGGAGGGCTGGCAGCCCGGCTACGGCACGTCGTTCGAAGCTCCCGAAGCGGGGGCGCCGGGCGCGACCGACGACAGCTCGGACGCCACCGATCTCGCGGTGGAGCTGGATCCGGCTGCCTGGCAGGCGTTACGGCAGCCCGCCGACGTACGCGCACCGGACGTGGTGCTGCTGGTCGACGGGGTACGCCGGATCGACGCGTCGTTGTGGAGCGACGAGCCGGACGGGGTGTCCTACCCGGCGATAGCCGCCTCGTACGCGGCCGGCGTGGTCCGCTGCGACCTGCGCGCAGGATCGGCGACGTTGGCCGGAGCACGGCCGGAGCGCGGACTGTTCACTCCGAGCGCCGCCGCGACCGACCTGACCGTCGGGCAGATCCGCTACCCGGCGCGGCGGGTCGACCACCCGGATCCGGCGACATTGCCGCAGGTGGTGCAGCCGGCGTTGGCCGCGCTGGAGATCGCCGTGTCCGAGCAGGCCCGGGCCGGGGCCGACGGCGCCGATGACGAACTGCTGGTGGTGGACGGTCCGCTGCGCGGTCGGCAACTGCCGAACACCATCGGCTACATCAAGTCGGTCAGCAAGACGTACCTGCCGGCCGGTCTGCTCCCGGTGGTGACCGGGCTGCGACCGGCCGAACGCAGTCCGGTGTTCCTGCATGGCACCCGGTGGCGTACCTACTCGTGGTACCTGCGGCTGCCCGGGCCGCGCGGCGCTCCCTGGGCCGGCATCGTCCGGGTGGAGTGCCGGCCGGACATCACGGCGCAGGCGGCCATCGCCCTGGCCGATCTCTCGCTGGCGGCGCTGCCCCGGTTCGCGTCGACGCCGTACAAGGACCCCCGCGCGCCGCAGAACCTGGTGCCGATCGCCGGGCTGGAGCGGCGGCTGCGGGCGATGCTCGGCGACGCCCGGCTGCTGCACCGGGCGTTGAGCCTGTCGGCGGCCCGGCGATGAGCCCGTCCCCCATTGGGCGTCGAGCCTGTCGGCAGCCGGGCGTTGCGCCGGTCCCCCGCCGGCTGTCCGGTGCGGTACCGGCATACTGCCACCGTGGGCCGCGCTCGTAGGACAGCACCGCCGCCGGTCCAGGTCGACACCGGCACCGCGCAACTCGTCGCGGACCCGGACCGCCGCCGGGGTTACACCCTGCTGCTGGACGGCACCCAACAGTCACATGTCGACCTGGACGATCCGACGCACCTGGAGTTCGAGTACGTCCGGCGGATCGCCGCCGCCGTCGACCTGGCCGCCGAACCGGGCGTACCGCTGCGGGTCCTGCACCTGGGCGGTGGTGCGTTGACCCTGCCGCGCTACCTGGCCGCGACCCGACCCGGGTCGCACCAACGGGTGGTGGAGATCGACGCCGCGCTGACCGAGCTGGTCCGCCGGGAACTGCCGTTGCCGGCCGACCGCAACCTGCGGGTCCGGGTCGGCGACGCCCGTACCGCGGTCGAGCAGGCCCGCGCCGGCAGCTACGACCTGGTGATCGCGGACGTCTTCTCCGGTGCCCGTACTCCGGCGGGGCTGACCTCGGTGGAGTTCGTGACCGAGGTGGCCCGGGTGCTCGCCCCCGGCGGGCAACTGGTGTCCAACGTCGCCGACGGGCCGCCGCTGCACTGGGCCCGGCGACACCTGGCGTCGGTCCGCCAGGTGCTGCCCGGCATCTGCCTGATCGCGGACGCGGCGGTGCTGCGACAACGCCGGTACGGCAACCTCGTGGTGGTCGCCGGACGCACGCTGCCGCAGGTCGCTGAGCTGACCCGGCGCGCCGCCGGGGACTGGTTCCCCAGCCGGGTGGTACACGGCGCGGCACTCGACCAGCTGATCGCGGCGGCGGCGCCGATCGACGACGCCACCGCGCAGCCGTCGCCGCCACCACCCGACGGAACTTTTCCGCATGGGCTTTGATCCGTCCGCCGGTCGGTTCCGTATCTGGAGGTGGGCCCCCAGCCGCGGGCCGTCAGGTGACGTCGGATGGAGGTCCTGCGATGTATGCGGTCGCGAGCGGCTGGCAGGCGGAGACGGTCCGGCCAGGCGTGACCGGCAGCGGGTCGCCGGCCATCAGGGCCATGCAACGTTGGCAGACCATCGACGGGAGGGCGGCCGAGCGCGATGATGAGCCGGTGACGTCACGGACTGCAGGCAGCCGGCACCAGGCCGGGACGCCGGAGTCCAGCCACGGGGACGATCTCGTCCGCACGCTGTATGCCGAGCACGCCCGACCCCTGTTGGGGTTCGTGCTCCGGCTGACCGGGGGGGACCGGCAGCGGGCCGAGGACATCGTCCAGGAGACACTGCTGCGGGCGTGGCGCAACGCCCACCGGCTCGGTGCCCAGGGGCAGGCGTCGTTGCGCCCCTGGCTGGTCACCGTGGCACGGCGGATCGCCATCGACGACCACCGCAGCGAGAAGGCCCGGCCGACCGAGGAGTACGACCGGGACCTGGAAAGTTTCGCCGAGTCCGACGGCACCGATCAGGTGCTGCGTCAGATGACGGTGACCGATGCCATGCGGACGTTGAGCCAGCCGCACCGGGAGATCCTGATCGAGACGTACTTCCGGGGACGCACCGTCCCCGAGGCGGCACAGGAGCTTGGTCTGCCACTGGGTACCGCGAAGTCGCGGGTCTACTACGCGCTACGTGCGCTGCGGACGGCGCTGCAACAGCGGGGGGTAACGGAATGACACGGTCCGCGCACTGGGACGTCGGGGCGTACGCGCTGGGCGCGCTCGACGCCGACGACGTCGAGCGTTTCGAGGAGCACCTCGCGGGCTGCTGGGCCTGCGCCGCCGAACTCGAGTCCCTGATCCCGATCGTCGGGCTGATGTCCACGGTCGACATCAGCCAACTGGAGGGCAGTTCCGCCCTCCCTTCGCAGAGCCCCACCGGTGTGGACCTGCCTGGTGGGGCGACCGGCAGCGCCGACGACGTGCCGCCGCCCGGCTGGGCCGGCGGCGAGTCCGGCACCGACCGGCACCGCGACCATGGTCAGGTCCTTCCGCTCGACCTCGCCCGTAGCTCCCGCCGTCGGCGGCTGGCCAGCCGACCGGTACAGATCGCTGCCGGGTTCGTCCTGATGGCGACTCTGACCGGCGGCTCGTTCCTGGTCGGCGCGCAATGGTTCGGCGCGGACTCCGCCACGGTGCCGCAGGCCGGCGGGGAGGTCTCGGCCACTGCCGGTCCGTCTCCGCTCGGTCCACAGTCCGGGGTCGGCGGGCCGGAGGTGACCGGGGAGAAGTTCAGCACGGTCGACCCGACCACCGGGGTGGAGGCGGACGTGGTGCTGGAGGAGGCCGGGTGGGGCACCCAGGTGTCCTTCGCGCTACGCCGGGTGCCAGGGCCGATGCAGTGCCGGCTGGTGGTCATCCGGGCCAGCGGCACCGCCGAGGTGCTCTCCACCTGGGCCGTGCCGGAAACCGGTTACGGCACGCCCGAACAGCCGGCCCCACTACTGCTCACGACGTCCACCGCAGCACCACGCGACGATATCGAACGCATCCAGGTGCAGGCGGTCGACCAGTCCGGCGTGGCCACGGCACTCGTGACGGTACCGGTCTGACCGGGGGTCTCGACCATTCCCACATCGACAACAGAATCAGGTGTGACGCCGACAGTCCGTGGGTGTCCGGAGCAAATGCCGGACACCCACGGACTGTCGGCGTTTTGCGGACCGTCCGGCAGCCGGATCCGCCTGACCGGCGACGCAGAAGCAGCCGACACGCAGCCCGGCAGCACCTGGTTCAACCAGCACATGTGAAATTGTGCACTCGCTATTGCCGATCCAATCCTGCGGATGGTGCGTACCTCTAGATGAAGCCCGATGTGGACGAATGAGGGAGGGCACGTGGCACTGGGAAAGCGGACCGTCATAGTCGCAGGCGCGCTGGCGGCACTCGTGTTGCCGGGTTGCGCCCCGGCAGGTTACAACCCGGACGACTTTGGCGGCGCTCAGGCCCAGCCGGTCGTCAACGCGGCGAACGCGGCGCAGGCTTCGGCCGCGCCCGAGCCGGTCGACACCGATGACGTCGCCGTCGACGTCGCCGACGAGGACCTCACCAAGGAACTGGTCGGCAAGGCTGTCGACAAGATGGGTAACGTCGTCACGGACGAGGACGGCTGGCTGCTCTACCGCTTCGAGAACGACACCGACGACCCGCCGGCGTCGAACTGCGAGGGCGACTGCGCCAAGATCTGGCCGCCGGCCCTGACCGACGGCGACCCGATCCTGTCCGGAGTGGACGAGGAGCTGGTCGGCACGGTGAACCGGCCCGACGGCACCCGGCAGCTGACCATCGACGGATGGCCGATCTACTACTACGCGGGCGACGAGAAGCCCGGCGACTGGAAGGGCCAGGGCGTCGGTGGCACCTGGTTCGTCGTCCAGCCGGACGGCTCGAAGAACCTGGAATGCCTGCCGGAGGGCACGCCGAAGCCGATCGCGGTGCCGGACGGCGACGGCCGCGACAACATCAAGGGCCTCGACAGCAAGGACTCGGACAAGGACGCCGACTCCGACAGCGACTCGGGCGACTACGACTACTGATACCCCACGGCGCCCGTGATTCGCGGCGGCCGGTCGTTGCCAGGGAGGGCGCGGCCGGCCGCCGCTTCGTTGTGTGCGCACTGTCGGCATGCCGCATCATCGGCAAGCTTGAAATCGACATTAATTGCCGCCTAAGTGTTTCGCATTTACCGGAAGGATTGTTGACTGTCGTCGAGTCACCTTCGTACGGTCGGTCTCCGCGAACAGACATCGCAGCACCGACCGCGTTGCACCGGACGCCCTCGGTCGGGGTCCGATGAAAGAGGTGGCATCACGTGAACCGTTCACCGCGCCGACGGCGTACCGACGATCGACCTGCCCGACGCGGCAGCACCCGGACCCGCGTACTCGCGGTGGCCATGATGCTCGCGGTCTTCGGCGGAGTCGTCGCCGTAACCCAGATCTCCTCCGCCGGGACCCGGGGCGACCGGGACCGGGACCGGGACCGCCGGGACCGCGCCGTCGCCTGTCAGAGCGCACCGGACCCGGCCGCATCGACCGATCCGGCCGACACCGGCACCACGGTGGACGAGTTCGGGGTCCGGCACCACTGGGGCGACGGCCAGCGTGGCCCGACCGGCGGCCGGGACGCCTGTCCGCAGCCGTCCGCCGAGGGCACCGCCACCGCCGTGCCGGCCCCCGACGCACTGGAGATTCTCGGCGACGACTGCTCCGGCAGCGATCTGCCACCGCACGACGGGTTCCAGGTCGGTGACCGCTGCGTGAGCACGGCCTTCGGCGAGGTCGGCGACGCCGACAACAACCCCCAGCTCATGATCGTCTCGGCGCCTGACCGGGTCCGGTCGAACGAGCCCTTCACCTTGCGGATCAGCACCCGCAACCTGGTCCGGGACCGGTTCCTGCCGGCCGGGCAGGGTGGTTACTACCTGGAAAGCTCCTTCCTGAACGAGGACGGGCTGACCCGGGGGCACTTCCATACCGCCTGCCGGATGCTCACCAGCAACCGCACCGCACCCCAGCCCGGACCGGTGCCGGCGTTCTTCGTTGCCACCGAGGACGGCCGGGGCGGTGCGGATGCCGACGAGGTCACCGTCGAGGTTCCGGGCCTGCCCGGCCCTGGCGTGGCACAGTGCGCGTCCTGGGCCGGCGACGGCTCCCACCGGGTGCCGATGATGCAGCGGGCCAACCAGATCCCCGCCTTCGACGTGGTCCGGGTGCTGGTCACCCGATAGGCGCCCGGTGGTGCACCCACTGGGCAACCGGTGCGGGTCGCCAGCCGGGGCGGTGGCCGCCCGCACCACACCGGCTGGCACAGTGGCGGTCATGGCCGGGCACGAGCGGGTGGACAGGTCGGCGAGCCGGCAACGGATTCTGCGGCCACCGGCCGGTTACCACCTGGCCCGGTCCGTGCGTCCGCTGGCGATGGGCCGGTTCGACCCCTGCGCCCGCTGGCACGCGGACACCTTCTGGTGGACCGCCCGTATGCCGAGCGGTCCGGCGACACTCACGCTGCACCGGCGCGGCGGCGAGCTGATCGCCACCGGGCACGGCCCCGGCGCGGCCGACGTCGTCGACATCGCCGACGCGGTCGCCGGGCTCCGCGACGACGTCGACGGATTCCGTCCGCTCGCCCGACGCCACCCGGTGGTGCATGCCCTGGCCCGCCGCTACGCCGGGGTCCGGCTGCCCGCGACCGGCGCGGTGTTCGCCCGGGTGCTGCGGGCCGTCCTGGAGCAGAAGGTGACCGGGGTCGAGGCCTACCGCGGGTACGCCGCCACCGTACGCGCCTTCGGGACACCGGCACCCGGGCCGGCGGCCGGCCTGTGGGTCACCCCCGAACCAGCGGTGATCGCGACGACCCCGTACTGGAAGTTCCACCCGCTCGGCATCGAGCAGCGCCGAGCGCAGACCCTGTGCCGGGCGGCGGCCGTGGCCGACCGGCTGGAGGCCAGCGTCGACGCGGCGACCGCGACCAGCCGACTGACGAGCCTGCCCGGAATCGGCCCGTGGACCGCCGCCGAGGTGGTCCGGGTCGCCTTCGGCGCGGCGGACGCGGTGAGCGTCGGGGACTTCCACCTGCCGAACACGGTCGCCTGGGCGCTGGCCGGCGAGGCACGCGGCGACGACCAGCGGATGCTGGACCTGCTGGAGCCGTTCCGTGGCCACCGGGGACGGGTCTGCCTGCTGCTGGAGCTGGCCGGCCTGGCGGCCCCCCGGTTCGGCCCCCGCGCACCGCTGCGGTCCTTCGCGCGGTTCTGACCGCGTCGGCGGCCGGGCCCCGGTGCAGCCCGGGCGCACCGGATCAGCCGGCCCCTCCGCAGCGGATCAGCGGGTCAGCCGGCGCAGCGCGACACCCAGTCGCCAGGCGTAGAGATGCTGGGCCGCCACCGCGACCGGGCCGGCGAGCCGCATCGCCGGTGCCACCGGTCGGCTGAACGCCACCACGGAGAACCACACCCGGTCACCGGCCCGCTCCACCAGGAAGGCCTCCTCGCCGCTGGCCGGGTGCCCGTCGAGCGTGCCGTAGGCGAACCCGACCCGGTCCGCGGTGTCGGTCGCCCACACGACCGCGCACGGCGCGGTCATCCGCAGCGGACCCACGCCGAGGCTGACCGTGACCTGCACACCGGGTTCGGCGCGTGGTGCCGAGGCGGCGACCCGGGCCCCGGCGGCCCGGTGCATCCGCCAGGTGAGCACGGCCCGTCCCGCACGGTCGAAGGTGCCTGGTCGTAGCGCCGTCCGGTAGCGCAGATGGCGGTAACCGGCGGGCAGGGCCGGGTAGGGCCGGTGCCCGGCCTCGGCGGTACGCAGCAACTGGCTGGTGGCCCCGGTCTGCGGATAGGTGAAACCTGACATCCGGTTCGCCTTTCTCAGGCACCTGCCGCCACCGTTGACAAGCAGTCGGGACAGGCGGTGCGCGATGCGGTACGCACCTCGAATTGTGCCCGCGACGAACCGTTGATGTTTCCACATTTGGCGGTAAGGTCTCCGGACATGACGGCGCTCACACCGGTCCTGCCCGACCTGAAGGCGAACTACCTTCGCACCGGCTTCCATCGGGTCCACGGCTGGCTGAACCCGTCGACCGCCGTCTACCTGAGCGGCATCGAGACCGCGCAGCGCGCCGACGGCATCACCGGCGATGTCGCCGAGATCGGGATCCACCACGGCAAGTCGTTCCTCTGTCTCGCGCTCGCCCTGCCGACGGACCAGCGGGCGGTCGCCATCGACGTGTTCGGCGACCAGTCGGCGAACGTGGACCGGTCCGGGTACGGCGACCGGGACACGTTCGAGCAGAACCTGGCGACCTACGGTGCCGGCGACAACGTCGACATCCTGCAGACATCCAGCCTGGAGCTGGAACAGACCGGATTCGTCTCGGCCGGCCGCCGGTTCCGGATCTTCTCCATCGACGGCGGACATACCACTGAGATCACCGAGAACGATCTCCGGATCGCCGAGCAGACGGTCACCGAGCGCGGAATGGTCGTTGTCGACGACATTCTCAACCGGCACTGGCTCGGTGTGATCACCGGCCTCTTCCGGTACCTCGAGCACGGCGGCAGCCTGGTGCCCGCCGTGCTGGTGCCCAACAAGCTGATCCTCGCCACCTCGGTGGAGCAGGCCAAGCAGTACCGGGCGATGTTCGCCGAGCACTTCGCCGCTACCCGGGAGAAGGCCGACGTACCGCTCGCCGGGCATCAGGTCGACATCTACGCCGACCGCCCCTGGCTGGTGCGCGGCGAGAACGGCGAGTCCGGTCCGATCCTCGAGCACGAGCCGATGTCGACCATCCCGACCGCCCGGCTGAGCGAGCTCGAGGAGCAACTGCGGTCCAGCCGTGCCGAGCTCGACCGCACCAAACGGCAGCTCAAGACCGTACGGCAGGAACTGCGCGCCGCCGCCGTGCCGTTGTACCGCAAGGCCGCCCGCCGGATGCCCTGGCTGGCCCGTCCGGTCCGGCCGGTGTTCCGGCGGGTACGCGACGTGTGGCGGCGTTTTCACTGACGGGACGGCCGTGACCGCGAGACGGGAACGCCGGTGACGGCCCGGTCGGAATCGCCGGCCACGACGGGGCCCGGACCGTCGGGGCGGGATGGTTCACTGGTCCGGTGAAACTGCCGATCCCCTGCCCGATCGAACCGATGCTGGCCAGGCCGGTCACCACACTGCCGGTCGCCGACGGGCTCAGCTACGAGCCCAAGTGGGACGGCTACCGGTGCGTCATCTTCCGCGACGGCACCGAGGTGGAGCTGGCCAGCCGTGGCGGCAAGACCCTCACCAGGTACTTCCCGGAAGTGATCACCCAGGCGCTGGCGCAGTTGCCACCCCGGGTCGTCGTCGACGGTGAGCTGGTCGTGATCCGCCCGGAGGCAGACCGGTCACGGCTGGACTTCGACCTGCTCGGGCAGCGCATCCACCCGGCGGCGTCGCGGGTCCGGCTGCTCGCCGAGCAGACCCCGGCCTCGTTCGTCGCCTTCGACCTGCTCGCCCTCGACGACACGGCCCTGCTCGACGAGCCGTTCCGCATCCGGCGCGAGCGGTTGACCGACGCCCTGGCCACCGTCACCGCCCCCATGCATCTGACGCCGGTCACCACCGACCCGCAGACCGCCCGGCAGTGGTTCGACATCTTCGAGGGCGCCGGCCTCGACGGGGTGATCGCCAAACCGGCCGAGCTGCGGTACGAACCAGGCAAACGGTCGATGTTCAAGGTCAAGCACGGGCGTACCGCCGATGTGGTCGTGGCCGGATTCCGCTGGCACAAGTCCGGCCCGGTGGTGGGTTCACTGCTGCTCGGTCTCTACGACGACACCGGCACGCTGCACCACGTCGGGGTCTGTGCGTCGTTCACCGCGGCCCGGCGGGCCGAGCTGGTCGAGGAGCTGGCACCACTGCGTACCACCGCAGCCGAACACCCGTGGGTCGGCGGTGACGGGACCTCCGGGCAGCGCGTGCCGGGAGCGCCCAGCCGGTGGAGCGGCGGCAAGAACCTCGAATGGCAGCCGCTGCGACCCGAGTGGGTCGCCGAGGTCGCCTACGACGCGATGGAGGGTGACCGGTTCCGGCACACCGCACGGTTCCTGCGCTGGCGCCCGGACCGCGATCCCGCCTCGTGCCGCTACGACCAGCTCGTCCGGCCGGTACGCTTCGACGTCGACCGGGTGCTCGCCGGCGACCCCACCGGTCGACGGTGACCAGGCGCGGCGGCCTCCTGCGCCCGCGACCGCCCTCGCCCCGGCGCGGCCGCCGGCTGACCGTCGCCGCCGCCGTACTGGCCGTGGTCATGGCCGGGCTCACCGGCTGCACCACGAGCGACGGCCCCGGCGCGGCACCGCCGGAGGGGTCGGGCCACCCGGATGCCGGCGCCACGACCGGGCTGCCCTGGCGGCCCTGCCCCGAGGTTGCCGGCCAGTGGTCCGGCGAGGTCGGCGACGACCTGCGCTACGACTGCGCCACGCTCGACGTACCGGTCGACTGGGCCCTCGGCCCGGCCGCCGGAACCCTGCCACTCGCGCTGCTGCGGGTGCGTTCCGCCGCGCAGCGGGACCGGATCGGCACGCTCGTGGTCAACCCCGGTGGCCCGGGCGTCTCCGGGGTCGACGCCGCCGCGCGGCTGGCCCTGGGCGAACGGTCCGGCGGCCTGCCGGACGCGGTGCTGCGCCGCTTCGACGTGGTCGGTTTCGACCCGCGCGGGGTGGCCCGCTCCGCCGGTGTGGACTGTGGGGCCGACGCGGACTGGGACGCTGTCTTCGGTGCCGACCCGGACCCCGACGACGACGCCGCCTTCGCCGCCGCCGCCGAGGTGAACCGGCGGATCGCGGCCGACTGCGCGGCCCGCCACGGCGACCGGCTCGCCGCCTTCTCCACCCATCAGACCGCCCGGGACCTCGATGCGGTCCGGGCCGCTGTCGGCGACGAACGACTCACCTACCTCGGCTACTCGTACGGCAGCCTGCTGGGAGCCACCTACGCCCACCTGTTCCCCGAGCGGGTCCGTGCCCTGGTCCTCGACGGCGCGATCGATCCGCAGCAGGATCCGGTGGCCGGCTCGCTGGGCCAGGCCGCCGGTTTCGAACGTGCCTTCGACGCGTTCGTCCGGTGGTGCGCCGCCACCCCGGCATCCTGCCCGATCAGCACCGACCCCGCCGGCACGCTCGACGACGCCGTCGACCGGGCCAGTACGAAACCGGTGGCGTCGGCCGACGGACGGACGGCGACCCCCGGATGGATCTTCTACGCCGTGGTCGCCTCGCTCTACGACGACAGCGGCTGGCCACGGCTGGCCCGTGCCGTGGCCGCGCTGCGCGACGGCGACCCGGCACCGGTGTTCGCCCTGGCCGACGCCTACACCGGCCGGGACGCCGACGGCGGCTACGACAACCTGTTCGCCGCCAACCTGGCGATCAACTGCGCCGACGCCGAGATGCCGCTGCGCCCGGCGCAGATCCGCGCGCTGCAGCAGCAGTGGCGCCAGGAACACCCCAGGTTCGGCCCGGCGCTGGCGGTCGGCCTGCTGGCCTGCGCGCAGTGGCCGACCGCCGCCGACCCGTATCCGGTCGGCGCGGCGGCCGGTGCCCCACCGATCCTGGTGGTCGGCACCACCGGCGATCCGGCCACCCCGTACGAGCAGGCCCCCCGCCTCGCCGAGCTACTGGGCACCGGAGTGCTGGTGACCTGGGAGGGCGACGGGCACACCGCGTACCCGCACGCACCGTGTGTGGCCGCGGCGGTCGACGCGTACCTGATCGATCTGACCGTGCCCGCCGACGACCTGCGCTGCCCGGCCTGAGCCGGCACCCTGACCGGTTCCGGCACGCCGGACCGGTTTGGGGCCGGGCGGTTCCGCAGGTCAGCCAGGCGTGTCCGGACGGGCCCGCGAGGGCTGCACCCGCCTCGGTTCGCCGGGCATCTTCGGATGATCCGGCGGGTACGGCAGGTCCCCGCCCCGGCCGTCCCGCTCGTCGCGGTCGGCCCACTCCAGCAGCGGGCCGATGTCCCACGGCGTGTCGTCGATGCCGGCGTGTGGGTCGCCCCGCCCGGCCAGCCGGGGCGGCACCGTCCGCAGGTCGAAGTCGTCCGGTTCCACCTCGGTCAACTCGTCCCAGCTCACCGGGGTGGAGACGGTGGCGCGGGCGTTGGCGCGCAGCGAATAGGCGCAGGCGATGGTGCGGTCCCGGGCCATCTGGTTGTAGTCGACGAAGACCTTCTCGCCGCGCTCCTCCTTCCACCACGAGGTGGTGACCAGGTCGGGGCGGCGACGCTGCACCTCGCGGGCGAACGCGATCACCGCCCGGCGTACCTCGGCGAACGACCAGCGGGGCACGATCCGCAGGTAGACGTGCACCCCCCGGCCGCCGGAAGTTTTCGGGTAGCCGACCGCGCCGAGTTCGTCGAGCAGCGCACGCACCTCGCCGGCAGCGGCGACCGCATCGGCGAAGTCGGTGCCCGGCTGCGGGTCCAGGTCGATCCGCAACTCGTCCGGCCGGTCGACGTCGGCGGCGCGCACCGGCCAGGGGTGGAACACCACCGTGCCCATCTGCGCCGCCCAGGCCACATGGGCCAGGTCGGCGGGGCAGAGTTCGTCGGCGGTCCGGCCGCTGGGAAAGGCGATCCGGGCGGTACGCAGCCACGGCGGCACGCCCCGGGCCGGCACCCGCTTCTGGTAGAACATCTCCCCGTCGACGCCGTCCGGGAAGCGTTGCAGCGTCGTCGGGCGGTCCCGCAGCGCCCGCAGGATCCCGTCGCCGACGGCCAGGTAGTAGTCGAACACGTCCTGCTTCGTGTAGCCCGGACCGGGGAAACAGACCCGGTCCGGGCTGCTCAGCCGCACCTGATGGCCCGCCACCTCGACGGTGGTCGCCGACGTCCGGATACTGCGGCTCGTGCCAGCCATACGCCGACAATAGGTCAGCGGACCCGGGTTCGCCGCCCCGACGCGTCGGGGCGGCGTCCGCCGTACCGTTGAGGCATGACCGACGACAAGGTTGACCTGCCCCGCACCGGCGACCGGCCGCGGACCGCCGACCTGCCCCACACCGACGAGCAGTGGCGGGCGAGGTTGAACCCCGAGCAGTTCCGGGTGCTGCGCCAGGCCGGCACCGAACGGCCCTGGTCGGGCGAGTACGTCGAGACCACCACGGTCGGTACGTACCACTGCCGGGCCTGCGACGCGCCGCTGTTCACCAGCGACACCAAGTTCGACTCGCACTGTGGCTGGCCGAGCTTCGACGAGGCACTGCCCGGCGCAGTGCGTTACATCGAGGACCGGTCGCACGGCATGGTGCGCACCGAGGTGCGCTGCGCGACCTGCGATTCGCATCTGGGCCACCGCTTCGACGGCGAGCGGTACACCTCGAAGAACGCCCGGTACTGCATGAACTCGGTGGCGCTACGGCTCGAGCCGGCCTGACCACGGACCCCACGGTCGCCCGGTCACCGACGTACCGCTGGTCGGTCGGTGGTTTTTTTCCGGATTGCACCGCCCCGTTACGGCCGATGACGCACGCTGCGAGGAGGCCGACGTTTGGGGGACATGATGGCGACCTGTGAGGTCTGCGGCAACGACTACTGGATGGCGTTCGACATCCGGACGGTGAGCGGGGACACCTACACCTTCGACTCGTTCGAGTGCGCGATCCAGCTCCTCGCACCGATCTGCGAGCACTGCCAGTGCAAGATCGTCGGGCACGGCGTCGAGGTGTCGGGCCGGTTCTTCTGCTGTGCGCACTGCGCCCGCACCGTGGACCAGGAGACCGGCGCGCAGGTACGCGACGCGGTCGGTAGCCGACCGGGCTGATCGGCGTATCATCGCTCGGCGTGCCCGCCGAACCCGCCCTCACCTCACATGTCGCACATACCGTCGAGCTCGATCCGATCACCCTCTACCAACTGCTGAAACTCCGGGTCGACGTCTTCGTCGTGGAGCAGGAGTGCGCGTACCCGGAGCTGGACGGGCGCGACCTTGAGCCGCAGACCCGGCAGCTGTGGCTGGCCCGGGCCGGAGCGCTGGTCGCCTGCCTGCGCCTGCTGACCGAACCGGACACGGACCAGGCCGGACCAGACACGGACCAGGCCGGACCAGACACGGACCAGGCCGGACCAGACACGGACCAGGCCGGCGGTGGCCGGGTTCGTCGGATCGGCCGGGTGGCGGTGGCCGCGCACGAACGCGGCCGAGGCCATGCCGACCGGCTGCTCGACGCCGCCCTGGCGATCGCCGGTGACCAGCCGTGTGTCCTCGACGCCCAGGCCCACCTGACGGCCCTCTACGCCCGGCACGGATTCGTCGTCGCCGGCCCGGAGTACGTCGAGGACGGAATTCCGCACGTGCCGATGCGTCGGCCACCCGGGGTCCACGGCGGGACGCGGCACGCGAAGTGACGCCCGCCCCGCGGTACGCCGAGTGGCCGGCGGCCGAGTGGACGATACCGTCCACCGCGGCCGCCGGCCCCCTGCTCGGCAGCACCGGACCCGAGGGTCAGTGGTGCCGCTCGCCGGAGTTGCGCCACGCGCTACCGGCCTTGGCCAGACCACGGCTCACGATGTAACCGATGGTCAGCAGGGCCACATACCACCAGGCGGTGCTGGCGGGGAAGGGGTCCCCGACGCCGGCCGTGCCCTGCACGCCGTCGATGTCGGCGTTGACGACCTGGGAAGCCAGCAGAACGCCGACCACGGCGATCAGGTAGACGTAGAACTCCGTACTCCTGAATGCCGACTTGGTCTCGGTGCCCGGTGCCATCGCCGGCCGCATCCCGGCATTCATGTCGCCCATCCGGGTGGCGGTGGCGGACTGCTGGTCCATCATCGGCCGGTTCATAGCGGTGTCGCGGGTCGGAGCTTGCGTACTCATCGTGCCCTCCTCCGGATCAGATGAGTGGTTCTCCGGTCCGGTCGGTACGGCCCGGTCGGCCGAACCAACCTCGGGGGGCACGTTCCTGGTACCCACCGTCGCCCGGCCACCAACCCGATCAGGGCAGGTTGTTCACCAGATCGGCGACCGGGCGCCGCCGGCCGGTGAAGAACGGCACCTCCTCGCGGACGTGCCGGCGGGCCGACGAGGCGCGCAGGTCCCGCATCAGGTCGACGATCCGGTGCAGTTCGTCGGCTTCGAAGGCGAGCAGCCACTCGTAGTCCCCAAGCGCGAAGGACGCAACCGTGTTGGCCCGTACGTCCGGATAAGGGCGGGCCATCTGGCCGTGTTCGGCCAGCATCGCCCGACGCTCGGCGTCCGGCAGCAGGTACCACTCGTACGACCGGACGAACGGGTAGACGCAGATGTACGGCCGGGGCTCCTCGCCGGCCAGGAACGCCGGCACATGGCTCTTGTTGAACTCGGCCGGCCGGTGCAGCGCCATCTGGGACCAGACCGGGACGAGATGGCGACCCAGCGCGGTGCGGCGCAGGCGCCCGTACGCGTCCTGCAGGTCGTCGCTGTCGGCGGCGTGCCACCAGATCATGATGTCGGCGTCGGCGCGCAGCCCGGCGACGTCGTAGGTACCGCGTACCGTGACGCCCTTGGCAGTCAGCTCGTCGATCAGCGACTCGACCTCACCGATCAGCCCGTCGCGCAACGCCGGCAACCGCTCGGCGACCCGGAACACCGACCACATCGTGTACTGGATCGTCGCGTTCAGCTCCCGCAGCCGCGCCGCGTTGCTCTGCTCGCCGCTCATCGGCGTACTCCCTCCAGGGTGGTGACAATCTCGTCGGCGGCGTTCTCGCCGGACCGTACGCACACCGGGATGCCGATCCCGTCGAAGGCCGCACCGGCCAGCGCAAGCCCCCGCTGGGTGCCGCGCAGCGACCGCCGGGCCGCCGCGACCCGGCCCAGGTGCCCCGGCGGGTACTGCGGCAACGCGCCGCCCCAGCGCTGCACGTGCGACTGCGCGACGGCCGGCAGCCGCGCCCCGGTCAACCGGCCCAGCTCGGCGTGCGCGGTGGCGACCAGTTCGTCGTCGTCGCGCTGCAGCAACTGCTCGTCGCCGTGGCGGCCGACGGAGGCCCGCACCACGGCGAGCCCGTCCGTACGACGCAGGTGGGCCCATTTGGTGCTGAAGAACGTGGCCGCCTTCGTCGTGGTGCCTTCGGTCGCCGGCACCAGGAAACCGGACAACTCCGGCAGGTCAGGGGCGGGCAGCGCCAGGGTGACCAGGGCGATGCTGGCGTAGTCCAGGGCGCCGACACCGACGGCCGCGGCCGCGTCGACCGCCGCGAGCAACCGGGCGGCCGGCCGGGCCGGCACGGCGAGCACGACGGCGTCGGCGTCGATCCGCTCGGCACCCCGGGTCGGTCCGACCACCAGCCGCCACCCCGTCGACGTAGCCGCCAGCTCCCGCACCGTGGCACCGGTGCGCAGCGTGACGTCGACCGGGCCGCCGCCGGCGGTCGCCGCCTGCGCCACGGCGGTCACCAGCCGGCTCAGTCCACCGTCGATGCTGGCGAAGACCGGTGCACCGGCGGCGGGCGGTCGGGCCGCCAGGGCCGCCCGGACCGCCGCGCGCAGGGTGTGCTCCCGGCGGGCGGCGGCGGCCAGCCCGGGGATCGTGGTGGCCAGCGACAACGTGTCGGCGCGGCCGGCGTACACCCCGCCGAGCATCGGATCGACGAGCCGTTCGACGACGTCGTCACCGAGCCGACGACGGACCAGTTCCCCTACCGCGACGTCGGCGTCGGGGCCGAGCAACGGCCGGCCGTCGTCGGGGTCGAGGTTCTCGTCGGCGCGGGCCACCGCCGCGATGGCGGCAAGATCTCCGGGTACGCCGATCAGCGTCCCGCCCGGCAGCGGCCGCAGCTGCCCACCGATGGCCAGGGCGGCCTGGCCGACCGCCGGATGCACCAACTGGTCACCGAGGCCGACCCGGCGGGCCAGGGCCAGTGCCGCAGAGTCCCCACCGGCGGGATCGCGCATCAGGAACGCCTCAGCCCCGCGCTCCACCGGCAGCCCGGCGAACTGCCCGGTACGCAGCTTGCCGCCCAGCTCACCGGACTGTTCGAAGAGCGTGATCCTGGTGCCGGCCGGGCAGCGCTCGCGCAGCCGCACCACTGCGGCCAGCCCGGCGATCCCGCCACCCACCACGGCTATCCGCCACGGTTGCTGCATACCGCCACCTTGCCACCCCGGGCCGGCGGGGTCGCCGGCCGCCTTGCCGTGTTGTGACCTGTCGCGCCGCGCTCAGCGGGCCGACACGGTGTGGACCAGCTCGACCACCCGGGTCAGCACCTCGGGGTCGGTTTCCGGCAGTACGCCGTGGCCGAGGTTGAACACGTGGCCGGGCGCGGCGAGGCCTTCGGCCAGCACCCGCCGGACCTCGGTCTCGATCACCTGCCACGGTGCCAGCAGCAGGCACGGGTCGAGGTTGCCCTGGACCGACTTTCCTGGGCCGACGCGTACCGTCGCGGCGTCCAGTGGGGTACGCCAGTCGACGCCGACGACGTCGGCACCGGCCTCGGCCATGGCACCGAGCAGTTCGGCGGTGCCGACCCCGAAGTGGATCCGGGGTACCCCGGCGTCGGCGAGGGAGTGCAGCACGGTCACCGAGTGCGGCAGGACGTAGCGGCGGTAGTCGGCCTCGGACAGCGCGCCGGCCCACGAGTCGAACAGTTGCACCGCCGACGCTCCGGCGGCGACCTGCACCCGCAGGAACTCGACGGTGATCTCGGCGAGCCGCGCGCAGAGCGCGTGCCAGGTCTCCGGGTCTGCGTACATCAGCGCCTTGGTGCGGGCGTGGGTCCGCGACGGTCCGCCCTCGACGAGGTAGCTCGCCAGGGTGAACGGCGCACCGGCGAAGCCGATCAGGGGGGTGGCGCCGAGTTCGGCGACGAGCAGCCGGACGGCCTCGTCGACGAAGCCGACGTCGTCGAGGCTGATCCGACGCAGCCGGCCCACGTCGCCGGCGCTGCGGACCGGGTGGGCGATGACCGGTCCGGTGCCGGCCACGATGTCCAGCTCGACGCCGGCCGCCGCCACCGGTACGACGATGTCGCTGAACAGGATCGCGGCATCCACGCCGTGCCGGCGTACCGGCTGCAGGGTGATCTCGGCGACCATGTCCGGTTGCCGGCAGGCCTGCAGCATGCCGGTCCCGCTGCGCAGTTCGCGGTACTCCGGCAGCGACCGGCCGGCCTGGCGCATGAACCACACCGGTGTGTGCGGTACGGGTTCGCCCCGGCAGGCCCGGACGAAGGCGGAGTCGGCCGGGGTGGCGGACGCGGCGTGTGGGGCGGTGTCGCCCGGTGTCGTCGTGGTCATCGGAGTCCTTCCGTGGATACTTCGGCCTTCAGGCCGGAGAGGAAACGGAACCCCTGCGGAGCAGGGCAGGGATAGCAGGTCCGCCGCCGGGGCGGATCGGCGTCCGCCCACACGCCACCGGAAGGCTCACCGGTCGGATTGTTAGACTGTGGACTGTGTCCAGGACCGTGAAGCGGGCGTTCAGGTACCGCTTCTACCCGACCTCCGAGCAGGCGGGCGAGCTTGCCCGGACGTTCGGTTGTGTCCGGCTGGTCTACAACATGGCACTGGCCGCCCGCACGCAGGCGTGGACCCGACGCCGGGAACGGGTCACCTACCACGCCACGTCGGCGATGCTGACCGGGTGGAAGAAGACCGACGAGTTCGCGTTCCTCACCGACGTCTCCTGCGTCCCTCTGCAGCAGGCGCTGCGGCACCTGCAGACTGCGTTCACTAACTTCTGGGCGAAACGGGCCCGGTACCCGACCTTCAAGTCGAGGAAGAAGTCGCGGCGGTCGGCAGAGTACACCGCCAGCGCGTTCCGCTGGCGCGACGGCCGGCTCACCCTGGCGAAGATGTCCGAACCGTTGGACATCGTGTGGTCGCGTCCGCTGCCGGAGGGTGTGGCGCCGTCGACGGTGACGGTGTCGCAGGACGCGGCGGGCCGCTGGTTCGTGTCCCTGCTCTGCGACGACCGGATCGAGCCGGCCCCGGCCTCCACTGCTGTGGTGGGGGTCGACGCCGGGCTCGACAGCCTGTTCACTCTGTCGACCGGGGAGAAGATCCCCAACCCGGGGCACGAACGCCGCGACCGCGCTCGGCTGGCCCGCGCCCAGCGCAACCTGGCGCGCAAGGCCCGAGGTTCGGCGAACCGGGCCAAGGCCCGACTCGTGGTGGCCCGGGTTCATGCCCGGATCGCCGACCGCCGCCGTGACCACCTGCACAAGTTGACCACTCGGCTCGTTCGTGAAAACCAAACGATCGTGATCGAGGACCTGACCGTCCGCAACATGATGGCCAACCACAGCCTGGCCCGCGCCATCTCGGACGCGGGCTGGCGGCAGTTCCGCACCATGTTGGGGTACAAGGCGGACTGGTTCGGCCGGGACCTGGTGGTCGTGGACCGCTGGTTCCCGTCGACCCGGCTGTGCTCCGCCTGTGGTGCTCTGGCTGACCGGATGCCGTTGCAGGTGCGGTCGTGGACCTGCCGGTGCGGGCAGGCCCACGACCGGGACGTGAACGCGGCCCGCAACATTCTCGCGGAGGGGCTCTCCGTGACTGCCTGTGGAGGCGGTGTAAGACCTCACCGGGAGTCCTCCTCTCGGACGGGGCGGTCGTCGGTGAAACAGGAAACCCCGAGGGTGACCAAGGGAATCCCCGTCCGTTAGCTTCAGGGCGGGGAGGAAGTCAACGGCGCCATCGTGCCACGACTGCCTGGGCGATCAGCGGCGACGCCGACGATCGGGCGTGGCACCGGCCCGGTACCGGCGCGCCGGGCCCCATCCGGCGTGGGATTCGGCCTAGGCTGCGGTCATGGCCCCCCTTACCGCGTTGCCCGAGGCGTTCGGCCGCGCCGTCGCCGGACTGCGCGCGGCCGCTCCGCGTCAGGAGATCCAGGTCGAGGAGGTCGGTGCGCCGCAACGGCTGGCACCGTACGCGTTCGCGATGAGCGCCACGGTGCTGCGGTCGGCCGAGGAGGTCGCCACCGGTCGGCTGGTCCTGCTGCACGATCCGGCCGGGCACGACGCCTGGCAGGGGACGCTGCGCCTGGTGACCTACGTCACCGCCGACCTGGAGGTGGACCTGGTCGCCGATCCGCTGTTGCCGACGGTCGGATGGACCTGGCTGACCGACGGTCTGGACGCGCACGGGGCGACGTACACCGCGCTGGGCGGCACCGTGACCCAGACCTGCTCGACCCGTTTCGGTGAGCTCGCCGGTCAACCGGCCGGCGGCGACATCGAGATCCGGGCCTCCTGGACCCCGCTCACCACCGCCCTCGACGCGCATCTGCTGGCCTGGTGCGACCTGCTGGCGTCCACCGCCGGGCTGCCGCCGCCGGGGGTGACGGTGCTGCCGGGCCGGTGGCCGGCCGGCGCTACCTGACCGGCCCGGCCGCACCACGTACCGGACCGACTGGGCGGGCCCGGTCAGCACAGGTCGAACGCCTCGCAGGCTGTCTGGATCGGCACCGCCAGTCCGATCCCTTCAGCGTCCCGGGCCTTCGCGGTGGCGATGCCAACGACCTGCTTGCTGCTGTTGATCACCGGGCCACCCGAGTTGCCGGGGTTGATCGGCGCGTCGAACTGGATGACCGGCCCCGAGCCGTCGTCGACCTCCCGGTAGGCGCTGACCACTCCGATGGTGACGCTGTCGGCGAGCCCGAGCGGGGCACCCACCACGACGATCTGCTGACCGGAGCGGACCGGCTCGACCGCCGCTTCGAGCCCGGCGTACGACTCGGTGGTGCGCAGCTGGGCGACGTCGATCTCGTCGTCCACGGCGACGATCGCCGCCTCGATCCGCTGCCCGTCGCGTTCCAGGAAGACCCGGCGGTTGCCGGCCAGGTAGCTCGACTCGACGACGTGGTAGTTGGTCAGCAGGTCGGTGCCGTCCGGCCCGCCCGGACCCACCGCGAAGGCGGTTCCGGTGAACCGACCGGCGGCGACCCGGAACACGCTGGGCAGCGCCGACTCGGCGATCGCCTCGGGGTTGAAGGCCGCACCGACCGCGCGCTCCAACTCGGCGGTACGGGACTCCACCAGGTCGAACCGCTCGGCGTCGGCGCCCTGGGCCTGGGCCAGCCGCTGGTCGGCGTCGGCGAGCCGACCGGTCAGCTGGTGGATCTGGTAGCCCTGGAATCCGACGGCCCCGGCCAGCGCCAGCGTCAGCAGCAGCGCGGTGCCGCCCAGCCAGTTGCGTCGGGGTGGTGCGACCCGGCGCAGCTGGTCCGCCGGCGGGGCCCACGAACCGGGTTTGTCGCTGCCCGCCGAGGTGAACTCGCTCGGGGCCGGGGCGGCGAAGGTGACCGGTGCGGTCGACGGGGCTGCTGCGGTGGACGGGGCTGCTGCGGTGGACGGATCCGGGGCGACGGGGGGCGGGCCGGTGTGCCACGGCAGCGGACCGGCCCGTGACGGCAGCGGGGTGCTGCCTGACCGACCCGTCAGCGGCTCCCCCGGCGCGAACGCCGGCGGCGTGGCAGGTGCGGCGTGCCGCGGGCCGGGCAGCGGCGCGTTCGTCGACTCCGGTCGGGGCAGTTGCGAGGTTGTCGGCTCCGGATTCGTCGACTCCGGACCAGGCGCGAAGGGCGCGTCGTACCCACTGGTCATCCTTGGCAGCCTCTCCTCCACTGCGGCAGCCGGCCCACCTGCCGCCCGAAGCGGCGATACGACCGTACCGGGCAGTACGGTGTTTGTCGTCACCTCGCACGCCGAGATCACTGATTGCCCGGTCCGGCCGACGGGGATGGCGCTGCCGGTGACGTGCACGGGTGGTGGGCCGACGCGCCGGGCGGACCTGGCGACGTCGGCGGCAGGCCGGGCACTAGGGTTGTCAGGTGACCGACGAATCCCCCCTGCGCCGTCGGACCGCGCAACGCCCAGCAGGGAGCGAGCCGCACCACCCGCTGGAGCGACCGGCGGCGTCCGAGGTCGCAGGGGCTCCTACCGCCCCGGCCGACGGGCCCGTACCGCTGACCGCTCCCCGCGACGGCACTCCCGCACCGGTGGCCACCGTCGACGCCCTCGCCGAGGTCGTGGACCGCTTCGCCGCCGGCACCGGGCCGGTCGCCGTCGACGCCGAACGCGCGTCCGGATACCGCTACAGCCAACGGGCCTACCTGGTGCAGCTGCGCCGGGCCGGGGCCGGTACGGCGCTGATCGACCCGCTGCCGTTACCGGACCTGGCCGCCCTGGACGCGGCCATCGCCGACACCGAGTGGGTGCTGCACGCCGCCAGCCAGGACCTGCCCTGCCTGGCCGACCTCGGGCTACGGCCGCGCCGGTTGTTCGACACCGAGCTGGCCGCCCGGCTCGCCGGCTTCGAACGGGTCGGTCTGGCGGCGTTGACCGAAGCCCTCCTCGGGTTCTCGCTGGAGAAGCACCATTCCGCCGCCGACTGGTCGACCCGGCCGCTGCCGGAGTCCTGGCTGACCTACGCGGCGCTGGACGTCGAACTGCTCACCGACCTGCGCGACGTCCTCGCGACGGAGCTGCGGCGACAGGGCAAGTGGGACTGGGCCGCCGAGGAGTTCGCGGCACTGGTCACCTGGGGCAGCCAGCCGCCGAAGGTGCGGGCCGAACCGTGGCGGCGGACTTCCGGTATCCACCGGGTCCGCGGTGCGCGGGCCCAGGCACGGGTACGGGCCCTGTGGTACGCCCGGGACGAGATCGCCGCCCGCCGTGACTCGGCGCCGGGCCGGGTGCTGCCGGACGCGGCGATCGTCGCGGCCGCCGAACTGGATCCCAGGGACGAACGGGCGCTGCTGGCGCTGTCCGGTTTCAACGGCCGGTCGGTCCGCCGCCTGGCCCGCATCTGGCTGGACGCGTTGGCCACCGCCCGGGAGCTACCCGACGACGCGCTGCCGGTGACCCCGGTGCTGGACGGGCCGCCGCCCCCGCACCGCTGGGCAGAGCGCGACCCGGTGGCGGCGGCCCGGCTGGCGCGCTGCCGGGAGGTCGTGGTGCGGACGGCGACGGCGCACACGCTGCCGCCGGAGAACCTGATCGCCCCGGATTCGATCCGCCGGCTGGCCTGGACCCCGCCGGAGGATCTCGACGAGGAGTCGGTGGCTGCGACGTTGCGGGGGTTCGGTGCCCGCGCCTGGCAGGTGTCACTGATCGTGGCCGAGCTGACCACGGCGCTGCGTGCACCACAGGGGTGATCCGACGGTAACGGGCGACCCGGTTGGTAGGTGACCGGCACCCCGTCGGGTGCCGGTCACCCCGGTCGGCCGGCACCGTGCAGGTCGGCCGGGCGCCGGCACCGTGCAGGTCAGCTACCGAGCACCTCGTCGCGCTTGGCCGACCAGGCAAGCGAGTGTCGGATTCCGTCGGCGATCGACAGCTCCGGCTTCCAGTCCAGCAGCTGCCGGGCACGCACGCTGCGGGTGTAGGAGCCGGCGGCGTCTCCCGGCCGAGGGCCGGTGACGTCGACCCGCAACGGCCGGTCCACCACCGAGCGGAACGCCTCGACGAATTCGCGGACCGTGGTGCCGTCGCCGGTGCCGAGGTTGAGCACGTCGTAGCGCTGGTCGGCACCGGGCGGCAGGATCTCGTCGAACCGGTTCAGCGCCTGGACGTGGGCCCGGGCGAGGTCCCAGACGTGGATGTAGTCGCGGATGCCCGAGCCGTCGCGGGTGGGCCAGTCCACGCCGGTGATGCTGAACTCGGCGCCGGTCTCGACCGCGGTGATCAGCCGTCCCAACACGTGCGTGGGCTGCCGGATCTGCAGCCCGGTCCGCAGCTGCGGGTCCGCGCCGATCGGGTTGAAGTAGCGCAGCGACAGTGCCCGCAGCGGCAGCGCGGCGGCGCAGTCGGCCAGCAACATCTCCATCACGGCCTTGGTCCGGGCGTACGGGCTGGTGGGCTCCAGCGCGGAGGACTCGTCGACGGAGAAGTCCTCGCCGGGCCGGTAGATCGACGCCGACGAGCTGAACAGGTACCGCTGGGCACCGTTGCGGACCACGTGCTCGATGAAGTCGATCGACTTGGCGACGTTCTCGCGGTAGTAGCGCAGCGGCTCGGCGACCGACTCGGGGACCACGATGAGCGCGGCGGCGTGCACGACGGCGTCGATGTCCGGGTGGTCGGCGAAGATCCGGTCGACCAGCGCCCCGTCGGCGATGTCGCCCTGGTAGAAGATCCGGTCGCGGGTGAACTCGATGCGCCCGGTGACCAGGTTGTCCAGCAGTACGGGCACGTGGCCCTCGTCCAGGCAGGCGGAAGCGATCGTGGAGCCGATGAAGCCCGCGCCCCCCGCGATCAGAACCTTCACCGCGCGTCTCCTCCGTGTCGATCGGGCCGGTCGGCGGTCCGCCCCGGCAACCGGTTCGCGCCGATCGGGGCGCGCTGTCCGGTTGGGCCCGTGCGAGTGGCAACAGGCTACCCGAGCCGGTTCGGGCCACACCTGGAGCACCCGGTGTGGCCCGGACCACACCGGGCCGCCCCACGTGCGATAGTTACCGACAAGTAGCATTGGGGTCTGCCCCGCGTACCCGGCCCGCCAAGGAGGCCCATCGTGCCGCGTGAAGTCCGGGATGTCGTCTTCGTCGACGGCGTCCGCACCCCGTTCGGCAAGGCCGGCGGGATGTACGCCCACACCCGCGCCGACGACCTCGTCATCCGCTGCATCCGCGAGCTGCTGCGGCGCAATCCGCAACTTCCCCCCGACCGGGTCGAGGAGGTCGCGATCGCCGCCACCACCCAGACCGGCGACCAGGGACTGACCATCGGCCGCACCGCCGCTCTGCTCGCCGGGCTGCCCAAGACCGTGCCCGGCTTCGCCATCGACCGGATGTGCGCCGGCGCGATGACCGCGGTCACCTCGGTGGCCGGCGGCATCGCCATGGGTGCCTACGACATCGCCGTCGCCGGTGGGGT
Organism: Solwaraspora sp. WMMA2056; assembly: GCF_030345095.1. Classification (NCBI taxonomy): domain Bacteria; kingdom Bacillati; phylum Actinomycetota; class Actinomycetes; order Micromonosporales; family Micromonosporaceae; genus Solwaraspora; species Solwaraspora sp. WMMA2056. The sequence goes on from NZ_CP128360.1 coordinate 5,672,618, forward strand.
CGAACACATGGGCCGCCACCCGATGGGTGAAGGGGTCGACCCGAACCCGCGCATCCTCGCCGAGAAGCTGGTCGACCCGTCCGCCCTGGTGATGGGGGCCACCGCAGAGAACCTGCACGACCGCCTGCCCGGCATCACCAGGGCCCGCACCGACGCGTACGCGCTGGCCTCACAGATAAAGACCGCCAAGGCGTACGCCAACGGCAAGCTGCAGCCCGACCTGGTCCCGGTCGCGATCCGCGACCCGGAGACCGGCTGGGGCCTGGCCACCGTCGACGAGGCCCCCCGGGAGACCTCGCTGGAGAAGCTGGCCACCCTCAAGACGCCGTTCCGGCCGCACGGTCGGGTCACCGCGGGCAACGCCGCCGGGCTCAACGACGGGGCCACCGCCAGCGTGATCGCCGCCGAGGACGTCGCCCGCGAGCTGGGTCTGCCGATCGCGATGCGGCTGGTTTCGTACGGCTTCGTCGGCGTCGAGCCGGAGGTGATGGGCGTCGGGCCGATCCCGTCGACGGAGAAGGCGCTGCGACTGGCCGGGCTGAGCATCGACGACATCGGCCTGTTCGAGCTCAACGAGGCCTTCGCCATCCAGGTGCTGGCCCTCCTCGACCACTTCGGCATCGCCGACGACGACCCCCGGGTCAACCCGTGGGGCGGCGCCATCGCGATCGGGCACCCGCTGGCGTCGTCCGGCGTACGGCTGATGACCCAGCTGGCCCGGCAGTTCGCCGAGCACCCCGAGGTGCGCTACGGCATCACCGCGATGTGCATCGGCATCGGCATGGGCGGCACGGTCATCTGGGAGAACCCGGCCTGGACCGGTTCGGCGCAGCAACAGGAGGGCGGCAACTGATGACGGCGTTGGAGAACCCCCAGGAGCTGGTCACCAAGGCCCTGGTACGCCAGGTGAACGTGCCCGGCCTGGACCGACCGGCCGCGCTGATCACCCTGGACAACGGCCTGGACCACCGCAAGCCCAACACCTTCGGGCCGGCCGGACTGGCCAGCCTGGACGCGGCGATCACCGAGGCGCTGGCCGGCGAACCCGCCTTCGTCGCGGTCACCGGCAAGCCGTACATCTTCTGTGTCGGTGCCGACCTGACCGCCATGCCGATGGTCACCAGCCGCGACCAGGGCCTGCAGATCGGCCGCCTCGGCCACCAGGTCTTCGCCCGGCTGCGCGACAGCGCGGTGCCGACCTTCGCCTTCGTCAACGGCGCCGCCATGGGCGGCGGCCTGGAGCTGGCCCTGCACTGCCACTACCGGACGCTGTCCGGCGGCGCCGCCGCGCTGGCGCTGCCGGAGGTCTCCCTCGGGCTGATCCCCGGCTGGGGCGGCACCCAGCTGCTGCCGAACCTGATCGGCATCCCGGCCGCCGCGCAGGTGATCATCCAGAACCCGCTGATGCAGAACAAGATGCTCAAGCCGAAGCAGGCCGCCGACATGGGCATCGCCGACATTCTGCTGGAACCGGCGGACTTTCTGGAGCGCTCGTTGGAGTGGGCGGCCGCCGTGGTCCGCGACGAGGTCACCGTCACCCGCCCGGAGATCGACCGGGAGATGTGGGACGGCGTGCTCTACTTCGCCCGCCACCAACTGGACCAACGACTGCACGGTGCCGTGCCGGCCGCGTACCGGGCCCTTGACCTGCTCGCCCTGGCCAAGGAGACCCCGTTCGCCGAGGGCACCGCCGCCGAGGACGAGGCCCTGGCCGACCTGATCGTCTCCCCGGAGCTGCGCAGCGGGCTGTACGCCTTCGACCTGGTACAGCGACGCGCGAAGCGCCCGGCCGGGGCGCCGTCGGCGGAGCTGGCCCGACCGGTGACCAAGGTCGGCATCGTCGGTGCCGGCCTGATGGCCTCCCAACTGGCGCTGCTGTTCGCCCGGCGGCTGCAGGTGCCGGTCGTCCTCACCGACCTCGACCAGTCCCGGGTCGACGCCGGCGTGGGCTACGTGCACGCCGAGATCGAAAAGCAGGTCGGCAAGGGGCGGATGGACACCGGCACCGCCGCCAAGCTGCTGGCACTGGTCAGTGGCTCGGTCGACAAGGCCGCCTTCGCCGACGCCGACTTCGTCATCGAGGCGGTCTTCGAGGACCTCAAGGTCAAGAAGCAGGTGTGGGCCGAGGTGGAGGCGATCGTCTCGCCGGAGACGATCCTGGCGACCAACACCTCGTCGCTGTCGGTCTCCGAGATGGCCGCCGAGCTGACCCACCCCGAGCGGGTCGTCGGCTTCCACTTCTTCAACCCGGTCGCTGTCCTGCCGCTGCTGGAGATCGTCCGGGGCGAGCGGACCGACGACGCCACCCTCGCCACCGCGTTCGCCGTCGGCAAGCAGCTGCGCAAGTCCTGCGTGCTGGTCAGCGACGCGCCCGCGTTCGTGGTCAACCGGTTGCTCACCCGCTTCCTCGGGGAGATCTTCGCCGCCGTCGACGCCGGCACCCCGCCGGACGTCGCCGACAGCGCGCTGGACCCGCTCGGGCTGCCGATGCGGCCGCTGGCCCTGCTGCAACTGGTCGGCCCGCCGGTCGCCCACCACGTCGCCGGTACGCTGCACGCCGCGTACCCGGACCGGTTCGCGGTCAGCGACAACCTGCGGCGGATCGCCGAGTCCGGGCTGCCACTGATGGTCGACGACGAGATCAACCCGGCGATCGCCGAGCTGTTGGTGATCGGGTCGCAGCCGCTGGACGCCGAGGCCGTCCGGCAACGGGCGCTGGACGCGCTGGCGCAGGAGGTCCGGCTGATGCTCGACGAGGGCGTCGTCGCCGCACCACACGACATCGACCTGTGCCTGCTGCTCGGCGCGGGATGGCCGTTCCACCTCGGCGGCATCACCCCGTACCTGGACCGCACCGGCACCGCCGAACGGGTCACCGGCCGCCGGTTCCTGCCGGCCGGAGTGGCCAGCCTGCCGGCCTGAGCCCAACCGCCGTACGGCGCGGGCCACACCCGGCCCGCCGCCGTGCCGCCGCACCGTCGGCGCGACCACCCGTCGCGCCGGCGGTGCGACGATCAGTACGGGGCACCGGTCAGCCGGCGCGTACCGCCCGTGGACCGGCGGCGTCACCCGGCACGCCCGTGCCGCCCGACATTTCGTCGGCGGCCGGCAGGGTCACCGTGACCTCCAGGCCGCCGCCGGGCTGGGCCACCGCCGACACCGTGCCGCCGTGTGCGGCGGCCACCGCCCGGACGATCGACAGCCCGAGCCCGGAGCCGCGGGCACCGGTCCGCTCCCGACCACCGCGCCGGAACGGCTCGAACAGGCCCGGCACGTCAGTCTGGTCCACCTCGAACCCGGTGTTGCCGACCAGTAGGTACACGTGCGGTCCGTGGCTGCCGGTGCGGGCCCACAGCCGCCCGTGCAGGTGGTTGTAGCGGACCGCGTTCTCGATGAGGTTGCCGGCCAGCCGCTCCAGCAGGCTCGGGTCCCCGACGACCACCGCCGGGTCCAGCGCCGTCCGCACGTCCAGCTTGAGCCGGCGGGTCTCCACCTGCATGGCCGACAACGCCGCGCAGACCCCGTCTGACAGGTCCGCCGGCACCTTACGGACCAGCCGCCCGCCGGACTGCGCCTCGCTGCTGGCCAGCACCAGCAACGCGTCGACCAGTCCGTTGGCCCGTTCGGAGGCGTCGCGCACCACCGTGGCCATCCGCCGGTACTCGGCCACGTCCGCGGTGTCGTCGGCCATCGTCACGTCCACCTCGGTACGCATCACGGCCAACGGTGTCCGCAGCTCGTGGGAGGCGTTGGCGACGAACCGCTTCTGCGCCTCGAACGCCGCGCTGAGCCGGTCCAGCATGTCGTCGAAGGTCGCCGCCAGCTCCGCCACCTCGTCACCGGCACCGGCGTAGCGGATCCGCTGGTCCAGCGTCTGCTCACCGAGCCGGCGGGCCGTCGAGGTCACCTGTTGCAGCGGACGCAACGCCCGGCCGACCACGGCGTACGCGCCGAGCACCCCGACCGCGCTGATCGCGACGAGGGCGACCAGTGCCTTGGCCAGCAGTTCCCGGGACGCCTGGTCGGCGATCTGGTCCTGCCAGGCGGCGGCGTCGAGCTCCCGTCCGTCGGTGAGCACCACCACCGTGCCCGGGGCGAGGTGCTCGGCCGGACGCAGGGCGTCGGTCACCAGCAGCCAGGAGAGCAGCACGAAGGCCGACAGCGCGCCGACCAGCAGCACCCCGTTGAACAGGGTGAGCCGCAGCCGCAGCGTCGGCCGGGGCGAACGCAGCCCGACGCGCAACTGCCGCCACCGGGGATGCTCCACGCCCGCCCGGTCGGGCGGGCTCACCGGTGCACCTCCGCACCGGCCGGGGCGTCCACGCCGGTGACCCGGTAGCCGGCGCCGACCACCGTTTCGATCAGCGGCGGATCACCGAGCTTGCGGCGCAGCGTCATCACCGTCACCCGTACAGTCGTGGTGAACGGGTCGGTGTTGGCGTCCCAGACCCGCTCCAGCAGTTCCTCGCTGGAGACCACCGCGCCGCGTGCCTTGACCAGCTCCTCCAGGACACCGAACTCCTTGCGGGTCAGGTCGACCGGCGTACCGTCACGGGTGGCGACCCGCCGGGCCGGGTCCACCGTCAGGTTGCCGACGGCCAGCACCGGCGGAGCCGGCGGGGTGGCCCGCCGGCCGAGGGCCTGCACCCGGGCGACGAGTTCGGTGAAGGCGAACGGCTTCGGCAGGTAGTCGTCGGCGCCAAGTTGCAGCCCTTCGACCCGGTCGGCGACGGCGCCACTGGCGGTCAGCATCAGCACCCGGGTGAGCGCCCCGGAACTGACCAGGTCGGCGCAGATCTGGTCACCGTGTACGCCGGGCAGGTCCCGGTCGAGCACCACCACGTCGTATCGGGTCACGAAGGCCATCTCGTGGCCGACGGTGCCGTCGTAGGCGACGTCGACAGCCATCCCCTGCCGCCGCAACCCACGCACGATCGCGTCGGCGAGGTGCCGTTCGTCCTCGACCACCAGCACCCGCACGACCGCCTCCTGTCACCGTCGGTTCCCACCCTGCGTGCCAGGGTGTTAAGCCTGCGTGAAACCGCAGGGTCGACGCTGAAACTAGTCGGGTAGTGCCGAGACGCCGAGCCCGCCACCGACCCGTCGGCAGATCACGACGTCGGCACCGGCCTGGCAGTTGTCGACCGCGTCGGCCATTCGCAGCAGCACCCGGGGCGGCGAGCCGTCCGGGGTGATCCTGGCCACCCACACCGTCGTCTGGTAGGGGTCGTACCGCAGCCCGAGCCAGCCGTCGGCGGTGACGGCGAACGGCGTCCAGTACGGATCGGCCGCGACCGGTTCGCCGGTGGCCGGGTCGACCACCATCCGCGTCGACGGGCGGTCCGCCTGCCGGGGAGTGGTGACCAGCAGGTGACGGCCGAACTCGGAGTGGAGCATCCAGTCGTCGTCGGACCATCGGACGGTGCCGTCGGCCGGGTCCAGCGCGCGGATTCCGCCAGCGGGCTGGGTCAGGCACAGCAGCGGCGCGCACGGGGTGAGTCCGCCGACCAGCGGCACCGGCACCGACCAGCGCGGGGTCAGCGTGTCCAGGTCGACGCCCCACAGGACGTCGTCGGTCATCGACACGAGCAGGTCGGCCACCACCCAGGTCGGGCCCGGTTCCATCGGCCGCCCGGTCGTCCCGTCGGTGCGCAGCTGGCCGGTCCGGGCGTCGCGGACCCGGACCCGGACCCGACCACTGAGCTCGACCTCCACCACGTCGGTGACCAGGTCGCCGTCGAGCCGGTAGTGGAGCTCCGCCTGCGCCGGGGTCGTCGTGGTCCAGCGGGTACGCCCGGAGCCTGCCTCGACGACCCGCAGGGTGACCCCGACCGACACCCACTCCCGCGTCCGCGGGTCGATCGCACTGCGTGGCAGCCACAGCGCCATCGCGTCGTCCGCGACGGCGCCCACGAAGAATCCGTCGGCCGACCAGCGCACCGATCCGTCGGCGATGTCGACGGCGGTGGTACCCGGTGCACCTCCCCTGTCGAACGAGTTGATCAACAGCAGGTCGTCGACGCGTTGGAGACCGGTGAGCCGCCGGCCCAGCCAGCCGTCGCCGTGCTGCGGGACCGGGACGCGCCAGCGCAGCTCGCCCCGGGGCAGCGTGTACGCGGCGATCGTCCGAGCACCGGCGTCGCCGCTACCGGCGGCGGCAGTCCCCTCCTCGATGTCACCGCCGCTGTCCTCGGCGACGAACAGCAGGTCGCCGTCGACGAGTGACTGGCTGTCGAAGCCGGACCCGATGTGGACCGGCTCCGGCAGGCCGGGCGGTGCGGCGGCGGCGACGGTGGCCAGGACGACGACGACCAGCAGCGCTGCCAGCCACGGCCGGACCGGCCGGCGGCCCCACCGCCGGCCGGCGGGCTGCCCGGGTTCCGGTGGCCGCCGACCGACCTCGCCGAGGTCGATGACGGCGGTCACCGGCGGCCCCTGTCCGTACCCGGCGGGCAAGACCCGGTCAGCTACGGCCGGCGCCGCGCCGGGTGGCCCGCCGGCCCGGCTCGTCGGCACCGCTGACGTCACCGATCAGACCCGCGCCGGCGCCGGTCGCCGGGGTGCCGTCCGGGTCGTCCAGCCCGGAGATCCAGCCGGTCACGTCCCGCGCCACGTCCTGAGCGGTCAGCCGCAGGTCGGTGAGGATCTGCGCCCGGCTGCCGTGCGGATGCCAGTCGGCCGGTACGCCGAGGTCACGCAGCGGCACCCGGACGTCGGCGTCGCGCATCGCCTTGGCCAGGGCGTCGCCGACCCCGCCGGTGCGTACCCCGTCCTCGACGGTGACCACCAGCCGGTGCCCGGCGGCGAGGGTGACCAGCTCGTCGGCGACCGGACGCACCCAGCGTGGGTCGACCACGGTCACCCCGTAGCCCTGCTCGGCGACCCGGGCGGCGACGTCGACACCCAGCTTGCCGAACGCGCCGACCGCGACCAGCAGCACGTCGGAACGGTCGGACTCGGCCAGTACGTCGACCGGGCCGACCCGGCGGACCGCCGGCAGGTCGGCGGCGACCGAGCCGGTCGGGAACCGCACCACGGTGGGGCCGTCGTCGACGGCGACCGCCTCGCGCAGCTCCTCCCGCAGGGTGGCGGCGTCGCGGGGCGCGGCGATCCGCAGCCCCGGCACCACCCCGAACACCGACATGTCCCAGATGCCGTAGTGGCTGGGCCCGTCCGGCCCGGTCACCCCGGCCCGGTCCAGCACGAAGGTCACCGGCAGCCTGTGCATCGCCACGTCCAGCAACACCTGGTCGAAGGCCCGGTTCAGGAAGGTCGCGTAGACCGCCACCACCGGGTGCAGCCCGCCCATCGCCAGCCCGGCGGCCGAGGTGGCGGCGTGCTGCTCGGCAATGCCGACGTCGTAGACCCGCTGCGGGTACTTACGGGCCAGCGCGGCGATCCCGGTCGGCTCGGCCATCGCGGCGGTGATCCCGACCACGTCGGGCCGATCGTCGGCGATCGCCACCAGCTCGTCGGCGAAGACGTGGGTCCACTTCACCGCCGGCGCGGCCAGCAGCTTGCCGGTCTCCACGTCGAAGGCGCTGCTCGGCCCGTGCAGGCAGTCGGCCTCGTCCTCCTCGGCCGGCCGGTAGCCGTAGCCCTTGCGGGTGACGACGTGCACGATCACCGGCGCGCCGAAGCCCTTGGCGTGCTGCAACGCCGACTCGACGGCGGGCAGGTCGTGCCCGTCGATCGGGCCGACGTACTTGATGCCGAGATCCTCGAACATGGTCTGCGGGGCGACCGCGTCCTTGATGCCCTTCTTGACCGCGTGCAGCACCTCGTACATCGGCCGGCCCACCAGCGGCGTCGCCCCCAGCGACTCCTTGACCAGGTCGAGGACCTTCTCGTAGCCCGGGTTGAGGCGCAACGCGGCCAAGTGGTCGGCCAGCCCGCCGATCGTCGGCGCGTACGACCGGCCGTTGTCGTTGACGACGACGACCAGCGGATTACGGGCCCCGGCGATGTTGTTCAACGCCTCCCAGCACATGCCACCGGTCAACGCGCCGTCGCCGACCACGGCGACGACGCTGCGTGCCTCGCCCCGCAGCGCGTACGCCTTGGCCAGACCGTCGGCGTAGGACAGCGCGGTGGAGGCGTGCGAGTTCTCGATCAGGTCGTGTTCGCTCTCGGCCTGGCTCGGGTAGCCGGACAGGCCGTCACGCTGGCGGAGCTGGTCGAAACCGGCCTGCCGGCCGGTGAGGATCTTGTGTACGTACGCCTGGTGACCGGTGTCGAACAGGAACCGGTCCCGGGGCGAGTCGAACACCCGGTGCATCGCGATGGTCAACTCGACCACACCGAGGTTCGGCCCCAGGTGCCCGCCGGTGCGGGAGACCTTGGCGACCAGGAAGTCGCGGATCTCGGCGGCCAGCAGCGTCAGCTCCTCGGCGGAGAGCCGTTTGACGTCCTGCGGTGTGCGTACGGTGGCCAGCAAGCGGCCGTCGGATCCTGCCTCTGCCCGGCTCAATTTCGCTCCCAACTGCCCTGCGTGCCCTCGTCGGCACGCGGGACGTCATCCGGCGGCGATGCGCGCTTCGGCCCGCGCGGCGTCCGCCCATGACCGCCGAGTCTATCGGGACGGCGCCGGGGTCAGCAGGGCCACGCACTCGACGTGCCCGGTCATCGGAAAGCAGTCGTAGGCCTGCAGGCGGGTCAACCGCCAGCCGAGTTCGCGGAAGGTCCGCAGGTCACGGGCGAGTGCAGCCGGATCGCAGGCGACGTAGCAGACCGCCCGGCGGGCAGCGGCCGCGATCGGGCCGACCACCTGTGCCCCGGCGCCCGCACGGGGCGGGTCGAGCACCACCAGGTCGACCGGTCCGGTGATCCTGCGTCGGGCCAGCGCCTGCTCGACCCGGGCCGCCACGACCTCCACCTGCGCCAGGTCGGCCAGGTTGCGCCGGGCCGCGGCGACGCCGGGACCGGCCGATTCGACCAGGGTGACCCGGCCGGTCGGCCCGGTCCGGGTCGCCAGGGCCGCGGCGAACAGTCCGGTGCCGCCGTACAGGTCCCAGGCCGACTCCCCCGCCGCCGGCTCCAGCAGCTCCAGCACCGCTTCGGACAGCGTGTCGGCGGCCGCCGGATGCACCTGCCAGAACGCCCCGGCCGGCAGGTCGAAGCGCCGGCCGACGGCGGTCTGGGTCACCGGTACGTCACTGCCGCCCCCGGGGGTCGGGATGACGACGACGTCACCAGCGCCGGCGGCGACGGCCTCGACCGCGTCGACCCCGGGCCAGCGCGGTCCGTCGGCCGATGCCACCAGCGCGGACGACGGCAGCGCCGCCGGCGTCTGGATGGCCGGGTGCGCGATCAGGCAGCGGTCCACGGCCACCACCTCGTGTGAGCGGTGCTTGAGCAGACCGGCGCGGTCGGCGGCGTCGACCGCGTACCGGACCCGGGTCCGCCAGCCCAGCGGACCGCCGGGCAACGCCCGGACCCGTACGTCGAGCGCGTCGACCTCGGCGGTGGTCAGCCCGGCGAGCCGCAGCAGCTGCTCGCGGACCACCGCCGCCTTCCAGTCCAGCTGCCCGGCGACGCTGACGTGCTGCAGATCACATCCGCCACAGCGGCCGGGGCCGGCGTACCGGCAGGGTGGCTCGACCCGCTCCGGTGCCGGCTCGGGCACCGCCACCGCGTCGGCGCGCAGATAGCCGCGGTGGACCTCGGTGACGTCGACGGTGACCAACTCGCCGGGCAGGGCATGCCGAACGAAGATCACCTGGCCGTCCAGCCTGGCCACGCAGTGGCCGCCGTGGGCCGGGGCGCCCACCCGGACCGTGACCCGGTCGCCCTCGGTCAACGGTTCCCGGTCGCCCGCCGTCACTGGTCCGCCCGCCCGGAGTCCACGTCGACCGGACCACCGTCGGCCGGACCGGCGTCGTCGTCGACCGACGGGCGCGGGCCGCGCGCCGGGGTCCGGCTCAGCGTCTCGTCGTAACGGTCGAGGTCACGGCTGGCGCTCGACGCCAACTGCCACGGCACGCTGGTCACCATCACTCCGGGCTCGAACAGCAGGCGGCCCTTGAGCCGCAACGCGCTCTGGTTGTGCAACAGGTTCTCCCACCAGTGGCCGACCACGTACTCCGGAATGAAGACTGTCACCACGTCGCGCGGCGCGTCCCGGCGGACCGACTTGACGTAGTCGATGATCGGCCGGGTGATCTCCCGATACGGCGAGTCGACCACGGTCAGCGGCACCGGTAGCCCCCGCCGGTCCCACTCGGCCCGCACCGCGCGGGTGTCGGCGTCGTCGACCCGCACGGTCAACGCGACCAGCGTGTCCGGTCGGGTGGCCTGGGCGTAGGCGACCGCCCGCAGCGTCGGCAGGTGCACCTTGCTGACCAGAACGATCGCGTGGTTGCGGGCGGGCAGCACCGGCCGGCCCTCGGCCGGGGTCAGTTCCCGGGCGACCGTGTCGTAGTGCCGCCGGATCGCCAGCATCAACGCGTAGACGATCGCCATCGCGGCGATGGCGATCCACGCGCCGAGCGCGAACTTGGTGACCAGAACGACGACCAGCACCGCGCCGGTCAGGGTCATACCGAACCCGTTGATCGCCCGGGACCGGTGCATCCGTCGCCGCCGCGCCGGGTCCCGCTCGGTGCGCAGCCGCCGGTTCCAGTGCCGCAGCATGCCGGCCTGGGACAGGGTGAACGAGACGAAGACCCCGACGATGTAGAGCTGGATCAGTCGGGTCAGCTCGGCCTGCAACACCACCAGCAGCACGATCGCGAAGCCGGCCAGGAACAGGATGCCGTTGCTGAAGGCCAGCCGGTCGCCCCTGGTGTGCAACTGGCGGGGCAGGTAGCGGTCCTGGGCGAGGATCGACCCGAGCACCGGGAAACCGCTGAACGCGGTGTTCGCGGCGAGGAACAGGATCAACGCGGTCACCCCGGCGACCAGGAACAGCAGCAGCCCCGACCCGAAGACGGTCTCGCCCAGCTGGGCGACCACGGTCTTCTGCACGTACCCGGGCGGGCCTGCCTCGATCTGCCGGGCCGGGTTCTCCACGAACTGCAGGCCGGTCAGCTGGGCGAGCCAGATGATCCCGCCGATCATGGCCACCGACAGGGTGCCGAGCAGCAGCAGGGTGGTGGCGGCGTTGCGGCTCTTCGGCGGCCGGAACGCCGGTACGCCGTTGGAGATCGCCTCCACCCCGGTCAGCGCGGCGCAGCCCGACGAGAAGGCCCGCAGCAGCAGGAACACCATCGCGAAAGCGCTCAGGTCGACCCACTCGGCGCTGATCACCAGGTCGGCGCTGGGTGCCCGCAGGTCGTGGCCGAGGACGAAGATCCGGATCAGGCCGGTGGCGATCACCGCACCGATGACGATGACGAACCCGTACGTCGGGACGGCGAACATCCGCCCGGACTCGCGGACCCCGCGCAGGTTCAACGCGGTGAGCACCACCACCGCACCGACCGCCACCGCCACCTTGTGTTCGGCGACGAAGGGCAGGACCGACCCGAGGTTGGCCACCCCGGAGGCGACCGAGACCGCGACGGTGAGCACGTAGTCGATGAGCAGCGCGCTGGCCACTCCGACCCCGAACCGGGGCCCCAGGTTGACCTTGGCCACCTCGTAGTCGCCGCCACCGGACGGGTACGCGTGCACGTTCTGCCGGTAGCTGGCGACCACGGTCACCATCACCACGACGACGGCGAGGGTCACCCATGGCGAGTAGACGAACGCCGCCGCACCGGCGATCGACAGGGTCAGCAGGATCTCGTCCGGTGCGTACGCCACCGACGACAGCGCGTCGGAGGAGAACACCGGCAGCGCCACCCGCTTGGGCAGCAGGGTGTGCTGCAACCGGTCGGATCGGAACGGCCGGCCCAGCAGCAGGCGCTTGATCAAGGAGGTGGGACTGGCCACAACCGCTAAGGGTACGGCGGCCCGCCACCTGGCGAATCCGGGTGGCTGATCACCGCCGCCGGGCACCGGCACGGTACGGTCGGCGGCGTCACCGGCCACGTCGTGGCAGGCTGGCAGACGGGCGCGGGTCCGCCCCGGTACGCGCCCGACCTTCGCCTGCGGGAGGACTCAGGTGCACGTCGTGATCATGGGTTGTGGTCGGGTCGGCGCGACCCTGGCCCACAATCTGCAGGACCGTGGTCATTCGGTCGCCGTGATCGACCAGGATCCGACCGCGTTCCGTCGGCTGCCGGGCGACTTCGCCGGCCGCACCGTCACCGGCACCGGGTTCGACCGGGAGGTGCTGACGGCGGCCGGGATCGAGCAGGCGGACGCCTTCGCCGCCGTCTCCAGCGGCGACAACTCCAACATCATCTCGGCGCGGCTGGCCCGGGAGACGTTCGGCGTGTCCCGGGTCGCGGCGCGCATCTACGACCAGCGCCGGGCGGAGGTCTACGAGCGGCTCGGTATCCCCACCGTGGCGACGGTGCGCTGGGCGGCGGACCGCATGCTGCGCCATCTCGTCCCCGAGGGTCACGTGGAGATCTTCCGGGACCCGACGAGCACCGTGTCGATCATCGAGGTCCCGGTGCACCGGGAGTGGATCGGCCGCCCGTTGGCGGCGCTGGAGACCGCCACCGGGACCCGCGCGGCGTACCTGATGCGGTTCGGCATCGGCACCCTGCCCGGCCCGACGACCGTGCTGCAGGAGGGCGACCAGGTGTTCATGCTCGTCACCGACGACATCGCGGACGCGGTCACGTTGACCGCCAGCAGTCTGCCGGAAGGAGCGCGGTGACATGCGGATCGCCATCGCCGGGGCCGGCAACGTCGGCCGGTCCATCGCCCAGGAACTGATCGACAACGGACATCAGGTGACGCTCTTCGAGCGCAACCCGGCGATGGTCCGCCGCGAACGGGTGCCAGACGCCGAGTGGGTCCTCGCGGACGCCTGCGAGGTGGCCAGCCTGGAGGACGCCGAACTGGCCGCCTACGACGTCGTCGTCGCCGCCACCGGCGACGACAAGGTCAACCTGGTGGTGTCGTTGCTGGCCAAGACCGAGTTCAGCGTGCCCCGGGTGGTGGCACGGGTGAACCGGGCCGAGAACGAGTGGCTGTTCACCGAGCAGTGGGGCGTGGACGTCGCGGTCAGCAAGCCACGGGTGATGGCGGCACTGGTCGAGGAGGCGGTGACCGTCGGCGACCTGGTCCGGCTGATGACCTTCCGGCAGGGTGAGGCGAACCTGGTGGAGATCACCCTGCCGACCGACGCCCCGCACGTCGGGCACGCGGTGCACACGGTGCCGCTGCCACGCGACTGCGCGCTGGTCGCGATCGTCCGGGGCAAGCGGGTCCTGACACCCGGTCCGGACGACCCGCTGGAGCCGGGTGACGAGTTGGTCTTCGTCTGCACCGCCGACGTGGAGGACGAGGTACGGGCGGTGGTCCTCGGGGCCGACAGCGTGGAACGCACCCGCCGGGGCGAGTAACCGTCGTCGTCCTCGCCCGGAGCCTGTGGGTCGGTCAGGTCGCCGGCAGCGGGTCGGCAGCCTCACGCTGCCGGTTCACCCGTCGGACCACCCAGACGGTGATCGCCAGCAGCACCGCGTACGGCGGATAACCCAGCAGCAGCCGGGACACCCCGAGCGCGGTCTCCATCGACGCGAGGTAGAAGCCGGCCTGTACGCCGACCTTGAGCAGCCAGACCACGCCCCAGAGCACGGTGAGGCGGTTGAAGGTGCGGATCAGCACCGGGTCGGTACGCCACTCGGAACGACCGCCGGCGGCGAGCACCGACCAGATCCAGCCGACCAGCGGTTGGCGGATCACCACCGAGCCGAGCAGTGCCAGGCCGTAGCCGATGCCGTAGAGGATGCCCGGCAGGTAGAAGTCGCGTTCCTCGCCGGTGCGCCAGGCCAGCAGCGCGCCGATGCCGATACCGAACAGCCCGTTGACCGCGTGCCGGATCGGGCGCCGCTGCGCCAACCGGACCACGGCGATGCCGACCGCGACGCCGACCGCAGCGATCAGGGCGACCGACAGGTCCCAGATGACGTTGCAGATCACGAAGACCGCGATCGGCACGCTGGACTCGACGAGGCCGCGCCAGCCGCCCAACTGCTCGGCCATCTGCTCGGTGATGCTCGGCAGCCGTTCGTCGGCCTCGTCGGGGTCGGTCGCCGTCGGCGCCTGCGCCGTGGTGGACCGCTCGGTCGGCGGTACGTCGTCACGCCGCGCCGTCGGACCGGCACCCTGCTGCCCGAACGTCATCGCCCACCGTCTCCTGTCCTCGCCGACCGTCCTGCGTCGTCGACCGGGCCGACTGTCGCCGGCCGGCTCACCTGGGGGATTCCAGATCGTAGTGCGGGTTGTAGATCACCTTGCGGTCGTCGCGGACCGCGACCCGGCCACGGGCGGTGAGCTGGCGTCCGGGTTCGATGCCGGCGATCCGCCGCCGACCCAGCCAGACGAGCGTGACGACGTCGCTGCCGTCGTAGAGGTCGGCCTCCAGGGTCGGCAGGTTCGTCCGCGGACAGTAGACGACGGTACGCAGCCGGCCGGAGACCGAGACCAGCTCGCCACGGTGACACTGGCCGGCGGGCACCGACCCGCACTCGGCGCTGGACCGCTGCAGCTGCTCGGCGTCCAGCTCATCCTCGGTGGCGGCCAGCCGACGCAGGAACCGACGCAACGAGGGACGGCGCTCGTCGATCGCCATGGCCGCGCGCCCCCTCCTGCCCGTCGCCGGTGTCGGCGGGGCCGCACCCCGCCGTGTCCAACCCGTCCAGGGTACGCCGTGCCCCGCCATGCTGGCCGACCCCGTCGACCGGGCCGAACGGGCCGAACGGCACCGGCTACGGCGTCGGGGAGCCGGGGATCCGGACAGCCGGGGCAGCGGGCGGCGACGCCGGGGCGGCCGGCGCCTGGCCGGCCTGGTCGGCGATCTCCCGGGGCAGTCGCAGCGGCAACGGCTCCCGTACCGGTTTCGCTTCCTGACCACGGTCGACCACCAGACCCTGGAGCGCCTCGGCGAGCGGCCCGGCGGCGGCCGGATCCGCCGCTGCCCCCTGGTAGAGGGCCCGTACCATCCAACGCGGCCCGTCGACCCCGACGAACCGTAGGTGGGTGTGGCCCTCCGGGGTGCGTACCTGGGCGACGAGCTCGGGACCGTAGTCGCCGGCGGTCTCCCGCACGGTGGCACCGTCGCGACGCAGCGACTCGGCGATCTCGGCACGTACCTCGTCCCAGATGCCCTCGCTGCGGGGCGCGGCGAAGACGCCCAGCTGCAGGGCACTGCCCCGGTTCGCGAGCACCACCTGCTGGATCACCCCGTCGGGGTTGGCCTGCACCCGCACCTCGACGCCCTCGATCGCGGGGATCTGCAGGCTGCCCAGGTCCAGCCGGCGGACCCCGGTCGGGGCCTCGGACACGTCGTACGGCCCGGTCGACGGCTCGGCCGCCGACTGCGCCTCGACCGAGTCGGGCTGCGCCTGCTCGTCCTTGGCGTGCCGGCCGCGCCCACGGCCGCGGGAGAAGACCACGATGCCAACCCTCCGTTGTGCGAGTCGCTGTCCCGGCCGCGACGGGCCGCGTACAGCGGAGTATGGGCTGTCGACGGACCGCCGCGACGGTCGGGGTCCGTCCCGGGGGGCGCTAGCCGACCGGGACGTCGGCGGTCGGTGCGGACAGCCCGGCGTGACCACCGGTCGATCCGTGCCCGGCCGCGCCACGGACGGAGTCCGGCAGCTCGTCGACAGCCTGAAAATCTGCAGTTTCCACGCGTTGTATCACAAGTTGCGCGATCCGGTCACCACGCGAGATCGTGGCGGCCCGCGTCGGATCGTGGTTGATCAGGTTCACCAGGATCTCGCCACGGTAACCGGCGTCGACCGTACCGGGGGCGTTGAGCACGGTGACGCCCAACCGCGCGGCGAGCCCGGACCGGGGGTGCACCAGGCCGACGTACCCGTTCGGCAGGGCCACCGCCACCCCGGTGCGCACCAGGGTCCGGGCCCCCGGCGCCAGCTCGACGTCCTCGGCCGCGAACAGGTCGGCACCGGCGTCACCAGGATGGGCGTACCGTGGCAGCGGCAGTCCCGGATCGAGCCGCCGCACCGGCACCGGCACCCGCTCGGACATGGCTCCTCCTTGATCGTCGCACCCTCGTCGCCATCGTCGCGCCCGTGACCGGTGACGCCCGGTCGGCTCGCCGCACCGGTCGGCCGGCACCCGGCCCTGGCGACGGCGTAGTCTCGGACGGCGTGGCTGCCGTTTCCGCTGACCGCGACACACCGTACCGGGCCGTGGCGTCCTACCGGGAACGGCTGCGACTGCCGTGGTGGCTCTGGGCATGCGCCCTCGGCCTGGCCGCCCTCCTCGCCGCCGAGGTGTGGATGGGCACCTCCGGGGTCCGTGCCTGGCTGCCGTTCAGCGTGCTGTTGCCGGTGACCGCCGTCGGACTGTGGTGGCTCGGCCGGATTCCGGTCCGGGTCACGACGGACGAGTTCCAGGTCGACGACGCCCGGTTGCCGCTGCGCCACGTCGCCGACGTCGTCGCGTTGGACGCCGACGGCCGCCGGGAACTGCTGGGGGTGGGCGCCGACCCGCTGGCGTTCGTGATCCAGCGTCCCTGGGTCTCCGGCGCGGTGCAGATCGTTCTCGACGACCCGGCCGATCCCACACCGTACTGGGTGGTGAGCAGCCGGGAGCCGGTCCGGCTGGCGGCCGAGATCCTGGCCGCGCGCGACCGGGCACCCGGTACGTCCGCCGCTACGGCGGACACCGTGGGCCCGACCGGCTGATCAGGGGCCGATCGCCGGCGGCGGCGGTGGATGCATCAGGCCGAGCGCCCGGCGCTGGGTCCGTAGGTCGGCCCGGACCCGATCGGCGAGTGCGCGGGTGGCCCGCCGGTTCAGGTAGCTGGCGACCGCCGCGCCGGTGAGGAACGGCCCGAGGGTGGTCAGGTTGCGGCCGAACCGGCGCAACAGCAGTTCGCCGAGTTCCCGACGGGCGGCGGTGCCGAGGACCGCGCCGACGCCGACTCCCGGGACCACCGGGTTGACGCCCCGCTGGTTCGCCCACGAGTGGATCATGTTGATCGCCCGCTCCGTGCCGCTGCCGGGCACCGGTACGCCGTACACCTGGTGCAGCTCCCCGACCAGTTTCAGCTCGACCGCCACGACCGCGACGGTCTCGGCCGCCAGCAGCACCGGGGCGGAGAGCAACGTCGGCGTGGCGGCCCACTGGATCGCGGAGATACCGCCACCGGCGGCGCCGATGCCGGCGCTGACCCGGCTGGCGTTGCGGATCAACCGCTCGGCCAGCTCCTCGTCGGTCAGGCCGGGGTGGTGGGAGCGCAGGGTGTCCCGGTCACGGATCGGGATGTACGGGGCGACGTCGGCAACCGCCGCGACCAACCAGCGCATCGCCGCCGAGGGTCGGAACAACTCGGTCACACCCCGCCGCCGCAGCTGCTCCACGAGGCGCCGCAGCAGGTGACGGCGGCGACCGGGGTCGACACCGTCGCCGGTGAGCTCGGCGACGGTCGCGGCGAAGCGGTCGGTACCGGGCGACCGGGCGAGGTCGCCCGACGGCGCCACCGACTCGTCGGGCCGGTCCGGCTCCGACGCGTCAGAGCTGGCCGGCACCGTCCCGTCCGGGCGGTTCGCGTCGTCGGGTTCAGTCATGTGTGCCTCCACGGCGGGTCGACCGGCACAAATGGTGACTGCGGCGACCTCGTCTCCAAGGTCGCCGCACGCCTCCTGCTCCCCCGGTACGCCGTCAGGTGCACTCGCGACAGATCAGCTCGTTGTTGCGCTCGACGGCGAGTTGGCTGCGGTGGTGGACCAGGAAGCAGCGCGCGCAGCGGAACTCGTCCGACTGCATCGGCAGCACCTTCACCGTCAGTTCCTCGTCCGCCAGGTCGGCTCCGGGCAGCTCGAAGCTCTCGGCCACCTCGGCCTCGTCAACGTCGACGGCGCCCGACTGTGAGTCGACGCGCCGTGCCTTGAGCTCCTCCAGGCTGTCCTCGCCGAGGTCGACCTCGTCTCGACGCGGAGCGTCGTAGTCGGTGGCCATCGGTTCACTCTCCCGTATCGTTCAGTCGCTTCCGGTGATAACGCCGGACGACGGTAATTCGGTTCCCTTGCGGGTCCCCTCGTTGGGACCGCAGACCAACGTTCGTGCCGGTTTGTGCCGGTTTGCGGTTTCCGCAGGAAACTCCCCCCGCGAGCGCGGTACCTTACCCCCCTCTGGCCGACGCATGTATACCGCCCTTGTGGGATTGATGTACGCCCAGACGCCGGAACTTGTTCCCAATGTGACTCAGGCGACACGAAGATAGGGGTACCTGGCCACCGATCATCGTCGGCACGCCGGAGGGCGGCGCCGTTTCCCCCGCCGGACGGACAACCGCTAACCTCGGCGGCATACTCGGTTGTCACCGGTGCGGCGCGCCGACTCCGGCACCGTCACACCTGCAGGGGGCCATCTCATGAGCTTTGCGCGCGTGCGAGCGCTGGTCGTCGTCGGCGTCCTGGTCGTGTTCGCCCTGATCTTCGTCGTCGTCGCGATGGTCCGCGACAGCCAGAGCGGCGACGCCGCCACAGCGTCCTGCCCGGCGGGCTGGGCGGTTGCCGACGTCACGCTGCGCGAGGCGAAGGACGTCCGGCTCAACGTCTTCAACGCCACCGACACCAGCGGACTGGCCACGAACGTCGCCGACGACCTGGGCAACCGCAAGTTCCAGATCGAGGAGGCGGCCAACGACCCGGAGGGCCGGCGCATCGACGGCGTGGCCGTGCTGCGGTACGGCCCCAAGGCGGTCGGCTCGGCGCACCTGATGCGGGCCTACTTCCTCGACCAGGCGACGACCGAGTACGACCCGGCGCGGGAGGACGACATCGTCGACGTGGTGATCGGCAACGCGTTCCGCCAGTTGGCCACCACCACCGAGGTCAACCAGTCCCTGGCCGCCCTCGGCAAACCGGTCCTGCCGCCGGAGACCTGCGCCGCCCCGCAGTAGCCGGCAGCACGGCCGGGCCGTCACGGCCAACGACCGCAGCGGACCCGACCCGCATGGGCCGATCAGCAGGTCACGGCCCGCCAGCGGCGTCGAGCCGGACCAGGTGCTCGGTCAACGCGGGAAACAGCGCCGGCGGCGCGGCCACCAGCATTTGCGGGCCGGCCGACGCACCGGCCAACCCGCCCACGGTCAGCCCGGCCTCCGCCGCGATCAACCCACCCGCCGCGTGATCCCAGATGTTGAGACCCTTTTCGTAGTAGGCGTCGACCCCGCCCTCCGCTGCCGCACACAGGTCCAGCGCCGCCGCCCCGAACCGACGGATGTCGCGGACCTCGGCCAGCAGGCCGACCAGCACCCGGGCCTGGTGCACCCGCCGGGCGGCGTCGTAGCCGAAGCCGGTGGCCACCAACGCCTGGGACAGCTCGGTCCGCCGGGAGCCGGACAACCGCTGGCCCTCGCGGTAGGCCCCGCCGCCGATCGTCGCGGTCCACTCCGCCCCGGTGGCCGCGTTGTGCACCACCCCGGCGACGACCTGCCCCTCCACCTCGGCGGCGAGCGAGACCGCGTAGTTCGGCAGGCCGTACAGATAGTTCACCGTGCCGTCGATCGGGTCGAGAATCCAGCGCACCCGGGCGGAGCCGGCCACCGCGGCGTCGCCGTACTCCTCGCCCAGCACCGCGTCGGCGGGCCGCAGCTCGCGCAACGCCGCCCCGACCTGCCGCTCGACGGCGCGGTCGGCCGCGGTGACCACATCCGTCGCGGTGCTCTTGGTCGCCAGCCCGGAGACGCCCTCGCGGCGCATCTCGCGGGCGGTCCGCGCGGCGTGCCGCGCGACCTCGACGGCGATCTTGAGTAGATCCTGCGGGTCCGGTGTCGGTTCCGTCATGGTCCCCCCTCGTTGCCGGTGTCCGTCCCGGTGCGTCCGGTCCTGATGCACAGGCGTCCCTTCCCGGACCCGCGCATCACCCGGGCGGTCAGCGACAATGACCCGTACGGCAGGGGTAACATCCTGTCAAAGTCCACGTTCGTCCCATGTCGGTGGCCCCCGACCGGCGGCCGGCTCGCGCGTGGCGGGATGATCCCCACAAACGGCGTTACAATTCACGCCTGCCCTCGTGCCACGGTTCACCGGCCCGGCCGGTGCACCGTCGCGGGGGTCACACAATCACAACCGGCACGTCGCTCCGCGCTGCGGTGGCCGGTCCGGCCGTGCTCGTTCATCGCTCCGGAAGGTCATTCGTGACAGAACTCCGCCACACCGGCGCCGACGTACGCTCGCTAACCGACACGCTGATCGCCCATGCCGAACGGGCCGGCGGTCAGCTCACGTCGGCCGAGGTCGCACGGACGGTCGAGTCCGCCGAAGTGACCCCGGCCCAGGCCAAGAAGATCCTGCGGGCGCTCGCCGACGCCGGGATCACCGTCGTGGTCGACGGCTCGGCCAGCACCCGTCGCCGGGTGGCCGCCGCGCGTGCCGCCACCCCCGCGTCCAAGGCCACCACCGCCAAGACCACCCGGCGTACCCCGGCGCCGCCGCCGGCCCCGCCGAAGCAGGCGCCCGCACCGGACGAGGCGGCGCCGGCCGCGGTGACCGCCGCCGTACCGGCGAAGAAGGCCACCACCCGCAAGGCCACGACGGCGGCCGTGCCGGCCGCCTCGCGCAACGGCGCGACGCCGGACGACGCCGCCGCGCCGCCGGCCAAGGCGACCCGTGGCCGGGCCGCGAAGGCTGCGGGCGGCACCACGGCGGCCAAGGCGGCCGGGGCAGCGGCCAAGGCCGCACCGGGCAAGGCCGCACCGGCCAAGGCCGGCAAGGCCACCGCCAAGGACGGCGAGGCACCGGCCACCGGCGACGACGAGATCGATCCCGAGACGCTGGCCGCCGAGATCGAGGACGTCGTGGTCGAGGAGCCGGCCGAGCTGGCCCAGGCCGCCGAGGCGGACGCCACCCGGGACAACGACTTCGAGTGGGACGACGAGGAGTCCGAGGCGCTCAAGCAGGCCCGGCGTGACGCCGAGCTGACCGCCTCCGCCGACTCGGTCCGGGCCTACCTCAAGCAGATCGGCAAGGTGCCGCTGCTCAACGCCGAGCAGGAAGTCGAGCTGGCGAAACGCATCGAGGCCGGCCTGTACGCCGCCGAGCGGCTGCGGGCCGCCGAGGAGGGCGAGCAGAGCCTGCCGATCCAGCTGAGCCGGGACCTGGGCTGGATCTCCCGTGACGGGGAGCGGGCCAAGAACCACCTGCTGGAGGCGAACCTGCGGCTGGTGGTGTCGCTGGCCAAGCGCTACACCGGGCGTGGCATGGCCTTCCTCGACCTCATCCAGGAAGGCAACCTGGGTCTGATCCGCGCCGTCGAGAAGTTCGACTACACCAAGGGCTACAAGTTCTCCACCTACGCCACCTGGTGGATCCGCCAGGCCATCACCCGGGCCATGGCCGACCAGGCCCGCACCATCCGCATCCCGGTGCACATGGTGGAAGTGATCAACAAGCTCGGCCGCATACAGCGTGAGCTGCTGCAGGATCTGGGTCGGGAGCCCACTCCGGAAGAGCTGGCCAAGGAGATGGACATTACCCCGGAGAAGGTGCTGGAGATCCAGCAGTACGCCCGGGAGCCCATCTCACTGGACCAGACCATCGGTGACGAGGGTGACAGCCAGCTCGGCGACTTCATCGAGGACTCCGAGGCCGTGGTGGCCGTGGACGCGGTCTCCTTCTCGCTGCTGCAGGACCAGTTGCAGCAGGTGCTGCAGACCCTGTCCGAGCGGGAGGCGGGTGTCGTCAGGTTGCGATTCGGTCTCACTGACGGCCAACCTCGGACGCTGGACGAAATCGGACAGGTCTACGGCGTCACCCGGGAACGCATCCGACAGATCGAATCCAAGACCATGTCCAAGTTGCGTCACCCGTCCCGTTCTCAGGTGCTTCGGGACTATCTGGACTGACCCTGGACACTCCACCGAATGTGTAACCTTCGTCACTTGGCGTCTATCAAGCGCAGGTCATCAGGGCGTTACCCGGCGGTGATCGTTGACGTGGCACCCTTGGTTCACGGCACACTGTGCCTACCAGGTGTGAGCCCGGTCCCCCGGGGGCACATCGGGAAGGCGGGGACCCCCGCCGGTGTTGGACGATGGGTGACAGACCGAAGAGTGTGTTCATCGGTGACGACCAGAGGAGGAAGGCGATGACCCCGACTCTCACGCCTCCGGAGACGGTGGATGCCCTAGGCGCCGATGAACGGTGCGACCGGTGCAACGCGGCCGGCAAACTACGGGTGACCCTGGCGGGCGGCAGTGAGCTGGTGTTCTGCGGACACCACGCTAACAAGTACGCCGACGATCTCGTCAAGATCGCGGTGCAGTTCAAGGCCGACCCCGAGTTCACCTGGCGTGGCGCCGATCTGATGGCCAACTGACGACGCGTACCACCCGATAGCGACGGCCGGGACCCCCACCACTGGGGGTCCCGGCCGTCGCTGTGCGCGCTCCCCCCTTTCCCGGTCCCGGCCGTCGCTGTGCGCGCCACCTTTCCCGCTCACACGGGCTACGAACTGGCTATTCAACCGATAGGTTGCGCACGGCTCGGTCAGGCTCTAGGCTCATGCTCAACCGACAGGTTGATTAAGAGGTTCCCTTGATGAACGACGACCAGCTCTCCCGGGTGTTCGCCGCGTTGGCCGATCCCACCCGCCGCGACATCGTGGCCCGGCTGGCCGATGGTGACGCCACGGTCAACGAGTTGGCCGCACCGTACGACGTCTCGGTGCAGGCGGTGTCCAAGCACATCAAGGTGCTCCAGGAGGCCGGGCTGGTCAGCCAGGCCCGGGACGCCCAACGGCGCCCGTGCCACCTGGAGGCGGACGTCCTCGACCTGACGACGCGGTGGATCGAACGGTACCGCCGGCAGGCGGAGCAGCGGTTCCGCCGGCTCGACGCCGTACTGGCCGGCCTGGACCGGGCCGACCCGGGCACCAGCGGCCCTGCCGACCTGGGCCGGGCCGACCCCGCCGCACCCGAGCAACGGAACCGACAAGGAGCAGCGTGATGACCAGTACCACCCGCGACGAGACCCGCGTCGAAGCCGACCCGAACCTGCCGACGATCCGGATCATCCGCGACTTCGCCGCAAGCCGGGAACGGGTGTTCCGCGCCTGGATCGACCCGGACCTGGCGATCCGGTGGGTCGGACCGACGAGCGTGCAGATGACCATCGAGCACTGGCAGGGGCACACCAGCGGAAGCTACCGCTACACCCACTGGCGCGACGGCGAACGGCTCGCCAGCTTCTACGGCTCGTTCCACGAGGTCCGCCCGGACGAGCGCCTGGTCCAGACGTTCACCTACGACGGCGTACCGGACGGGGTCAGTCTGGAGACCGCCACCTTCGAGGACCTGCCCGACGGCGGCACCCGGGTGACCGTACTCGCGGTGGTGGAGAACATGATCGCCCGGGACCAGATGCTCGCCAGCGGCATGGAGTACGGCATCCGCGAGGGCTACGCCAAGCTCGACGACCTGCTCTCGGCCGACTGAGCCGACCGGACACGCGGCCGACCGAGCCGACCGGCACCGCACCGGTGCCTGCACCGGCTCAGAGCGTCTGCACCATCGCGATGCGTTCTTCCAGCTGCTCGATGGTGGCCTGCGCACTCGGGGGACCGCCGCACCGGCGCCGCAACTCGGCATGGATCTTGCCGTGCGGCAGTCCGGTCCGGTGGTGATGCGCGGCGACCAGGGCGTTGAGCTGGCGGCGCAGGGCGATCCGCCGCTCCCCTGCGGTCGGCGCACGCTCGGGCTGGCGGGCGGCGGGCACCGGTTGCTGCTCGGACCGGGCCCGCCGCGCGGCGGCGACCTGCTCGGCCTGTCGCCGGTTCAGCAGCACCGCCACCTGGTCCGCGGTGAGCAGGCCCGGCAGCCCGAGGTACTCCTCCTCCTCCGGGGTGCCGGCCTGCGCTCCGGTGCCGAACGACGCGCCGTCGAAGATCACCTGGTCCAGCTCGGCGGTGGCGGACAACGCCTCGAACCGCTTTTCCAGCTCACCACTGGCCTGCTCGTTGCGCTGGGCGCGCTCGAGCAGGTCGTCGTCGAAGCCCTCCCGCTTCTTCGCCGCGCCCAGCACGTGGTCCCGCTCGG
This sequence comes from Solwaraspora sp. WMMA2056, assembly GCF_030345095.1. Lineage (NCBI taxonomy): Bacteria > Bacillati > Actinomycetota > Actinomycetes > Micromonosporales > Micromonosporaceae > Solwaraspora > Solwaraspora sp. WMMA2056. Next base: position 5,696,691 of record NZ_CP128360.1, read on the forward strand.
CTTCCATCTCGCTGGCCAGCTCCAGCAGGTGCGGAACGCTGGGCAGGAAGACCGTCGCCGTCTCGCCCGGCCGGCGGGCCCGGACGAACCGGCCGATCGCCTGGGCGAAGTACAGCGGTGTGGAGGCGCTGGTCGCATAGACGCCGACGGCCAGCCTGGGAATGTCGACCCCTTCGGAGACCATCCGGACCGCGACCATCCACCGCTGCTCGGAGGCGGCGAACGAGGCGATCCGGGCCGAGGCGCCGACGTCGTCGGAGAGCACCACGGCGGCCTTCTCCCCGGTGACCCGCTCCAACAGCCGCGCGTACGAGCGGGCCGCCGCCTGGTCGCTGGCGATGACCAGGCCGCCGGCGTCGGTCATCCCGCCCGAGCGCAGTACGCCGAGTCGGGCGTCGGCCGCGCGCAGCACCGCCGGCATCCAGTCGCCGGCCGGGTCGAGTGCGGTCCGCCAGGCCTGCGCGACGAGATCCTGGGTCATCGGTTCGCCGAGCCGGGCGGCCAGTTCGTCGCCGGCGCTGGTGCGCCACCGGGTCTCCCCCGAGTAGGCCAGGAACAGCACCGGGCGCACCACGCCGTCGCGCAGCGCGTCGGAGTAGCCGTACACGCTGTCCGCCCGGGACCGGGCCAGCCCGTCGCCGCCGGCCTCGTACCGTACGAACGGGATCGGGTTGTCGTCGGAGCGGAACGGCGTACCGGTGAGCATCAGCCGTCGGACGGCCGGCTCGAAGGCCGACTTCACTCCGTCGCCCCACGACCGGGAGTCGCCGGCGTGGTGGATCTCGTCGAGGACGACCAGGGTGCGGCGGGTCATCGTGCGGCGCCGGTGCACCTGGGGTGCCATGCCGACCTGGGCATAGGTCACCACCGCGCCGTGGAAGTCCGCCGACGAGTGCAGGTCGGCGTTGCGGAACGCGGCGTCGAGCTGGATGCCGACCCGGCCGGCGGCCAGCGCCCACTGGGTCTTCAGGTGCTCGGTCGGGGCGACGACGGTGACCGCCTCGACGGTGCCGTCGGCGAGCAGTTCGGCGGCGATCCGCAGCGCGAACGTCGTCTTGCCGGCGCCGGGGGTCGCGACCGCGAGGAAGTCCTCGCTGCGTCGGCGCAGGTACTCCACCAGTGCCCGACGCTGCCAACCACGGAGCGCCGGGAACGTGTCGACCGTCGGCATGCTGGCCGGCACGCGCACCCCTTTCCGCTGTCCGCTTCCCTCAGCCCACGACAAGCTACCTCAGCCCACGAAAAGGCCCTCGCGGCCGCTGGTCGCGAAGGCCGATCGGGTGCCGGCTCAGCCGGCCATCGACTCGTAGATCTCCTTGCACCGGGGGCAGACCGGCGCCCCGGGCTTGGGGCTGCGGGTGACCGGGAAACGTTCGCCGCAGAGTGCGATCACGAAGGTGCCCATCACGGCACTTTCCGCAATCTTGTCCTTTCGGACGTAATGGAACATCTCCGGACCGGTGTCCGCGTCCTTGACCTCAGGACGCTCCAGAACCTCGGTGCTCACGTCGTCTCCCACCTCCGGCTGAGAGTCTGGCAGTTCACGGCGTACGGGTCCAACCTCCGGCCCGGTCCACCGCCCCGTACCGTTGCGATCATGGCAGATTCCGCAGGCCGCACCGGGCCGTTGCACCACGACATCCAGTACGGCGCCGAGGTGGCCGACGCCCGCCGGGACGGACGGGCCATCGTCGCCCTGGAGAGCACCATCATCGCACACGGGCTGCCCCGGCCCGACAACCTGCGGGTGGCCCGGGACATCGAGTCGACGGTACGCGCCACCGGCGCGGTGCCGGCCACCATCGGCATGCTCGGGGGGCGCCTGGTGGTCGGTCTCGACGACGACCAGCTGACCCACCTGGCCAACTCCGAGACGGTGGCGAAACTCTCCGCCCGGGACCTCGCCCTGGCCGCGGCGAACGGCGTCGACGGTGCCACCACGGTCGCCGCGACCAGCGCGGTCGCCGCGGTCGCGGGGATCGGCGTCTTCGCCACCGGCGGCCTCGGCGGCGTGCACCGGGAAGCGGAGCGGACCTTCGACGAATCGGCCGACCTGGTGACGTTGGCCCGCACGCCGATCACCGTGGTCTGCGCCGGGGTCAAGTCGATCCTGGACGTGGCGGCCACCCTGGAGCGGCTGGAGACGCTCGGTGTCGCGGTGGCCGGCTACCGGTCCCGCGGGTTCCCCGGCTTCTTCGTCACCGACAGCGGGCACGAGGTGGACTGGTCGCTGGACTCCCCCGAGCAGGTCGCCGAGGCCATCCGGGCCCGCCGCCGGCACGGCGTCGGTGGTGGTGCGCTGGTGGTGGCGAACCCCCTGCCGACCGAGGAGCAGCTGGACCCGCAACTGCACGACGCGACGCTGGCCGACGGGTTGGCCGCGATGGCGGCGCAGGGTGTCACCGGCAAGGGCGTCACCCCCTTCCTGCTGGCCCACTTCCACTCCGCGACCGCCGGCGCGAGCCTGGCGGTGAACATCCGGATCATCCTGCGAAACGCCGACCTCGCCGGCCGTATCGCGGTCGCCGCCGCCGGGTGAACCCGCCCGCCGCACCGGTGCCGCGCCCCCGACCGGGGCGGATCCTCGTGGTCGGCGACCTGGTCACCGACGTGGTGGCGGTGCTCGCCGGGCCGGTGGCCGCCGGCTCGGACACCCCGGCCGCCATCCGGTTCACCGGCGGCGGTCAGGCGGCCAACACGGCGGCGTGGCTCGCGTGGCACGGCGTACCGGTCACTCTGGTCGCGACGGTGGGTGACGACGACGTGGGCGCGCTGCGCCTGGCCGAACTCGCCGCAGCCGGGGTCGGCCTGGCGGTACGGCGGTGCCGGTCGACGCCGACCGGCACGGTGATCGTGCTGGCCCACGCCGGCGAACGGTCGATGGTGGCCGACCGGGGTGCCAACCTGTCGCTGCGGGCGGCCGACGTCGACGCGGCGCTGGCCGGCTTCCCGGACGCGACGCATCTGCACCTGTCGGGCTATCCGCTGCTGCACGCGCAGACCCGGCCGGCCGCCCGGCACGCGTTGGCCGTTGCCCGGGCGAACGGGCTGTCCACCAGCGTCGACGCGGCGTCGGCGGCGCCGCTGCGCGCGACCGGTCCGGCCCGGTTCCTGGACTGGCTGCACGGCACCGATCTGCTGCTGGCCAACGCCGACGAGGCCGTCGTGCTCGGCGTGACGCACGGGCCGGTGCCGCGGCGGGCGACCCGGCATCTGGTGGTGAAACGGGGGGCGGCCGGTGCCAGCTGGCATGATCCGCAGGGCACGGTGACGGCACCGGCCCCGGTGGTGCCGGTGGTCGACCCGACGGGCGCCGGTGACGCGTTCGCGGCCGGGTTGCTCGCCGCGTGGGTGTCCGGCGCCGCCCCGGCGGACGCTCTGAAGGCCGCCGTACGGGCGGGTGCCGCCGCTGTAGGTGTCGTCGGTGCCCGGCCGGTCAGCGGCACCGGCACCGGCACCGGCACCGGTGCCGGCTGATCACGGCTCCGCGTCGATGACCGGGCCGGCCGGTGACGCCACCGGGTTCGCGCCGAGGGCCGTCGGGGTCCGCGCTGGCGGTTGCCGTCGGCGGGCCAGCAGGTGTCTGTCCTTCGGTGGCCGGTCGTTGGCGAGCAGCACCGCCAGCCAGGGCACCAGGATCATGCCGATCGCGCAGAGCGGCAGCCAGACCCAGAGCAGGGGTGCCTCCAGCGTCACCAGGACCGCGCCGACGATCAGGCAGCCGCCACGGACGGACATCATGGCGACGTACCGGCGCTGCCGGCGGCGCAGCTGTTCCGCCGGGCTGGTCTCGGCGTTGGTGATCACGGTCGGGCGGTCAGCGGTTCGTCTCACCGGTTCCTCCTCGTCGCCGTCCCCCATCGTCGCACCTGGTCGGGCCCGTCGGTCGGCCGGCGTCGACAGCTGATCCGACGTACCACGTGCGTGTTACGCTGCGAGGGTGGGTAACCGGTTCAGCTTCGCCGACGAGGCCCTCGACAACCTGGCGATCTACGGGGTCACGCCGGGTGAGGTCTGGGAGGCGTTGCACAGCCGGCACCGGATCATCCGCCACCTCGGTGACGACGTGATGGTCGTCTACGCGGCCCTGCGCACCGGCCGGCGGCTGGCGGTCCTGCTGGCCGAGTCCCGACACAGCGACAACGACTGGGACGTGCTCTCCGCGCGCGATCTCAGCGACGCCGAGTCGAAACGCTACGACGCGGCGCTGCACCACCGGCGACGATAGGAGTCCGTGTCATGCACCGTGACGACGCGATCAAGCAGTTCCACGACAGCGGCGACCGGATCGCCGAGTTGATCGACGATCACCCACCGGCCGAGATAGCCACGCCGGACACCGACGAGCCGATGGTCAGCCGGTCGATCCGGCTGCCGCTGGCCACCTACGACCGGGTCCGCGCCGCCGCCGAGGCGCGCGGCATCGGCGTCACCACGTTGATGCGCCAGTGGATCGAGGCCGGGCTCGCCGACCTGGACGACTCCGCGACGGTCTCGCTGGCCGACGTACGGCGGGCCCTGGCCGCGCTGGCCACCCAGCCCGACGCCGCCTGACCCGGCTGCCCCACTTCTCGGCGGTCGGGGTCAGCCCTTCGCCGCCTTGGCCGCCGCTTTCATCTGCTGCTTGTGCTCCCGGACCCGGAGCAACGAGTTCTCGTCGACGATGTCGGCCACCGAGACGTACACCCCGTCGGCGCCGTACTGGCCGGCGGCCTCGCGCCAACCGGGCGGGGTGACCCCGAACCGCTTGCCGAGCAGCGCCAGGAAGATCTGCGCCTTCTGCCGGCCGAACCCGGGCAGGTCACCGATCCTCGCCAACGCGGTCGTCCCGTCCGGCGCCTCCGTCCAGATCCGGGCGGGGTCGCCGCCGTAGCGGTCCACCACCACCTGGCACACCTGCTGCACCCGGGCGGCCATCGCCTTCGGGAACCGATGCAACGCCGGTCGCTCGGCGAAGACCGCCACCAGCTCCGCCGGGTCGAACTCGGCCAGCTCGCGGGCGTCCGGCTCGTGCCCCAACCGTCGGCTCAGGTCGTACGGGGCGGAGAACGCCCGCTCCAGCGGCACCTGCTGATCCAGGACCATCCCGACGAGCAGCGCCACCGGACTGCGTTCCAGCAGCTCGTTGGCGTGCGCCTCGATCGGCAACGACAGTGTCATGGCACTTATCTTGCCGGACCGACCGGCAGCGTTGCCGGACCGACCGGCGCCACGCCGTCGGCAACGCCCCCGCCGTACGAAGGTCGCGGGTCCACCGGGACCGCGTCGGGGCGACCGGGCAGGATGACGGGGTGACCGACGACACCGCCTTTCCCGCACTGCTCGACGCGACCGGCGTCGACCAGCTCCGTACCGCGTTGACCTCGGCCGGCTTCACCTCGACCGGGATCGCGCAACGGCTCGGGCCCTCGGCGACCGCCGCCGTGTCCCGCAACGACTACCGCGCCGCGCTGCGGGCCACCACCGACGGCGACCCGCTCGCCACCCTGATCCGGTTGTTCGTCTGCGCGCAGACGGAGCCGGTCGACGCGGTCACCGCCGCGCTGGCGCCGCTGCCCCTGGCCGAGGCGCTCACCGCCGGCCTGGTGGAACCGGCACCGGACGGCCCGGGGCTGCGGCAGGGCGTCGACCTGGAGCCGTACGGCGACACCTGGTGGGTGGTCTCCGACGTGCCGGCGCATCTGCGGGCCGGGCGGCCCCTCGCCGCCGACCACGTCCTCGGGGTCGGCGGTTCCTCGACGACGCTGGCCGGCGCGGTCCCCCGCCGTCCGGTCGGCGCCGCCCTCGACCTGGGCACCGGTTGCGGTGTGCAGTCGTTGCACCTGGCACAGCACGCGGCCCGGGTCACCGCGACCGATCTGTCCGTGCGGGCACTGCGGTTCGCGGCGACGACCGCCGCGCTCAACGGCCAGCAGTGGGAGCTGCGCCACGGCGATCTGACCGCTCCGGTCACCGACCGACGGTTCGACCTGGTGGTGAGCAACCCGCCGTTCGTGGTCGGGCCGGGCACCGCCACCCACGTCTACCGGGACTCCGGCCGTATCGGTGACGGGGTCTGCGCCGAGTTGGCTGCGGCCGCCGACGGGCTGCTCACCGACGGCGGCACCATGCTCTACCTGGCCAACTGGATGCACGTCGCTGGCGAGGACTGGACCGAACGGGTCGCGGGCTGGATCGCCGGCTCCGGCCTGGACGGATGGGTGATCCAGCGGGAAGTGGCCGACCCGTTGTCCTACGTCAACCTGTGGCTCGCCGACGCCAGCGAAGGCCCCGACGCGCACCGGGCCGCGGCCTGGCTCGACTGGTTCGACGCCCAGAAGGTCGAGGCGATCGGGTTCGGGCTGGTCACGCTGCGCCGGGCCGGACACGACGACCCGGTGGTACGGGTCGAGGAGCTGCGCCAGCAGGTGACGCCGCCGCTCGGTGAGCGGATCGACGAGTGGTTCACCCGGCAGGACTGGCTGCGCGACCGGGACTGCGACGGACTGCTCGCGGCCCGGTACCGGGCGGCCGCCGGGTTGCGGCTGCAGCAGGAGGCCAGCATCGGCGACGACGGTTGGGCGGTGGACCGGCAGACTGTCACGATGACCGACGGCCTGCGCTGGTCCGAGGAGGTCGACCCGCTGGTCCTGGCGTTGATCGGCGGCTGCGACGGTCAGGTCGCCATGCGCGGTCAGCTCGCCCTGCTGGCGGCCGCACACGACGTACCGGAGGCGGAGCTGACCGAGGCGGCCCTGCCGATCCTGACCCGGCTGGTCGAGCGGGGCATCCTGCAGCCGGTGTGACAGGCTTGCCGGCATGCGAGCGGTGGTGCAGACGGTCAGCCGGGCATCGGTCACGGTCGACGGCGAGGTCGTCGCCGCTATCGACGACGGGCTGTTGGTGCTTGTCGGAGTGACCGGCTCCGACACCGCCGCCGTCGCGGCCCAGATGGCCCGCAAGGTGCACGAGCTGCGGATCTTCCCGCCGGACCCGGCGGCCGGTGGCACCGCTGAACGGTCCGCCGAGCAGCTGGGGGCACCGATCCTGGTGGTCAGCCAGTTCACCCTCTACGGGGACGCCCGGCGCGGGCGGCGGCCGAGCTGGTCGGCGGCCGCCCCGGCGGAGATCGCGGAGCCGCTGGTCGACGCGGTCGTCGCAGCGCTCACCGAGCGGGGCGCGCCGGTGCAGACCGGCCGGTTCCGGGCGCACATGCTGGTGGAGAGCGTCAACGTGGGCCCGCAGACCATCCTGCTGGAGTTGTGAACCGGGCACTTCACGTCGCCCAATGACTACCGAGCGACACCGCAAGGCCCGGCCGGGCGTTGTCAGGTCCCGGATTCATGCCACCTCACCTTCGCCTCACCGTGACTTCACGCCCCAACCGGCAAGCTGGTCTTCACCAGCGGCACTCCGCTGCTGGCCTACCACTTGTCGACGCGGGGAGGCGACTGAGAGTGGTCACACGCACCATCGAAGACGGCACCGACACCACCGCCGGAGTCACCACCGACGGTCAGCACGACCTTGACGCCACCGACGACCGCGGCGCCTCCGCCGATCTGGTCCGCGCATATCTGAACGGAATCGGGCGTACCAAGCTGCTCACCGCCGCGCAGGAGGTCGAGCTGGCCAAGCGGATCGAAGCCGGACTGTTCGCCGAGGAGAAGCTCACCACCGGTGGCCGGTTCACCGCGCGGCTGCGCGCCGACCTGGGTGTCGTCGTCGTCGAGGGCCGGGCCGCCAAGGACCACCTGCTTGAGGCGAACCTGCGGCTGGTCGTGAGCATCGCCAAGCGCTACACCGGCCGTGGCATGGCCTTCCTCGACCTCATCCAGGAAGGCAACCTGGGTCTGATCCGCGCCGTCGAGAAGTTCGACTACACCAAGGGCTACAAGTTCTCCACCTACGCCACCTGGTGGATCCGCCAGGCCATCACCCGGGCCATGGCCGACCAGGCCCGCACCATCCGCATCCCGGTGCACATGGTCGAGCAGGTCAACCGGATGGTCCGTACCCGTCGGGAGCTGGCCGTGTCGATCGGCCGCGAGCCGACGATCGCCGAGATCGCCGTGGCGATGTCGGTGCCGGAGTTCCAGGTGATCGAGCTGATCTCCTACGACCGGGAGCCGGTCAGCCTGGACCAGGCGGTCGGTGAGGACGGCGAGAGCGCCCTCGGCGACTTCGTGGCCGCAGTGGATCCCCGCGAGCAGGCCGGCGCGTCGGCCTCCGACGGCAAGCTGCGCAACGAGGTGGAGATCGTCCTGTCCACCCTGTCCCAGCGGGAGCAGGACGTCATCCGGCTGCGGTTCGGGCTCGACGACGGGCGTCAGCGCACCCTCGACGAGGTCGGCCGTGAGTTCGGGCTGTCCCGCGAGCGGATCCGGCAGATCGAGAAGGTCACCCTGTCCAAGCTGCGTGACCCGGCGCGGGCTCAGCGGCTGGAGGCGTACGCGGGCTGACCGTGGGGGGACGGTGGCCGGTCGGGCGTCCACATCCGACCGGCCTCCGGCGTTTCAGCCGGCTCCCGGCGGTGCGCGACGGACGGGTCAGAGCCGACGCGGGCCGGTGTCCGGCCGGCTGTCCGCCGGGCCGACGTCGACGCTGACGTGCAGCACCGCCAGCCCGTCCGGCCGGGCCAGCACCGGGTTGAGGCGCAGCCGGTGGACCTGAGGTTGCTCGTCACCGAGCCGGCCGACCCGCACCAGGAGGTCGGCCAGGGCCTCCCGGTCGACCGCGCCGGCACCCCGGTAGCCACGCAGCAGCGGTGCCGCGCGCGGCTCGTCGATCAGCTCGGCCGCGTCCCGGTCGGTCAGCGGTGCCGCCCGCCACGCCCGGTCGCCCAGCAGGTCGGTCGCCACCCCGCCCAACCCGAAGCCGACCACCGGGCCGAACGTCGGGTCGGTGACCAGCTCCACCACGCAGGCCACCCCGGGCGGCACCATCGGCTGGACCAGCACCTGGGTACCGAACTGCGCCGCCACCTCGCGGTATGCCTGGTCGACGGCGGCCGGCGACGCCAGGTCGAGACGGACCGCACCCAGGTCCAGCCGGTGCCGCAGTCCGTCGGCCGCCGCCTTGAGCACCACCGGGAACCCGAGGTCGCCGGCGGCGGCGACGGCCTGTTCGGCGGAGGCTGCCGGCACCGCGCCGACCACCTCGATCCCGTACGCGGTGAGCAGTCCGACCGCGTCGGGCGGTCGCGCCGACAGCGCCGTCAGCCCGGCGGCGGCAGCGTCGACCCCGGCCATCGTCGGCAGCACGCCGGGTGGTTGGCGCAGCCAGTCCGCGTAGTCGGCGACCCGGGCCAGCGCCCGCACCGACTCCTCCACCGACGGGTACGTCGGCACGCCGGCCGGCGGCTGCCCGGCCAGCAGGGTCGCCACGGTCGGTTTGTCCCCGGCGAGGGCCACACTGGCCAACGCCGAGGTGAAGTCGGCGTCCTCGTCGGCCAACTGGCCCGGCAGCGGCGGGGCGAAGACCACCACCAGGGCGTCCACCTCGGTGTCGACCGCGGCGTCGGCGAGCGAGTCGGCGAAGTCGTGTGCGCCGGCCTCCGGCGCGACCGTCCGCGGGTAGCCGGCGGCGACGGTCAGCCGGTGGGTCCGGCAGGCCGCCGCGGCCAGCATCGCCAACGCCGACGAGTTGCCGACCACGCCGACCCGTCGGCCCACCGGCAGCGGCTGGTTGGCCAGCAGGGTGCCGACGTCGAACAGCTCCGCGACGGTGTCGACCCGGATCACCCCGGACCGGGCGAACAGCCGGGTCACCGCCGCAGCGTCCGGCCCACCGCCGTCCGGCCCACCGACGTCCGCTCCACCGACGTCGGGTTCCCGGCCGTCGGGCCGGCTGCCGGGGGCGAGCGCCACCACCGGCTTGGTCCGCCCGATACGTCGGGTCAGCCGGGCGAACTTGCGGGGGTTGCCGAAGCTCTCCAGATAGAGCAGGACCACGTCGGTGCCCGGGTCGTCCTGCCAGTACTGCAGCAGGTCGTTGCCGGAGACGTCGGCCCGGTTTCCGGCCGACACGAAGGTGGACAACCCCAGACCGCGCCGGTCGGCTTCGGCGAGCAGCGCCACCCCGAGCGCCCCGGACTGGCTGAAGAAGCCGACCCGGCCGGCCGGTGGCAACTGCGGTGCGAGGGTGGCGTTGAGCCGTACCCGGGGGTCGGTGTTGGCCACCCCGAGGCAGTTCGGGCCGACCACCCGCAGACCCGCGACGTGCGCGGTGCGGATCAGTTCCCGTTGCGCGGCGGCACCGGCGGGGCCGGTCTCGGCGAACCCGGCGGAGATGACCACCACGCCGTGTGCCCCGGCGGCGGCCGCGTCCGCCACCACCGCCGGCACCGCGTCCGGGGCGACCGCGACGACCGCCAGGTCGACCGGGACGTCGGCGTCGGCGGCCCGCCGGTACGCGGTCAGCCCGCCGATACGGTCCGCCGTCGGATGCACCCCGACGATGTCACCGGTGAAGCCGCCGTCGCGCAGATGCCCGAGGACGGCGGCGCCGACGCCCTGCCCGGTCGCGCTGGCCCCGTACACCGCGACGCCGCGCGGGGTCAGCAGCCGGGCGATCGACCGGGCCTCGGCGCTGTGTTCCCGGCTCCACTGCACCTGCAGCGACGCCTCGGTGGGGGCGATCGGGAAACTCAGGTGGACGACGCCGTCGGCGTAGCGGCGACGCACCGGGTAGCCGGCGTCGGAGAAGACCCGCAGCATCGGGGCGTTCGCCGGCAGGACCTCCGCCACGAAGGATTCGATGCCGTCGGCGCGGGCGGCCGCGGCCAGGTGCTCCAGCAGCACCGAGCCGACACCCCGGCCCTGGTGGGCGTCCTCGACGACGAAGGCGACCTCGGCCTCGGTGGAGTCCGGGCCGAGTCGGTCGTACCGGCCGACGGCGAAGATCCGGTCGCCGGAGACCACCACGAACGCCTCCCGGTCGTGGTGGTCGACGTTGACGAACCGGTGCAGGTCGCGTTCGGGAATGCGCGGGTACGGGGAGAAGTAACGCAGGTAGCGGGTGCGTTCGGAGAAGCGGGCGTGCATGGCGACGATCGCGTCGGCGTCGTCGGGTCGGATCTGCCGCAGGTGGACGGTGGTGCCGTCGCGCAGCAGCACGTCAGCGGAGCGGTCCACAGCCGAGCGATCTGCTGCCGACGGGTCCAGCGCCGAGCGACCCGACACCGAGGGGTCCACGGTCGACGGATCCACGGTCAGTCCCGGGGGTCGTGCGGGTCGAGTCCGTGCAGCGGGAACACCGCCTTGCGGGTCGCCATGATCGCCCGGTCGACCGGGTCCGGGTCGCCGCCGGGCTGCCAGGTGGTGAAGTCGAGGTCGACGTCGTCGGTCATCCGCAGCGGCACCGGCCGGCCGGGGCAGCGGGCGGCGGCCAACGCCCGCCAGGCCGGCGGGGTCAGTGTCGCCGGGTGCAGCGGGGCACCAGTGGCGACCGCCAGCAGGTGGGTCCAGGCCCGGGGCACCACCTCGACCAGGGCGTACCCGCCGCCGCCGGTGGCCACCCAGCGTCCGTCGCAGAGCTCGTCGGCCAGCGACCGCAGCGCCAGGTACGCCGCCCGCTGGCAGTCCACGCTCAGGCCCAGGTCGGCCAGCGGGTCGAGCCGGTGGGCGTCGGCCCCGCACTGGGTGACCAGCAGCTGTGGCCCGAAGGCTCGCAGCAGCGACGGCACGACCGCGTGGAACGCCCGGAGCCATCCGGCGTCGGCCGTACCGGAGGGCAGCGCCACGTTGACGGCGCTGCCCTGCGCCGTCGGGCCGCCGACCTCGTCGGGGAAGCCGGTGCCCGGGAACAGCGCCAGCGGGGTCTCGTGCAGGCTGATGGTGAGCACCCGGGGGTCGTCGTAGAAGATCTCCTGCACCCCGTCGCCGTGGTGCACGTCGATGTCGACGTAGGCGATCCGCTCGGCACCGAGGTCGAGCAGCCGGGCGATGGCCACCGCCGGATCGTTGTAGACGCAGAACCCGGCGGCCCGGCCCGGCATCGCGTGGTGCAGCCCGCCGGAGACGTTGACCGCCCGGCGGGCCGTGCCCCGCCAGACCGCCTCGGCGGCGGCCAGCGTGGCGCCGGCGACCAGCGCGCTGGCCTCGTGCATCCCGTCGAACGTCGGGTTGTCCGGGGTGCCCAGGCCGTACCCGGAGAAGAACGGGTCGTCGTGGGCGACCCGGACCGCGTCGAGGTAGTCGGGTCGGTGCACCCGGGTCAACGCGGCGTCGTCGGCCGGCTCGGGGGCGATCAGCCGTACCCCGGGCCGGTCGAGCAGGCCGTACTCGCGGGCAAGCGCGATGGTCAGCTCCACGCGTACCGGGTCCAGCGGGTGGTCACCCAGGTCGTAGGTGAGCAGCCGGTCGTCCCAGACGACCACCGTCGTGTCCGGTTGCTGGCCCGTCCCGCCTGTCATCTCGCCCGTCGCGTCCGGCATCTGGTCATCGTTGCACGGGCCGGTCCGGATCGGTGATCCACTCGCTCCAGGATCCGACGTAGAGGGCCGCGTCGGTGCGCCCGGCGCGGTGCAGCGCGAGCACCGTGTGCGCGGCGGTCACCCCGGAGCCGCAGTACGCGGCGACCGGGGTGTCCGGGTGCAGTCCGGCGGCGGTGAACCGGTCCCGCAGCGCGGCGGCGTCGCGCAGCGCGCCGGTGGCGTCGGCGTGCCCGGTGGTCGGCAGGTTGACCGCGCCGGGGATGTGCCCGGCCACCGGGTCGACCGGTTCCCGCTCGCCCCGGTACCGCTCCGGGGCGCGCACGTCGATCAGCAGGCCGCCGTCGTGGGGCAGCCGACCGGCGCCGACGGCGTCGAGCACCGGCAGGCCACCCGGCCGTACGGTGATGTCGCCGGCCGGCGGGGACGGCACCTGGGTGACCACCGGGTGACCTGCGGCGACCCAGGTCCGGTAGCCGCCGTCGAGCACCCAGGTCTGCCGGTGCCCGGCCCAGCGCAGCGTCCACCAGGCGCGGGCGGCGGCCATCGCGTCACCGTCGTCGTAGACGACGACCGGCTGCCCGGCCCGTACCCCGGCGGCGCGCAGCACGGTCTGCAGCGCGGCGGGGTCGGGCAGCGGGTGCCGGCCGTCGGCGCCGGGTGGGCCGCAGAGCTGGGTGTCCAGGTCGACGAAGACCGCGCCGGGCAGGTGCCCGGCGGTGTAGTCGTCGCGCCCCGGTGGGCCGGTGAGCCGCCACCGTACGTCGAGCAGCGTCGGCGGCGTGTCGGTGGTGAGCGCGTCGGCCAACGCGGCGACGGCAACGGTAGGGTCGTCGGCAGCGAACACGGCCCCATTCAACACCAGGTCGGCCGATGCCTGCCCGCAGCCACGTGTCCGTTACGGCTGGTTGTCGGCGTCGCAGGGTAGCATTGAGCACTGGAGGGCAGCAGACCGTGAACGATCTTGTCGATACCACCGAAATGTATCTGCGCACCATCCTCGAGCTCGAAGAGGAGTCGGTGCCGCCGCTGCGCGCCCGGATCGCCGAGCGGCTGCACCAGAGCGGTCCCACGGTCAGCCAGACGGTTGCCCGGATGGAACGCGACGGGCTGCTCACCATCGAGGACGACCGGAACCTGCGGCTGACCGACCTCGGGCGCGCGCAGGCGGTGTCCGTGATGCGCAAGCACCGGCTGGCCGAGTTGCTGCTGGTCAACGTCATCGGGATGCCCTACGAGGAGGCCCACGAGGAGGCCTGTCGCTGGGAGCACGTGATGAGCGACGCGGTGGAGCAGAAGGTCTACGACCTGCTGCACCGGCCGACGCGGTCGCCGTACGGCAACCCGATCCCCGGCCTGGAGGCGCTCTCCGGTGGCAAGCCGGCCCAGGCCAGCCCCGACATCGCCGCCGAAACCGAGCGCAACCTCGCGTTCCCTGGCCTGACCGGCACGGTCGTGGTCCGGCGGATCTGCGAGAGCGTGCAGACCAACGCCGACGTGCTGCGGCAACTGCACACCGCCGGGGTGGATCCGGGTGCCACGGTCACGGTCGCCCAGGAGCGTGACGGGGTGACCATCGATCGCTCCGGGGAGAAGATCCATCTGCCCCGGGAGGTCGCCTCGCGGGTGTTCGTCGCGGTCGGCGACCACGGCAGGTCACTGGCCGGTGCCTCCGCCTGACCGAGGCGACCGCCTGACCGACGGCGCCTGCAGCTGCTTTGTCGAGAGCCGGGCCCGGGGACGATCCCGGGGCCGGCTCACTTCTTCCGGTTGTCGTGTACCAGCCGGGCCAGTTCCACCATCTTCGGCGCCAGCTCGACCGCGGACTGCTCGTCGTCGCCCGGAGCGAACGTCCAGCGCAAACTGAGCTGCGTCGGGTCGGCGGTGATCCAGTTGACCTCCAGCCCCGCCCCGTACCCGGTGTCCGGATCCGGCTTGATCGGGATCCAGTAGGCGGCCTTCGCGAAGTCCGGGATCTCCTTGGCACCGACCGGTGCGACGTCGTCGGCGAACACCGACGCGCTGGCCTTGGTGTCCGAGATCGACAGCATCAGATCCGGCAGCGGTTCCTGCGCCGGGCGCAGCAGGCAGGACCGCGTCTTTTCGTGGGTGCTGGCCGCCGCCACCTCGAACCGGAACCCGACGATCTGCTCGACGACGTCGTAGTCGAACACCGTGCACACGCCGCCAGCTTCGGCGGCCGGCGGCCGGGGCACCTCCGGGTACGGCTCGACCGGGCTCGGCGACGGGCTGACCTGCGGCGCGTCGGACGGCTCGGTGCCGGCGGTGGCCGCCGCCTCGGTGGAGCAGCCCGTGGCGAGCAGCAGCAGGATCGCAGCGGCGCCGGACAGGGACACACGAACGCCCACAGTGGCCTCCCACGGGTCAGGCCGGTCGAAAAAGGCGGATTGTTCGTGGCACACCGTACGGCTTCCCGGCGCTGCGCGAAAGTCCGCCACCCGGGCAACTCCCGATGGTGCCTCACGGCAGGTACGGGCAGTGCCGGCAACCCTGGTCGCAGCAGGTGCCCCGGCGGGCCAGGAATCCCGCAGTCAGCACGAACAGCCCGGTCCCCGGGTCGAGGTAGCCGGCGTCTGCGGCGTCGAGGGCGGCCGTGTGCGCGGCCAGGATCGCCGCCCGGTGCGGGTGCTCCGGTGCCAGCCGGGCCGGATGCGGCTCGGTGAGCGGCCGGTCCGCCAGCGGCAACCGTCGCCCCCGCGCCCCCGCCATACCGGTGACCCTACGCAGGCCGCCGATGTGGTACCACTCGTGGGTCCACCACGCACCGACCCGAACGGACCCCGTTGACAATCCTCCCCGCCCTAACCGACGGGGATTCCCTGGGTCGCCCCAGGGGTTTCCTGTTTCACCGACGACCGCCCCGTCCGAGAGGAGGACTCCCGGTGAGGTCTTACACCGCCTCCACAGGCAGTCACGGAGAGCCCCTCCGCGAGGATGTTGCGGGCCGCGTTGACGTCCCGGTCGTGGGTCTGCCCGCATCGGCAGGTCCACGACCGGACGGTCAACGGCATCCGCTCGGCCAGTTCGCCGCAGGCGGAGCACAGCCGGGTCGACGGGAACCAGCGGTCGACTACCACCAGGTCCCGGCCGTACCAGTCGGCCTTGTAGGCCAGCATGGTGCGGAACTGCCGCCAGGCCGCGTCGGAGATGGCGCGGGCCAGACGGTGATTGGCCATCATGTTGCGGACGGTCAGGTCCTCGATCACGATCGTTTGGGTGTCACGAACGAGTCGAGTGGTGAGTTTGTGCAGGTGGTCGTGTCGGCGGTCGGCGATCCGGGCATGGATGCGGGCGACCTTCAGCCGTGCTCTGGCCCGGTTCGCCGAGCCTTTGGCCTTGCGGGCGAGGTTGCGTTGGGCGCGGGCCAGCCGATGCCGGTCGCGGCGTTCGTGCCTCGGGTTGGGAATCTTCTCCCCGGTGGAGAGGGTGAACAGGCTGTCGAGCCCGGCGTCGACCCCCACCACGGCGGTGGAGGCCGGGGCCGGTTCGATCCGGTCGTCGCAGAGCAGGGAGACGAACCAGCGGCCCGCCGGGTCCTGCGACACGGTCACCGTCGACGGCGCCGCACCGTCGGGCAGTGGCCGGGACCAGACGATGTCCAACGGTTCGGACATCTTCGCGAGGGTGAGCCGGCCGTCGCGCCAGCGGAACGCGCTGGCGGTGTACTCCGCCGACCGCCGCGACCGCTTCTTCGACTTGAACGTCGGATACCGGGCCCGTTTCGCCCAGAAGTTGGTGAACGCGGTCTGCAGGTGCCGCAGCGCCTGCTGCAACGGCACCGACGACACCTCGGTGAGAAACGCCAACTCGTCGGTCTTCTTCCACCCGGTGAGCATCGCCGACGTCTGGTTGTAGGTGATCCGTTCCTGGCGTTGGGTCCACGCCTGCGTGCGGGCGGCCAGGGCCTTGTTGTAGACCAGGCGGACACAGCCGAACGTCCGGGCGAGCTCGGTGGCCTGCCCGGGGGTCGGGTAGAAGCGGTACCTGAACGCCCGCTTCACGGTCCTGGACACAGTCCACAGTCTAGCGATCCGGTCGTGAGTCGTGGGGCAGCGTGTGTAATGGGCGCCGATCCGCCTCGGCGGCGGGCCGGCTTTCCCTGTCCCGCTCCGCAGGAGTTCCGTTTCCTCCCCGGCCTGAAGACCGGAGTATCCACGGAAGGACCCCGATGACCGCGTACGCCCTGCTGATCCACCCGTCCGCGAACCGGGTGTACGCCGAGTCAGCCGTCGCACTGGCCGCCGCCGAGCTGGCCGTCTTCGGCGACCGGGCGCTCGGCGGGCGGCTGGCCGACATCGCGGTCACCGCGATCGGCGGGCTGCCGTACGTCACGTTCACCGGGGTCGACCTGACCGACCGGGACCTGTCGGTGCTGGCCAACCTCTCCGCCCGGTACGCGTTCTTCGCCCGCGAGGGCGACCTGCTGCGGCCGGTCGCGGTGACCGGTCGGGACCGCTTCGACAGCGACCTGATCACCATCCCGAAGTACGCCGGGAAAACCAACGAGCAGTTCACCAAACTGCTGGTGAACGTGACCGCGCTGGCGTCGACCGACCGGTCGGGTGCGGCGGCCGACCCGCTCTCCCCGGACGCCCCGCCGCTGCGGGTCCTCGATCCGATGTGCGGCCGGGGCACCACCCTCAATCAGGCGATGATGTACGGCTGGCACGCCGCCGGGGTGGAGATCGACGGCAAGGACTTCGAGGTGTACGCCAACTTCATCCGTACCTGGTTGAAGCACAAGCGACTCAAGCACTCGTCCGACATCGCCCAGGTGCGCCGCAACCGGACCCAGTTGGGCCGGCGGCTGGCGATCACCCTGGCCGCCAGCCGGGAGGACCACAAGGCAGGGCGCACCCTGGATCTGACGATGGTGCACGCCGACACCCGTCGGGGTCGGGACTTCTTCCGGGCCGGCAGCTTCGACGCGATCGTCACCGACGCCCCGTACGGGGTGGCGCACGGCACCCGCAGCCAGGCGGACCGGTTGACCCGCGACCCGCTGGGTCTGCTGGCCGAGGCGCTGCCGGTGTGGGTGGCGCTGCTACGTCCCGGCGGGGCGCTGGGGATCTCCTGGAACACCCTGGTCGCCGACCGCGACGACCTGGCCGCGCTGCTGGTCAAGGTCGGTCTTGAGGTGGCCGACGGTCCGGGGTACGGCGATTTCGCCCACCGGGTCGATCAGGCGATCGTCCGCGACCTGATCGTCGCCCGCCGCCCGTAATGGCTATCGTCTCCCGCCACTATTAACGTATAACGCATAGGGGGTCTTGCGGCAAGACCCGGGTCGTAGCGCACAATCGCGTTCCTACGGCAGTTCTCCGGCATTTGCCATTCGCTGGACGCTGCGCTCGTACTGCCGACCCGAGAATGGAGCTGATCGAGGTGCGCCCGCTGACCACCAGCGCTTTCGATCTCCCCGACCGGCTGCACGCCAAGGCCGACCCGAAACTGATCGCCGACGACGAACGGCATTTCGCGGCGATCGCGCACCGCCTGGAGCAACTTTCCGCCGACCTGTCGCAGCGGCTCGACGCGGCGCGCAAGGCACCGGCCGGGAAGGGCCGGCGGGCGGTGGACCGCGACCAGGAGGTCCGCCGGCTCACCGTACGGCTGCGGGCGCTGCGCCGCTTCGGCCTCGACCTGTGTCTCGGCCGGATGCTCCCCGACCCCAGCGCCGCCGACCGTGCCGGTGCCGGCGGCGATAGCGCTGGCGATGACGTCGGACCGGTGTACGTCGGGCGGCAGGGCCTGACCGACGACACCGGCCGGCAACTGCTGCTGGACTGGCGCTCCCCCGCCGCCGCACCGTTCTTCGGCGCCACCCACGGCAACCCGATGGGCCTGGCCAGCCGCCGGCGGTACCGCTGGACGATGGGGCGGATCAGCGACTACTGGGACGAGGTGTTCGCCGCCGACGCGCTCGACGGGCACGCCGCCCTCGACGACCAGTCGGCCTTCATCGCCAGTCTCGGCGGGCACCGGTCGGACCGGATGCGTGACGTGCTGGCCACCATCGCCGCCGACCAGGACGCCATCATCCGCGCGGGCTCGGCTGGTGCGCTCGTCGTCGACGGCGGACCCGGCACCGGCAAGACCGTCGTCGCCCTGCACCGCACCGCGTACCTGCGCTACCACGACCCCCGGCTCGGCCAGCGTCGCGGCGGGGTGCTGTTCGTCGGCCCGCACCGGCCCTATCTGGCGTACGTCGCCGACGTGCTGCCGCACCTCGGTGAGGACGACGTGCAGACCTGCACCCTGGCTGATCTGGTCGCCAAGGGTGCCACCGCGACCGTCGAACCCGACCCTGAGGTGGCCCGGATCAAGGCGTCGGCGCGGTGGGAGGCGGCGGTCGAGGCGGCGGTCCGGTTCTACGAGGAGCCGCCGTCCACCGCGACGACGGTGGCGACCGGTTGGACCGAACTCACCCTCACCCCCGACGACTGGGCGGACGCGTTCGCCGCACCCGGGCCGGGTGTGCCGCACAACGAGGCCCGTGAGCAGATCATGGCGGAACTGCTCACTATTCTGGTCGGCCGCTACGAGGGCGACGAGCCGGACGACCGGGTCCGGGCCGCGCTGGAGCAGAACCAGGCGCTGCGTACGGCGTTGCACCGGGCCTGGCCGCTGCTGGATGCGGCCGATATCGTCGCCGACCTGTGGTCGGTCCCGGCCTATCTGCGTCGGTGCGCGCCGTGGCTCGACCCGGTCGAGATCCGTTTGTTGCAGCGCACCGACGCACGGGCCTGGACCGTCGCAGACCTGCCTCTGCTGGACGCGGCCCGGCTGCGCCTCGGCGACGCGCGGGCGTCCGAGCGCGAGCGGCGGCACCGGGCCGAGGTGGCCGTCGAACGGGTCCACCGGGCCCGGGTGATCGACGATCTCCTCGATGCGCACAGTTACGACGACGGCGAAGGGGTCCTGGCGATGCTGTACCACCAGGACCTGCGGGAGACCCTGATCGACGAGACGGGCGGGCCGGACGCCGACCCGGACGCGCTGGCCGGCCCGTTCGCGCACATCGTGGTCGACGAGGCGCAGGAGTTGACCGACGCGCAGTGGCAGATGCTGCTGCGCCGCTGCCCGTCGCGCAGTTTCACCATTGTCGGTGACCGCGCCCAGGCCCGGCACGGGTTCACCGAGTCGTGGCCGGACCGGCTGCGGCGGGTCGGCCTGGAGCGGGTGGAGGTCGCCACGTTGACGGTCAACTACCGGACCCCGGCCGAGATCATGGCGTACGCCGAACCGGTGATCCGCGCGGCGCTGCCGGACGCCAACGTGCCGACCTCGATCCGGCACAGCGGCATCCCGGTCGCGCATCGGCCCGTCGCAGACCTACGGCCGATGCTGGAAACCTGGCTGGCTGAGCACGCCGACGGCACGGCCTGCGTGATCGGCGTGGCACCGGTCGACGCCGACGCCCTGCCGGCGACGCCCCGGGTCCGGTCGTCGACTCCGGAGCTGGCCAAGGGGCTGGAGTTCGACCTGGTGGTGGTGGTCGACCCGGCGTCGTTCGGCGACGGGGTCACCGGCGCGGTCGACCGGTACGTGGCGATGACCCGGGCCACCGGGCGACTCGTCGTACTCACTTGACGACTACCGTCAAATACTTGACGATAGTCGTCAAGGAGGTGCCGTCGTGGCCGTACCGACCCACACCGAACTCACCGACCACCTGGTGCGACAGATCGACATCAGGCTGGTCGACCCGCTGGAGATCCTGCTCGACGACCCGCTCGACGACCTGCGCGGCCGCGTCAACCGCCGCGCGGACACCCTCGCCACCGCGCTGCTCGACGGCGACGACACCGCCGCACTGCACACCGCGATCCGGCTCCACAGCAGCCTGCACCCCGGCGACGGACCGTTCGACCCGCCCGTCGACTGGTGGCGCACCCCGCTCGGCCAGGTCGTCGCCGCCCGGTTCGGCCACCCGACGGCGGCCGGCGTCTCGCTTCCGGTCGCCGGGGCGATGCTCGGCATCAGCCGCCAGGGCGTACACGACCTGGTCCGACGCGGCAAGCTCGACCGCCACCCGGACGGTGGCGTCACCTCCGCCTCGATCCGCGACCGGCTCCGCGCACAGCCGGCCCCACCCGCCACCCGGAGCTGACATGCCACCCGCACCGACCACCATCGACCACACCGTCGACACCGGACACACCACGATCGCCGTACGGGACACCGGCGGCGACCACCCACCGTTGATCCTGCTGCACGGCGCCGGCGGCAACCTCGCCTGGCTGTCGGTGTTGCGTCCTAAGCCTGTCGATCTGTGACCCACAGCAGTCCGCGTCACCTCTTCCACGACCGGACGGCTTTGCGGCAACCTGCTCCGATACGGAGTCGCGTTCACCCCGATCGCCTGACGATCCACGACGTCGGCCAAGCGGCGGGGGTGAGCAAGAACCCGCAGTACGAGCGCCCACTCGGGCAGGACGACCTGCAGATGCCGGGGCTGCTCCAATTGCCCGTGGGCCGCTACGATCGAAATCTTGTGAGGCATCGATAGTCAGGGGTCTCATGCGCTCGGTGAGCCGCGCAGGTAAGTGAGGACGGCGGAGACCCGGCGATCCGAGTGCGGGTCGAGCGGAAGCTTCGCGAAGATGTTGCCGATGTGCTTGCGTACCGCTGCCTCGCTCACGAACAGTTTGCCGGCGATCCCGTGGTTGGTGTGGCCTTCGGCCATGAGCGCGAGCACTTCGCGTTCGCGTTCAGTGAGGCCGGTGAGTGGGCCGTCGGTCCGCCGGAGACCGACGAGTTGGCGCACCACCTCGGCGTCGATGACCGTGCCGCCGGCGGCGACTCGGTCGATGCTGTCCAGGAAGTCGCGTACGTGGCCGACCCGGTCCTTGAGCAGGTAGCCGATGCCCCCGCCGGGGGTCGAGTCGAGCAGCTCACCGACGTAGGCGTCGGCGACGTAGGCCGACAGCAGCATGATCGCGATGCCGGGCTGAGTGGCCCGGATCATCGCCGCCGCGCTCAGTCCCTCGTCGGTGTGGGTGAGTGGCATGCGGATGTCGGTGACGACGAGGTCTGGGCGGCAGTTTCCGGCGTACGTGAGCAGGGCGTGCGCGTCGCCGACGGCCGCGACGATTTCGTGGCCGGCGCGTTCGAGGATCCGCACCAGCCCTTCCCGGAGCAGGGCCGCGTCCTCGGCGACCACGATCCGCAGCGCGTTCTGTGGCGGTGTCAGTGGATCGGGCACGTCATCCTGACCTGGGTCGGGCCCCCGGTGGGGCTGGTGATGTCGAGTTCGCCGTCGAGGGCGTCGAGCCGGGCGTGCAGTCCGGCGAGACCGGTGCCGGCCCGTGGGTCGGCGCCGCCGACGCCGTCGTCGACGACCGAGACGATCAGGGTGTGGTCCTCGATCCACGCGTGCACCTGTGCCGATCGGGCGTGGGCGTGGCGGGCGACGTTGGTCAGGTTCTCGCTGACGAAGAAGTAGGCCGCGGCCTCGACCGTGGGCGGGAGCCGGCCGTCGACGGCGAGTTGGAGGTCGACCGGGACGGGTGACCGGCCGGCGATCTCGTGCACGGCGGCGGCGAGGCCGTGGTCGGTCAGTACCCGGGGATGGATGCCCCGGATCGTGGTGCGCAGGTCGGCGAGGGCCTGCTCGGCCTGCTGGTGCGCTTCACGGACGAGGTCGAGGCCGGGGCCGGCGGGCAGGTCCAGTTCGGCGCTGCCCAGCGTCATGGTCAGGGCGACGAGGCGCTGCTGGACACCGTCGTGGAGATCGCGCTCGATCCGGCGGCGTTCGGTTTCGAACGCGTCGACCAGCCCGGTCCGGGACCTGCGCAGCTGCTGGACCGCTTCGGCCAGCTGGGCCTCGGGCGGGGCCAGCAGGTGCCGGACTAGTGCCGCCTGGCCGCAGGCCAGCGCAGTCGCCGCGTACATCAGCAGGACCAGGGCGACGAGGCCGGCGGGTGCCACGGCCCATGCCTCACCGGCGGTGTCGACCCGCCACCCGGCGATGTCGATGGTGCCGGAACGGACCAGCAGCGGGGCGACGAGCAGCAGCACCGGAACCGTCAGTAGCATCAGCAGCACGGCGTCGGCGATCCAGAACACCGTCGTGAGCAGGACCGTGACGCCCGCCTCCGGCCACGACGCTTAGCGATGCGGCAAGGACGCACGGCGACGCGGCCAGGACGCCCGGCCGCCACGCTGCGGGTCGCGTAGCGCTGGTGACTGCCGCGCCGGCCGCCCGGGGTAGATCAGCCGGATCCGACGCCGCTCATCGGCGGCGGCCAGGCGGACCAGCACCGGAATCCCGGCCAGCACCAGAAGTCCCGCGATCAGCACGACCGTGGCCGCACCCACCGCGACCACCACGGCCAGGACGGTCAGCCAGGCCAGGCCGACCGGTACGGTGGTGGCCAGGTACGCCAGGGAGCGCCACGGCCACGCCGACGCCAGGAACCGTGCGGGGTGTCCGCGTACGGCGGTCCAGGCGTCGCTCACGGGTCAAACCCTACGGATCGCATCGGCCGTACGGGGTAGCGCGCACGCTACCTCGGAACTCGCGTCCGAGCCCGGGTGCTGGACGGTGCCGGCCGGGTCCACTGGAGGGCATGACCCAGGCAACCCCGGCGGCCGTCACGCTCGACGGTCTCAGCCGCACCTACCGCTCCCGCGCCGGCTCGGTGCATGCGCTGCGCGGCGTGACCCACGTGTTCCAGCGCGGCACGTTCACCGCGATCATGGGGCCGTCCGGCTCCGGCAAGTCCACTCTGCTCCAGCTCGCCGCCGGTCTCGACCGGCCGACCGGTGGGCGGGTGACCGTCGGCGGCACCCGGCTCGACACGTTGAACGAGACCCAGTTGACCCGTTTCCGGCGTACGGCGATGGCGTTCGTCTTCCAGTCGTACAACCTCCTCGACGCGCTCACCGCGTTCGACAACGTCGCGCTTCCGGCCCGCCTGGCCGAGCGGCGGGCCGATCCGACCACGGTACGGACGGCGCTGGCCCACGTCGGCCTCGCCGAGCATGCCCGACGGCGGCCGTCGGAGCTGTCCGGCGGGCAGCAGCAGCGGGTCGCGATCGCCCGGGCGCTGCACGGCCGGCCCGACGTGCTGTTCGCCGACGAGCCCACCGGCGCGCTGGATCGCGGCACCGGACGCGACGTGCTCGGGCTGCTGCGGTCGCTGGCCGACGGCGGCCAGACCGTCGTCATGGTGACCCACGATCCGCTGGCCGCCTCGTACGCGGACGGGGTGTTGTTCCTCGCCGACGGGCAGATCGTCGGTCACCTCGCCCGCGCTGACGCCGGCCAGATCGCCGAGACCATGAACGACCTGGAGCGGCGATGATGCGCGGCCCGACGATGCTGGCCCTGGCCCGGCAGACCGTGCACCACTCCTGGCGCGGCTACCTGGGGGCGTTCGTCGCTCTGCTGTTCGGGGTCGTGCTGATCTCCGTCACCGTGACGCTCATCGGGAGCATCGACGCCACCGACGGCTGGCCCGGCACGGGCGCCGACGAGCGGGCCCAGCTCGACGGCCTGGCCGCGATGTTCGGGATGATGTCGACGATCTCGGCGTTCATGGCGCTGTTCGTGGTCGGCAGCACGTTCGGCTTCGTCGTGGCCGGCCGCCAGCGGGAGCTCGGCCTGCTGCGGCTGGTCGGTGCGACACCACGACAGGTACGCCGGCTCCTGCTGGGCGAGTCCGTCGTCGTCGCGGCTGCGGCCACCACGGTGGGCTGTCTACTCGGTACGGTGTCGGCTCCGGCCGTTCTCCGGCTGGTCCGGGCGATCGGGATCACCACCCTCGACCTGCAGGCCCCGAGCCCGTGGATCGCCTGGGTGGTCGCCGCACCCACCGGTGCGGTGGTCGCGCTCCTCGGGGCCTGGCGGTCCTCGCGCCGGGCCGCCCGGATCAGCCCCAGTGCCGCGCTGCGGGAGGCTGCGGTCGAGCGGACCCGGCCCAGCGTCGTCCAGTTCGTCGTCGCGACGCTCTGCTTCGGTGGTCTGGTGGCCACCGTGGTGGCCGCCGCCGACGAGCCGCCGCTGTTGTCGATGCTTGCCTCCATTCTGCTGCCCGAGGTGGTCGTGATCGGCCTGATGTGCATCGGGCCGGCCGTCATCCCTCGGCTCGCCGCTTTGCTCGCCCGTCCGTTCGTCGGCTGGGACGTGACGGCCCGGATGGCCCGCGACGAGGTACGCGCCGCCGCCCGCACCACCGCTGCTGTCGCCGCCCCGGTGCTGGCCATTTCCGCTATCGCGGGGTCGCTGCTGCTGACCCTCAGTTTGAGCGTCGACTGGGCGACCGCGCAGAACCGGGCCCGGCTGCACGCGCCGATGGTCGTCGAGGTGGGCAGCCCGGCAGCGGCCGAGGCGGTTGCGGCCGACCGGACCGTCGCGACTGCCGACGTACGCCGGCTGGCGATGCTTGTGCACGACGACGACGGCAGCCCCGGCGAACCCGACCGGGTCGAGGTCGTCGACCTCGTCACCGCGTCGGTCGCCCGGGGCCTGGCCGCCACGCGCGGCACCCTCGACGACTTCCACGGACGCGCGGTCGCGGTCACCGCCTCGTGGGTCACCGACGCCGGCGTCGACCTGGGCGGCACCGTCCCGGTCTGGATCGACGGCGAACGGGTCCTGCTGCGGGTCGTCGCCGTCCTCCCCGACCTACCCGGCCTGCGGCACCGGTCTGCTGCTGGGCGGTGCCACCATGGCGCTGATGGGCTGGCTCGTCCGCCGCGCCACCACGGCCGACCTGGCCGCCGGCATCGACGCGCCCATCACGATCCCGTGGCTGCCGCTGCTCGGCATCGGCGTCACCTGCCTGCTACTCACGGCTGCGGCGGCGACAGCCGGCATCCGTACCCGGAAGCCACCGCGCCTTGCCGACGACCCGGTCTGAACGACCGCAGCCGCAGGTGGTCAGGCCGGTTCGGCCGACAGGTCAGGCCGGTTCGGCTGACAGGGAGGTGCGCCGCTGGGACGCCATGACGAGCGAGTAGACCTCTTCCCGCAGTTCGCCGAAGGTCGCCGTCTGTTTGGTCGCGATCTGGTCCCGGGGCCTCTCGAGTGGGACCGGCAGGTCGGCGACGACGGTGGACGGACCTTGAGACAGGACGATCACCCGGTCGGACAGGTACACGGCCTCGTCGATGTCGTGGGTCACGAACAGCACCGTCGTCCCGGTCTCCGCCCAGATCTTGAGCAGCAGATCCTCCAGGCTCGCCCGGGTCTGGGCGTCCACCGAGGCGAACGGCTCGTCCATGATCAGCATCTCCGGCCGTACGGCGAGTCCGCGCGCGATCGCCACCCGCTGCTGCATGCCGCCGGAGAGCTGCCACGGGTACAGGCCGGCGGCGTGGGCCAGACCGACCATCTCCAGCGACTGCCGCACCCGGTCGCGGATCTCGGCGCGCGGCAGGCGTCGGTCCCGCAGCGGCAGGACGACGTTCTTCTCGACCGTCAGCCAGGGGAACAGCGACCGGCTGTAGTCCTGGAAGACGACCGCGACACCGTCGCGGGGGCCGGACATGGTCTCCCCCCGGAAGACCACCTCCCCGGTGGAGATGGGCAGCAGGCCGGCGATGCACATCATGAGTGTCGTCTTGCCGCAGCCGGACGGGCCGACGACCGAGACGAACTGGCCGGCGTGCACGGCGAACTCGATGCTGCGTACGGCGAGCACGTCCCCCTTGCGTGAAGGGTAGGACTTGCCCGCCTTGCGGACGTCGAGCACGGGCGCCGCGACGCCCGGGTCCTGCTGGTGGTGCGGGATCGTCACCGGTTCCATCCGGTCCTCCTCTTGCGTTGGGCCTGGTGTGGTCGGCCGACGGGTCAGTGGCGTTCCGCGCCGTCCGGCCGCACGTTGCGGTGCCAGCCGAGCAGCAGGCGTTCGACCAGGGCGAAGACGGCGTTGAAGAGGATTCCCAACAGCGCCAGAAGCACGATCGCCGACCACAGTTCCGGGAACCGGAACAGCCGCTGCTGGTTGACGATGTAGAAGCCGAGCCCGGCGGTCGCGGCGTAGAGCTCGGAGATCACCATGAGGACCAGGGCGATGCCGATGCTGATCCGCAGGCCGGCGAAGATCGCCGGGCTGGCGCCGGGCAGCAGTACCTGGAGGAAGTAGCGACGCCGGGTCAACCGCAGGCTCTTCGCGGCGGTGACCGCGGTGCGGTCCAGGCCCCGTACCCCGTCGTAGGTGTTGATGAGGATCGGCCACAGGCAGCCGAGCGCGATCAGGAAGACGTTCATGCCGCTGGTGATGCCGAAGACGACGATCGCGATGGGCAGCAGCGCGGTCACCGGCACCGACATGCCGAGCCGGATCAGTGGGTTGAAGAACGCGCCGGCGGGCCGCCATACGCCGATCAGGATGCCGGCGCAGATGCCGACGGTGGCGGCCGTGCCGTAGCCGAGGCCGAGTCGCGCCAGGCTGGGCAGCACGTCGGTGCGGAATTGTGCACTGAGGAACAGCGAGGTGGGCGAAGCGGAGAGCCCTGGTGCGAGGCCTGCGGATGGACGACTACGACGACACGCTCGCCGCAGCCATCTTCTACCTGATGGGCCTGCACCTCGGCGTGCCGATGCGGCAGAACGAACTCGGCGACCTCGTCGATCACGTGATCGCCACGTCCGACAAGACCCTGCAGGACCGCACCGCCCTACCGTCGCGCGTACGGGACCGGCTGCCCTTCCACTCCGACAGCTCCGACGTGGTCGCCCTGATGTGTCTGCGGCCCGCGAAGGAAGGCGGTGCGAGCAGCCTGGTCAGCGGGGCCACCCTGTTCAACGAGGTGCTGCGGCGACGCCCCACCCTGGCACCACTGCTGCTGGAGCCGTGGTACTTCGACTGGCGTCGGCAGGACCCCGACGCGCCGGCCGACTGGTACACCTCGCCCATCGTCAGCTGGACCGAGGGCGTGTTCAGCATGTACGCGGGCAGCGGCATGATCAAGGCCGCCCAGGACTACCCGGACGTACCGCCGTTGACCCCGGAACAGCTCGAGGTGCTGACCCTGCTCGACGACATCAGCCAGGAGCCCGGCGTGGCCCTGGACATGGACTTCCAGCCCGGTGACATCCAGTGGCTGCTGAACTACGCCGCACTGCACTCGCGGACCGAGTTCGTCGACCACCCCGAGCCGGGACGGCAACGCCACCTGCTCCGGCTGTGGCTCAAGCGGGAGACCGGCCGCCCACTCGTGCCGAACTTCGGACGGCACGTGGTGATGGACCGTACCGAGACCCGAGGCGACGCGGCGTCGACCGGGTCGGGACACTTCACGATCACGAAGGCGGCGGTCCCCCGCCGGGACTGGGGCGTCTGACACTCCCGGCGGTCGGCTCCGGGGCTACTGCGTACCGTCCGCCGGTAGGCACTCCGGCAGCCCGAGCCGCGCGAACCGGTCGGCGTGGAAGGTGATGATCTCGGTGATCGCCCCACCGGTGACCCGCAGGACGTCGATCGTCAGCGGCAGGTACGCGCCGCCCTCTTCCCGCCGGAGGTAGAACCCGATGGCGGGCTGCCGGTTCACGGACGTCGCGACGGTGCGCAGCCGCCCCAGGTCCGCGAAGCCGTCCTCGATCCAGCTGGTCACGACCGCGTCGCGGCCGACCGCCAGACCCGGCGTGGGCGGCATCGAGCAGCGGACGTCGTCACGCAGCAGCGAAGTGAGCGCGGGGATGTCCGTTGCCACGCTGGCGTCGGTGTAGCGGCGCACCAGTTCGCGCGTGCCGGCGTCCTGCGCGCCGCCGGTCCAGTCCTGCCGCTCGGGGGGCAGGTGGCCCCGCAGGCCGGCGCGGGCCCGCTGCAGCGCGCTGTTCACGGAGTTGACCGAGTCCCCGAGGAGCTCCGCGACGTCCTTCGCCGGCCAGCCGAGCACGTCGCGCAGGATCAGCACGGCCCGTGGGCGGGGCGCGAGGTGCTGGACGGCAATCAGGTACGCCAGCTCGATCGTCTCCCGCGCGACGGCGACCGCCTCCGGCTCGTCGGCGTCGCCTGCGGGCAGTTCGTCGAGCAGCCGGTCCGGGTACGGCTGCAGCCACGGCACCTCACCACCGGTTGCGGGCTCCGGGCGGCGGGTGGCCAGCAGGTCCAGGCAGGCGTTGGTGGCGATCCGGTACAGCCAGGCCCGGATCGTCGACCGCCCCTCGAAGGTCTCCCGTCGCCGCCAGGCCCGCAGGAACGTCTCCTGCACCGTGTCCTCGGCGTCCTCGAACGACCCGAGCATCCGGTAGCAGTGCACGTGCAGCTCCCGCCGGTGGCGCTGCGTCAGCTTCGCGAACGCCGACTCGTCGGCCTCGCTCAGCCCGCTCCCGGCCAGCTCCGCCAGCCCCATCTCCGAACTCATCACGTCATCCTTCCGCCCCGCCGTGTCCTGTCGTAGGTGTGACGGGTACGGGTGCGAAAACTCATCACCGGGGAGCTGACCGACGGACCGCGGCCGCAAGATCAGTTGACGTAGATACGGGCGACACGCCGATGAACGCCCGCATTCACATCAACTGATCTTGGCGACCGGCCGGCACCGGCACTGCCGCCAGCACCAGAAGCCCGGGTCAGACCGGTAGGGGTGTGGCCACGCCGGGGGTCAGCCAGTGCAGGCTGTGCCGTACCGGATCCGGGGCATCGGTGAACGCGGCCTCGACCGCCGCGCGGCCCTCGGTGAAGTGGCCCCAGCCCTCGTAGTGCACCGGCACCACCGTGTTGGCCTGGACCAGGGTGCACAGCTCCACACCGTCGGCCGCACTCATCGTGTACCGCAGCGGGCCGGTCAGGCCGAACCGCACCGCCCCCAGATGCAGCACCATCGTGCCGACGGTGAGCCGCTGCGCCACCTGCCGTACCCCGGGGTAGAGGACCGTGTCTCCGGTGATCCACAGTACGCCGTACCGCTGACCTGGCCAGTGCAGCGCGAACCCGGTCACCTCGCCCGCGACCGGGCGGCTCAGCGGCGGCCCGTGCCGACCCGGAGTCGCGGTCACCTCGATCGTCGGACGGCCCGGCGCGGCCAACTCGGTGCCAACCCACGGCGCGAGCCCGACCACCGACGCGGAGCCGACCGCCGACGCGGAGCCGGACCCGGCAGCGCCGAGGCGGCGGCTGCCGGCCATCGTGGTGACGATCCGGTCGACGTACGGCAGCAGCGCCCGACCGGCGTCGTCGAGGTTGTCGGCGTGGTGGTCGTGGGTCAGCAGGACCACGTCGATGTGGCCCAGCGCCTCCGCCGGCAGCGCCGGGCCGGCCAGTTTGCGTGACGCCGTGCCCCAGCCGAACCGGTAGGTCCGGCCGGGGTCGTCGAACGTCGGATCGGTCAGCACCCGCCAGCCGGCCACCTCGATCAGCGTGGTGGGACCGCCGATGTGGGTGATCCGCACGTCGCTCACCGGGCGTGCCGCAGCGCCCAGTCGAGGACCTCGTCGGCGATGGCCTCCCAGCCCTTCTGCGCCGGCAGCAGGTGTGCGTAGCCCTCGTACTCGATCCGTTCGGTGATGGTGTTCGACTTGTAGTGCTTGGCGTTGGACGCCTGAATCGCCGGCGGCATGATGTGGTCCTCACTGCCGGAGACGAACAGCAGCGGCGCCCGGTCGTCGTTGTGGTAGTCGACCCAGATGTCCTGGTGGCCGGGCTGGAAGTTCGCCAGCACGCTGCCCCACAGGATGCCGCCGCTGGCCGGGATGGCGTACCGCTGCCACAGTGCCCGGCCCTCCTCCTCGGTGAACGTGTTGGTGAAGGCGTACTGCCACTGCTCGAAGGTCAACGGCACCGCCTTGTGCCGGTTCGCCGGACTCTTCAGCACCGGGAACGTCGACTTCACCTG
Organism: Solwaraspora sp. WMMA2056; assembly: GCF_030345095.1. Taxonomy (NCBI): domain Bacteria; kingdom Bacillati; phylum Actinomycetota; class Actinomycetes; order Micromonosporales; family Micromonosporaceae; genus Solwaraspora; species Solwaraspora sp. WMMA2056. The sequence continues at coordinate 5,726,914 of NZ_CP128360.1, forward strand.
CGACAACGGCACCACTCGGACGCCCTCGGTCGGGGCGGAGTTCATCGCCACCCCCACCGCGCCGAAGCCGTGGTCGAGCAGGACCTGGGTGAACGCACCACCGGCCGAGTGGCCGATGAGGATCGGCGGGTTCGCCAGCTCGCCGATGATGGTTTCGTAGTGGGCGATGATCTGCGGCACGGTGGACTGCAGGATCGGCGTCGGGTCGGCGTTGAGCGCCTCCACCTCCACCTCGTACCCGGGGTAGGCGGGTGCCAGGACCCGGAAGCCCTTGGCCTCGTAGTGGCTGATCCAGTGTTCCCAGCTGCGCGGGGTGACCCAGAATCCGTGGATCAGCACGATGGTGTCGGGTGCCATGTCAGGCGTCCTCTCCGGTCATGGTCAGCAGGTCGAGGTCAGGAGGTCGAGGTCAGGAAGTCGAGCAGGTCCCGGCCGAGCTGCTCGGGATGGGTGTCGGTGATGCCGTGCGGCGCACCGGGGTAAACGAGCAGCCGGGCGTTCTTGATCCGCGCCGCCGATGCCTGGCCGCCCACCGCGAACGGCACGACCTGGTCGTCGTCGCCGTGGATGACCAGGGTGGGTACGTCGATCGCGTCCAGGTCGGGGCGGAAGTCGGTGGCCGAGAACGCGGCGATGCACTCGTAGGCGTTGCGGTGCCCGGAGGCCATGCTCTGCAGCCAGAACGCATCCCGGATGCCCTGTGACACGGTCTCCCCGGGCCGGTTGTTGCCGAAGAACGGCCCGTCAGCCAGATCCCGGTAGGTCTGGGACCGGTCGGCCAACGACCCCGCCCGGATGCCGTCGAAGACCTCGACCGGTACGCCGCCCGGGTTGTCCGGGGTCTGCAGCATCATCGGCGGCACCGCCGAGACCAGGACGACCTGGGCGACCCGGCCGGTGCCGTGCCGACCCACGTACCGGGCCGCCTCGCCGCCGCCGGTGGAGAAGCCGATCAGCGTGACGTCGCGCAGATCCAGGGTGTCGATCAGGGTGGCCAGATCGTCGGCGTAGGTGTTCATCTCGTTGCCGTCCCACGTCTGGGTCGACCTGCCGTGGCCGCGCCGGTCATGGGCGATCACCCGGAACCCGTGCTCCGCCAGGAACAGTGCCTGAATCTGCCAGCTGTCGGAGTTCAGCGGCCAGCCGTGGCTGAGCACCACCGGGCGGCCCGTGCCGGGCCCCCAGTCCTTGTAGAAGATCTCGGCACCGTCGGCGGTGGTCACGTACGGCATCAGGACACTCCCTTGATCGCGGCGAGGATGACGGTGGTGGTCGGGCCGGGCGTGGACACCATGACGGCGTGCGACGCCTTCACCTCGGCGACCGCCAGCGCCAGGCGCGACAACCGCAAGCTCCGTAGGGATCTGAACATCGGAACTCCTCACGACGCGGGCCGCCCTCGGGCCGGCGTCACGGACAATCTCGCACCGTCCCGGCTGCGGAAGTTCTCTGACGACGCACAGCACTTTCGCCACGTTGCACACTTCGATGTCAGCCGGGCCGGCCGTCGCCGTGCACGGCCACCGGCGCACGCCGATCCGCTGTGGACACCGTCGCCACGAGCTGCCGAGGGGTGACACCGAAGGCCTGGCGGAACCTGGTGGCGAAGAAGCTCGGATTGGCGAAACCCCAGGCACGGGCGACGGCGGCGATCGAGGTGTACCGGCGGTGCGAGGCGGTCAGGTCGGTCCGCGCACCCTGCAGCCGCTGCTCGATGATGGACTGTTCCAGGCTCTGCCCCATCGTCTCGTACAGCTTGTAGAGGGCGCGCAGCGAGATGGCGTTCGCGGCGGCGATCCGGGCCGGCGTCAGGTCGGGGTCGCGCAGGTTGTTGCGCACGTACGTCTGGACCCGGGCCTGCATCGACGAGTGCATGGCGTCGCTGAGCCGCCGGCCGTCGCCGGCGGCGGAGACCACCAGGGCCCGCATCAGCTCGGCGGACGCGGCCCCGAGTTCGGCCGCGCCCGGGCCGTCGGCCAGCTGCTCGGCCTGCGCGGTCACCCGGGCGACGTGGTCACGCACCAGGTCGTAGAGCGGGCTGCGGCGCGGTTCCCGGGCCGCAGCGTGGATCAGGTCGCGGGGCAGGCCGAGCTGGTCGACGTCGACATGCAGGGCGTACGAGGCGCCACCGCCCTGCCAGCCGTAGACGTACGGCAGCGACAGGTCGACCAGCATCAGGTCGCGCGGACCGTACAGCCGTTCCTCGCGGGCCCAGCTCAGGTGGTTGTCGGTGCGCATCGGCAGGGCCAGCACGATCGACGTCTCCGGAATCGACCGGGACATGTACGGCGTACGGCGCAGCGTGGTGCCGGAGGCGTCGATGTTGAAGACCTTCGCGGTGCCGAAGTCGGAGACCGTCATCCGTGCCTGGATCGCGGCCGGGTCCTCGAAGGTCGCCATGCTGGAGGAGCAGTTCGCGCTGACCGTGGCCTGGAACGCCTCGGCGCGGTCGGTGACCGGCAGCGACTGGGTGTCGAGAACGAGCATGATTGCCCCTATCTGGCGCTGACGGTGTGAAGGTAGCGCCGGAGCTCGATGTCGCTGAGGGGCTCTGCGTGCACCGGTGTTGCCCACAGTGCATGGTCAGGCGTCGGGTGCCTCCTACGACGACCGCCGCAACTCCCCCGGCGAGATGCCGTAGCGGGCCTTGAAACGCCGGGTGAAGTGCGTCGGGTCGCGGAATCCCCAGCGGTGGGCGATCACCGCGACCGGCCGGTGCCGGTTCTCCGGCCGCCGCAGGTCGTGCCAGGCGTGGTGCAGCCGTTCACTGATGATCCACTGTTCGAGGCTGATGTCGGCCTGCGCGCACACCTTGTACAGGTGCCGCAGCGAGACGTTGTGCGCCGCCGCGATCCGCCGGGCGGTCAGGTCCGGGTCGGCCAGGTGCTGCCGGACGTACGTGCGGACCCGGGTGAGCAGCGTTTCGGCGAGCACCTGGCTGGTCAGCCGGTCGGTGTGCGCGGCCGAGGCCAGCAGCGCCCGGACCAGCTCGATGCTGGCGGTGGCGACGGACCCGGCGGCGGGGTCGGCGGTGATCCGCGCCGGGTCCCGGGTGAGGTTCGCGATGTGGGCGGTGACCATGCCGTACAGCGGGCTTGACCGCAGCCGGTGGACGGCCTGGCGGATGACGTCGACCGGCAGGCCGAGCTGGTCGCTGGGGACCTGGATGCAGCCGGCCGCCCCGTCGCCGGACCACGAGTAGTCGTACGGCCCGGACAGGTCGACGGCGAGCAGCCCGCCCGGTGGGACGACCTGCAGGTGCCGGTACTGCTCCAGGTGTCCGTGGGCCCGCCGCTGGACCGACAGGGCGACGACCGGCATCGCGTCCTGCTTGGCCTGTTTGGCGGTACGCAGCAGCCGGATACCGGAGGAACGGCTGATGAAGATGTTGGCGTTGCCGAGATCCCACAGCTCCATCCGGCAGTGGATGTCCCCGTCGGGGTCCTCGTGGATGACGTGACACGGGGCCGAGGCGTACATCATCGCCAGATAGACGGCGTCGACGCGGTCCGGTTGCGGCAGGTCCGTGGTGTCGAGAACGTACGCCATCGATGTCCGCTCTACTCTGTGCGCGCTGCCCGCAATATAGGCCGACGGATGAGTGGGTCGAAAGTATGACCGTCAAGCTGAGTATCAGCGTCCCCGACGAGGTGGCCGCCTACCTCCAACAGCAGGGCAACGGGTAGCACAGCACCGCCACCTGCTGGCAGAAATCTCCGAAGGCGTCCGCTGGCTGTGGCGCCAGCACCTACTGCGCACCCTCGTGGCGATCGCGTCGGCCGGCAACCTGGCCTTCAGCGCCCTCAGCCTGGCCGTCATCGTGCGCGCCACCGACCTCGGCGCGTCCCCGACCGGCGTTGGTGTCCTCCTCGGCCTCTTCGGCGTGGGCGCGATCGCCGGCGCCCTGGTGGCCCCACCGGTGCAACGCCTCGTCGCCCCGAACGTGGTCATGATCGGCGCACTCTGGTGCTGGGTCGCGCAGATGGCGGCGTTGGCCCTGGCCCCGACCGTGTTCACGCTGGGGGCGGTCTACACGGTCGGCGCACTGATGGGCCCGATCTTCAACACCACCACCGCCTACCGGTACGCCCTGACCCCCGACCGGCTCCAGGGCCGGGTCAACGGCGCCTCCCGGATGATCGGCTGGGGTGCCCGCCCCGTGGGCGCCCTCCTCGGCGGCATAGCGCTGGAGACCCTGGGTGCGGTGCCGACCTTCGCCACCCTGGCGGCGTGGCTGGCCGTCGTCGCGGCGGCATCGACGACGAGCCGCCAGATCAGGTGCGCCCCCAGGCTGGAAACGCTGGGCGAACATCCTGGAACCTGAGTCCGTGCCGTGGGTTGGGCTGCCCTGTTCAGGGCGCCGGCTCCCGGCGGGCGCGTTGTTGGTGTCGGCGCGCCTTCAGCCGGTTGCCGCAGGTCTTCATCGAGCACCAGCGGGCGGTGTTGGCGCGGCTGCGGTCCAGGTGGAACAGGCGACACTCGGTGTTGTCGCAGGGCCGCAGTCGGCCGGGTAGCCGGGCCTGTACGTCGAACCAGGCGAGCACCAGCTGCACGGCGAGCATCCGGTCGGGGGGCCCATACAGACGCCAGCGCAGGCCCGACGCGTCGACCTCGGGCAGCTGCTGGACGCCGGCGAGGATCCGCCGCAGGTCCGCTTCGGGCACGGCACCGCGGGTGGCGGTCTGCAGCGCATCTCTGGCGGTCCGCAGCCAGGTGGTCGTTGCCGGGTCGTCGGAGCCTCCGTGCCGGTGTGCCCACTGCCGCAGTGCGGTGTCGTCGGCCCACCGGTCCTGTGGCCGGCCGTCCACCACGGGTGTGCTGTTCAGCGCCTCAATCAGCGCCTGTTCGTCGAGCACGGTGACCTCACCCACCCTCACCACTAACCCCCTCGCCGCTCTTGACAGGTTATCGCAGATCGGGTCCACTTGAAGCTAGATAACCACCACGAAGCTCTGAGAGGGTTAGAGATGGTCGAAGTCCACCACCGGTACGCCACCGTGCGAGGGCACCGCGTCTTCTACCGACAGGCCGGCCCCCGCGACGCGACGACGCTGCTGCTCCTGCACGGGTACCCCACCAGCTCACGTATGTTCCGCCGGCTGATCCCGCGACTCGCCGACCGGTTCCACGTCATCGCCCCCGACCACATCGGCTTCGGCCACTCCGACGCCCCGCCCGCCGACGCGTTCCCGTACACGTTCGACGCGCTCACCGACGTCACCGAAGCGTTCCTGGCCGAGCTCGGCGTCACCCGCTGCGCCATCTATGTGCAGGACTACGGCGCTCCCATCGGATGGCGACTCGCCCTCCGCGCACCCGACATGATCACTGCGGTCGTCAGCCAGAACGGCAACGGGTACGACGACGGCTTCGTCCCCGACTTCTGGACGCCGGTATGGGCGTACGCCGACGATCCAGGACCGGACACGGAGCCGGCGGTGCGCACCGCCCTCGGTCTGGACGCCATCCGCTGGCAGTACCTGCACGGCGTGGACCGCCCCGACCTTGTCGACCCCGACACCTGGACGTACGACCACCGCGACATCAGCCGCCCCGGCAACGACCTGGCACAGCTGGCGCTTTTCCGCGACTACGCCACCAACCCTCCACTGTACCCGAAGCTGCACGCGTATTTTCGGCGCAGTCAGGTGCCGCTACTGGCCGTTTGGGGGGCCGAGGATCTGATCTTCGGGCCGGACGGGGCGCGTGCCTTCGCGCGGGACCTTCCGAACGCCGAGATCCACCTGGTGCCCGGCGGCGGTCACTTCCTGCTGGAAAGCCACCTGGACACCGTGGTCGGCCACATCCGGGGGTTCCTGTCCCGCGCGCTGCCGACAACCCGGCCGGCGACAACCCCCGACGCGAGAACCACCCACCTGTGAAACGGCCGCCGCCCGGGTCGGCGGTCAGCCGAACCAGGTCATCCCCTGGCCGTGTGGACGGGTCCAGGCCAGTGGCCGGCCGTCCAGAGCGAGCACGTTGTGCAGGGTGTCGTCCGGTGGCGGTGGCAGCGCGCCGTGGCGCAGGATGTCCGGCCCCTCGTTCGCCACCCAGTGACCCGGCAGACCGCGTACCAGGTCGACGAAGACCGACCGGCGCGGAGCCGGCACGTGGTAGAGCACGGCGGTGTGGAACACCACCAGCGTCGCGTCCGGTGGCGCCGACGCGGCCAGTACCGGCAGGTCGTCGACCAGGTCACCCCGGACCAGCAGCGGCGGATCGGCCGCCGCGACGGCCGCAGCGGCCGCCAGCCGGGCCCGTCGATGCTCCTGCTCCGGCCAGATCAACGCGTCCAGCCAGGCGACGTCGTCGGCGTCGGTGACGTCCAGCGGGGTCAGGTCCAGCCCGGCCCGCCACACCACCTCCGGCCGGGTACCCGGCGGCGTCAAGCCGGCCGTCGCGCAGTCGAGCAGCGGCTCGCCGTCCCCCACGATCGGGCCGCCGTCGTAGCGGTAGGCGTACCGGTCCGGGTAGAGACACAGGCCCGCCGACGCGCCGACTTCGAGCAGCGCCAGCGGCTGCGGCAACGCCGCCAGCACCGGCAGCAGTACGGCGCACCGCCCGGCCTCGTTGGTCTGAGTCAACCGGCGACGCAGCTGCGCCTCGACCGCCGGCCAGTGCGCCACCGTGAAGTCGTGGAACGCGGCCGGGTCGTCGACCGGCCCGCCGAGCAGCCGGACCACGCCGAACAGCAGGTTGGGTTGCCGGGTCGGCGGCGGCACCGAGTCCAGCAGACCGAGGATGTCGTCGTCGCCGGAGACCGCGTACGCCAGCCGTTCGTAGCTGGGCGACACCCCGGACGCCTGCCGGCGGGCGAAGTCGGCGTACCACTGGGCGGTCGACAACCTCGGCGTCGGTTCTGCGGCGATCACCGCCCCATGATCGCCGCGTCAGCGGCCGCCGCCCCGCAGAACCTCCAGGATTGTCCGCAGGATCACCTTCACGTCCAGCCAGAGCGACCAGTTCTCGATGTAGTAGTTGTCGAACCGGGCCCGGTCGGAGATCGGCGTGTCGCCGCGCAAACCGCTGACCTGCGCCAACCCGGTCAGCCCGACCGGTACGCGGTGACGCATCGCGTATTCGGGGTAGTCGACCGAGAACTGGTCGACGAAGTAGGGGCGTTCCGGGCGCGGGCCGACCACGGTCATGTCGCCGCGCAGGATGTTCCACAGCTGGGGCAGTTCGTCCAACGACGTACGGCGCAGGAACCGGCCGACCGGGCGCAGCCGGGGATCGTCCGCCACCGACCAGGTGGTCTGCGCCTCCATCTCGTCGGCGGGCCGCATCGACCGGAACTTCAGCAGCTCGAACGACCGACCGTGCCGCCCGACACGGACCTGCCGGAACAGCACACCGGGGCCACCCTCGACCCGGGTCGCCACGGCGCAGGCCGCCAGCACCGGGCTGAGCAGCACCAGGGCGACGCCGGCGGCGACGATGTCGAAGGCGCGTTTCACCGCGAACTGCGGGCCGGTCAGCGACGGCGGGGTGACCCGGCTGACCCCGATCGCGCCGATGTGGTCGGGGATGCCGTTGCGGGCGTGGAACTCCCGCAGCCGGGGCACCACCCACAGATCGCAGGCGGCGACCCCGGGCAGCCGGGCGACCCGCAGCAGCTCCTCGTCGCTACAGTCGACGTCGGCGATCAGCACCACCTCGCACCGGACCCGGCGGATCAGCTCCTCGATCTGGTCGAAGCCGCCGAGCAGCGGCGGGCCGTCGGCACCGCAGTGCCCGGTCGCGGCGAGATCGGTGCCCCGGTGCCCCGTCGCGGCCGCGTCGGTGCCCCGGTGCCCGGTCGCCGCCACGTCGACGAACCCGACGACGTGCAGGCCGTACTCGGGGTAGCGGTGCAGCAGCCGGGCGAGCTCGGCGGCGACCGGGCCGCCGCCGACGATGACGGCGACGTGCTCGACCCAGCGGCGGCGGCGGGCGAGCACCACGGCCAGCCGGGTCAGCAGCCGCCCGAGGAGCACCAGCCCGGCGCTGACCGCGACCACCCGCATGAACCCGGCGACGTAGTCCACCGAGTCGTGCCGTTCGGCGGCGACGATCGCGACCACGGCGGCGGCTGCCAGCAGCCGCACGCACAGCTGCGGCAGCTCGTCGAGGAAGCTGACGTGCCGGCGGCCGGCGTACAGTCCACCCAGGGCGAAGATGGCCACAGTGACCAGGCTGGCGGCGATGACGCCCTTCCAGTGGTCCCGGTTCCAGGCCAGTGGCAGCAGGAACGCGGCCAGGTCGACGGGGAGCGTGAGCATCCAGGCCCGTAGCGCGCTGCGGTGCCCGGCCGGCGGTGCCGCCGCCGGGCCCAGCGGTGCGACCGTCGACACCGTACGCTGCCGTGGTACGGCCTCCACCTGTGTCATGACGACGTCCCCCGAGAAGCTGACCAGCCGTCCAGATGATACGGCGGCCGTCGATTGCCGCGCAGCCGCTACCATCCGGGCATGCCCGCCGACACGACGTCCGCCGACGACGCCGCAGCTCCCGCCCGGTCGCCGGCCGCCCCACCCCGACGACGGCGGTGGCTGCGGACGACGCTGGTCACCCTGGTCGTCCTCGCCCTGCTCGGCGGTGGTGGCGCGGTCGCGGCGTGGTGGTACGCCCGGGACATCGGTGCCGACATCGTCCGCATCGAGGCGTTCGACCAGGTGCCGCAGGAGGAGCGTCCGGTACGTGAGGAGGTGGCGGCGAACGCGATGAACCTGCTGATCCTGGGCAGCGACACGCGCGACCCCGGGTCGACCGGCGGTTCCCGCGCCGACACGATCATCCTGATGCACGTGCCGGCGGACCGCTCCGGCGCGCAGCTGGTCTCCATTCCCCGGGACACCTGGATCCACGTGCCGAGCAGTGCCGACGGCCGGTACGGCGACACCGACGCGAAGATCAACGCGGCGTACGCCTGGGGTGGTGCACCGCTGATGGTGCAGACCGTCGAAAACTACACGGGGGTACGGATCGACCATGTGGTCATGGTCGACTTCGCCGGTTTCAAGGACATCGTGGACGCCCTCGACGGAGTGGAGATCGACGTCGAGGAGGCGTTCACCTCCACACATTCGCTGAACCCGGACAGCATCCGCCGATTCGAAGCCGGACCGCAGACCATGGACGGTGCCGCCGCGCTGGACTACGCCCGGGAGCGGTACGCGTTCGCCGACGGCGACTTCGCCCGGATCCGCCACCAGCAGCAGGTGATCCGGGCGATCATCGACAAGGCGTCGTCGGGAGGGATCCTCACCAACCCGGGCCGGCTCAACGCGTTCCTGCGGGCCACCGCCGACGCCGTCGCCGTCGACGACACCCTCAACATCGTCGGCGTCGCCACCGACCTGCGCCATCTGCGCAGCGGGAACCTCAGCTTCTACACCAGCCCCACCTCGGGCACCGGGATGCGCGGCGACCAGAGCGTGGTGCTTCCCGACACGGCCCGGGCCGAGGCGTTCTACGACGCGGTCCGCCGCGACGACACGGCGGCCATCGCGGCCACCGGCACCGCCGCCGGTTAGGTGTCGGCGGCCAGGACCCGCACCTCGCCGTTGGCGAACCGGGCGCACAGCTGGGTACGGCCGTCGACCTCGCGGGCGAAAACCCGGACCTGGCTGTCGTGCGGGGCCGGCGGCGTCGGCTCGGCCCGCAGGTCGAACGCGGGCCGCACGACCAGGTTCTTCGGATGCCCGAGACCGTGGGTGATCTCCACCTGGGTGTCCGGTGCCGGCCGGCCGATCCAGCCGAGCCCGGTGCCTGCGACGCCGGCCACTCCCGGCTGGGACAGGGTGGCCCGCACGCTCGACAAGCCACGGTCGGCACCGAAGTCGACGGCGGCGGTCGCGCAGTTGCGGATCAACGTGTCGACGGTGACGCAGGCCGGCTCCGCCGCGACGGCACCGGGCACGAACTGGATGCCGATCTCAGTGGCCGGGCCGGGGTGGTTGGCCCCCTGGACGTAGCCGGCCAGCCAGCGGCAGTCGTTACGGGAGATCCGGACGCCGACCCCGCCGTCGAGGTCGGCGTAGCAGTTCACACAGCCGATGCCGGAAGCGGCCAGCTCGAACGAGACGTTCTGCCGTACCCCCCACGCGTGGCAGTTGACCATCAGGGTGCCGTACGAGTTGCCGTCCAGGTGAAACCCGGTGCCGGCGTTCTGAAACGACAGGCAGTTGAGGAACATCGAATCGTGCGGCCCGGCGAAGTTGACCCCGTGGCCGCCGTTGTCGTGGGTACGCAGACCGGTGACCCGCGACTCCATCTGATGCGACGGTGCCGGCAGGTGCCCGGCGGTCCCCCAGCCACTGACCACCCCGTCGGCACCACAGTTGAACACCGTCAGGTCGGTCAGTTCGTAGCCGTACCCGTACAGCCGCAGCCCGCAGCTGACCGGGTTGCCCTCCCCCTGGTTGCCGTCCACGGTCAGGTCTCGGACGCTGAACATGGTGATGCCGGCGTCGCTGCCGGCCCGCGACTGCGCCGCAAAGCCGTCGGACTCGACGACGGCGGTGTTGCTGTCGGGGGCCAGCCGCAGAATCGTGGCGTCGCCGCCGGAGCCGCGCAGGTGGACCCGGGAGTAGAGGGTGAGCTGGCGGGTCAGGTAGACGCCCGGCGGCAGGAACACGATGCCGCCGGTGGCGCGGGCGGCGTCCAGGGCACGCTGCAGGCTGTGGGTGTCGTCGGTACTGCCGTCGCCGACGGCGCCGAACTCCCGTACGTCGTAGTCCCGCTCGGCCGCCGCGGCCAGCCCGCTGCCGTACGCCGCAGCGCCGATCCCGCCGACCCCGGTGCCGGCGAGCAGCGCGGCGGTGGTGACGATCGCCCGCCGACGCGGCACGGCCCGACGCGGGTGCGGCTCGCCGGACGGCCGCGTTCGCTCGCCGGGCGGCTGCGGTCTCATGACTTCTCCTGCGGCTGACGGGACGTGACGAGAGTAGTCGATGGATCGCGCGGCCTGACAATCTCCACAGCCGGTGCGGTGGGCGGCGGGGCCGACGTCGCCGCCAGGCGGGCCGCATACCAGAGGGCGACCAGTGTCTCCCCCACGGCGAGCAGCCCGAACAGGCCACCGACAGCGTCCACCCACAGCAGCGCGGCAACCAGCCCGACGACCGCGATCGTCCGTGATCCGACCGCCGAGACGAGGAACGTCCGAGGTGCCGCCCGGACCATGTGCCGCACCGACAGCCAGGTCGACACCATCACGGCGGCTTTGTACGCGGCATACAGCGCCACTGGGACCAGGCCGGCCGTGGCCAGCTCGGCGGCCAGCAGCCCCCGGACCCCGGCGCTGGCCAGCAGCAGCCCGCTGACCCCGACCAGCAGGACCACGGTCAGCAGCCGGGTCCCGGTGCGTAACCGGGCGGCCCGCCCGGCCACCAGGTCCTCGCGGGTGGTCGCGGCCAACGCCACATGGAACGGACCGAACGCCAGATCCATCGCCCGCAGCACCACGATCGCGGCCGGGCCGGCCACCACGGCGGCGACCGCCGGCAACGCCACGACGTACCCCAGGTCGACCGCCGCCGCCAGGCAGTAGGTCAGGCCCGGTCGGAGCCCGGCCAGCAGGCCCGGCCGGGTCCGCCCAGGGACGCGGCCGCGGGTCCGGGTGCGGCGCCCGGTGCCCAACGCCCAGGCCAGTACGGCGAGCTGGCCGGGCACCGCCGCGATCTCCAGCCGGGCGCCGACGACGAAGAAGAGGACGGCGGTCCCGATGGTGCCGGCCGCGACCAGCTGCGGTACCAGGTTCGCCCGCCGCCGCCCCCGGTCGGCGGCCATCGACCAGAACAGCGCCTCCAGCGGCAGCTGCAGCAGCACCGGCGCCACGACCAGCAGCCGGTCGGCGACGCTGGTCTGCGGCAGCGCCACCGACACCGCCGCGACGCCGACCACGGCGACCGGCAGCGTGACCACCGCCGCCACCCGGGTCGCCCACGCCTGCCGGTCCCACCCGGCCGGCACCACCCCGGCCGACTGCGGACGGCCGACCAGGGCCTCGATCAGGGTGTACGGGACGGCGAGCAGGGCACCCTGGAACGCCACCAGCGCGACGTGACCATGGTCGGCCCAGGACGCCAGCAGGAACACCGCGATGCTGGCCGACCGGGTCGACGCCTGCACGGACAGCTGCGACCGCTGCAGCCGCCCGACCAGCACCGTGCCGCGCCGGATCATGACGTGCCGGGCCGTGTCATCGCCGGGCCGGGTCGGACGCTGTCGGGTCGGGCCGCAGGCCGTGGTAGCCGAACAGGATCAGCGTCAGCATCGTCGAGGCGAACTCCCAGGTGTCCACCGTCAGGCTCGCCCCGGCCAGCCCGCTGAGCAGCGCGATCGGCAGGACCAGCTCGGGCCGGCCGGCCGACGCCCGGGCCAGGCGCACCAGGGCGTAGGCCGTGGCGGCCAGCAGCAGCACCATCACCACCGGACCGAACTGCAACCCGACGTTGAGGAAGTAGTTGTCCACGAACCGCGGCGGCGAGCTGGCCACCCGCGAGTACGAGGCACCACCGGCCGCGCCGATGCCGTCGCCGGCCAGCGGCACCGTCGCCAGCAGGTCACCCCAGACACCGAACCGCTCGAACAGGCTGGCGGTGCCGCCCGCGCCGATCACCACGAACGTCGCCGCGACACCGACCGCGATCGACCCGGCGATCGCGACCGCGAGCAGCCGCCGGGCCCGGGACCGGGTGTACGGCAGCACCAGCGCACCGGTCACGCCGGCCACCACCAGCAGCGCGCCGGAGCGGCTGGTGCTCAACACCAGACACAGCACCGCCGCCGTGGCGGCCACATGCCACAGCACCGACAGTGGCCGGCGTTTCGGGGTCAGCCAGCAGGCCACGTAGCCGAGCAGGTACGCCCCGGCCAGCAGGCCCAGTTCGGCGTTGAACTCGGTCAGGCCGGGCACCCGGAACACCCCGTCGATGTAGCGGACGTTGTGGTGCGGGCTGAACCCCCATTCGACCAGGGTCGCCGGGCCGATCAGCACCTGCGCCACCCCGGCCACCGCGTTCGCGACGACCATCCAGGACAACGCGGTGAGCAGCCGCCGGACCGCGTCCGGGGCGAGCGCGGCGACGATCACGGCGAGCGCCACCGGGATCAGGATCAGCCGCAGACCGGTGACGGTCTGGGCCGTCCCGTGGTGGGCGATACCGATGACGCTCCAGATCACCGCCACCCCGGCGGCGGCCGCGCCGACCGCCACCCACCGCACCGGCAGGTCGCCGCCCCGGCGCAGCACCACCCCGGCGGCCAGGGCGCAGGTGACCACGGCGGCGGCCAGGTTGATCACCCAGGACCGGCCGCCGAACAGCAGCCACGACAGCCCGGACAGGGCCAGCGGGGCGGTGCTCGCGACCAGCACGAACAGCAGCCCGTACTCGTCGATGCGGTCCCAGCGTGACGTCGTGCGCGGCGGTGGTGCGGTGATCATCGCTCCTCGTAGGCGTCGAGTACGGCACTGACGTGGTCGTCCCAGTCCAGTTTTCGGCCGTCGGCGGCCGCCGACGCCGCCATCGCGGCGTACTCGTCGGGCGGCATCGCCGCAGCCCGCCGCAGGGCGACGCGCAGCCCGTCGACGCCGGTGTAGAGCAGCGTCGACGTCCCGGCCGCCATCGGCGGGGGCGCGTGCGCGCCGGCGATCAGCGGCCGGCCGGCCATCAGCGCCTCGGCGCAGGCCAGACCGTACGTCTCGGCCCCCGTACTGGGAAACACCAGCCAGCCGGCCCGGCCGACCGCCGCCCGTTTCGCCGCCTCGTCGAGGTAGCCCAGCGCCCGCACCGACGGACCGGACCGTTCGACACGGGCCCGTAGCGGCCCGTCCCCGGCCACCAGCAGGGTGCCCGGCCCGTCCCAGGCGTCCAGCAGCTGATCGAGGCCCTTGTGTGCACTCAACGCGCCAAGGAAAAGAAAGGTCCGCCGGTCGCCGACCGGCCAGGCCCGCCGGTTCCAGTCGGTCGCCACCGCCAGCGGCACCACCCGGCTGGTCGGCCGCCGGGCACCCGACGCGCCGCGCAGCACCGTGTCACGGACCCGGTCGGTGGCGCACAGCAGCCGCAGCCGCGTGAACCGCCGCAGGATCCACGCCGAGCGGGCCCGCAGCAGCGCGTCCAGCAGCCGCGACCGGCCCACGTTGCGCATCGTGTTGTTCGGGTCCACCACCGCGTGGTCGTGCACGGTGTGCACCGTCGGGTACGCGGCCGCCAGCCGGGCCACCACCGGCACCCCCAGCCCCTGCCAGTTGTGCACGTGCACCACGTCGGGCGCGAACTCCCGCAGGTCCGCCGGCCGCAGACCGGTCGGGTCCAGCAGGTCGCCCAGGTGCACGGCGACATTACCGGGCAGCCGCGCCGACCACCGTGGCCGGTCCGCGGCGGTGAAGACCCGCACCTGGTGGCCCCGGGCGACCAGGCTGGCGGTCAGGTCGTCGATGTAGCGCTCCGCCCCGCCCCGGACCGTGAACGAGGCGTGCACCATCGCGATCCGCATCAGCGCCACAGCCGTTCGACGAGCTCCGCCGTGGCCTGCCGCCAGCTGCGTACCGCCACCGGCCCCGGTTTCCCGACCCGCGTCACCGCCTCGACCCCCGTCGACGCCTCGACCCGCGTCAACGCCTCGACCAGCGCCCCGACCGACCAGTCCCGCATCCGGACCGCCGCCCCGGCGGTCGCCTCGTGCAACGCCGGATCCGGCGAGACGATCGTGGGAACGCCGAGGGCGAGCGCCTCCGCCGCCGGCAGCCCGAACCCTTCGAAATGGCTCGGCATCAGGAACGCGGCGGCACCGGCCACGGTCGCCGCGTAGGCTGCGTCGTCCAACCGGTCCAGGAACACGGTACGGCCGGAATCGTCCCGGAAATGCCGGGTCCCGCCGGTCAGCACCACCAACGTGTACCGGGGCACCGCCCGGACCGCCTCGATCGCCAACTCGACCCCCTTGTGCGGGGCGTGGCCGGCGACCAGCACGTACTCGGCCGGCAGCGGCGGCCCCACCCCGGGCGCGGCCAGGTCACTGCCCGGATGCCAGACCGTCGCCCGGTCACCGGCCACCCCGTAGAGGCCGAGCAGATCATGGCGGGTCCGGTCGCTGACGCACAGCAGCGCCGAGGAGCGGCGCAGCGCCGTCGCGTAGCTGCACCGCCGGTACGCCCGCACCGACCGCGACAGGCCCGCCGGCCAGAGCCGGAACGCCACGTCGTGCACGATCGTCGCCACCGGCAGCCGGGCACCGGCGACCGCGATCGACGGGCTCAGCGACAGAACCCGCCCGGACCGCTGCCGGCGCAGGACGGCGGTCGCGGCGGCGATGGTGCCCGCCCGGCCGCCGGACTGGTGACTCACCACCACCCCGGTGGCCGCCTCGAACCCCGGTGGCGCGGCCACGATCCGCAGGTCGTGATCGGTCGGCCAGTGCCGCACCACCTCCCGCAACATCCGGGTGATCCCACCCGGGCCGACCCCGCTGGCGTCCAGCACCGTCACCCGGCGCTCACCCGACGGCATCGTCGACCCACCTCGTCATCCGCTGCGCGAACCGGGCATGGCTGAACCGGGCCGCCTGCGCCCGGATCCGCGCCCGGTCCAGCCGGGGCACCTCGGCGAGCAGCCCGGCGAGGACCCGCGGGTCGGTCGAGTCGGCCAGCATCCCCGTCTCCCCGTGCACCACCGTCTCCAGTAGACCACCACGGGCCAGCCCCACCACCGGGGTACCGGCGGCCTGCGCCTCGACCGGCACGATGCCGAAATCCTCGTGCGCGGGAAACAGCAGCGCCGCCGCCCCGGCGTACAGCTCGCGCAGCCGCGCCCGCGACGGACGCACCTCGAACCGTACGGCGGACCCGGCCCGCCGACGCAGCTGCGCCTCGGCCGGGCCGGACCCGGCGAGCACCAGCGGCATCCCGGCCTGCTCCGCCACCTCGATCATCAGGTCGAACCGCTTGTACGGAATCCACCGTCCCACGCCGAGCAGGTAGTCCCGGTCACCGTCCGGCCCGGCGCCGAAGAACTCCACGTCCACCGGCGGGTTGACCACGGTCGCGTCGCGGCGCCAGAACCGCCGGATCCGGTCCCGGACCTCCACGGAGTTGGCCGCGTACGCGTGCACGTGCCGCCCACCCCACCGGTCGACCCGACGCAACGCCGCCCGGGGCAGCCCGAGCAGCGGATTCGCCCCCCGACCGTCGAAATCCGGCGACCACACGTACCGGGCCGGGGTGTGCACGTAACTCAGGTGCCGGGTCCGCGCCGGGTCACCGAACTTCACCGTGTGCGCGAACGCGTGACTCGACGAGATCACCACGTCCGGGGCGGGCCGGCCGGCCGTACGCCAGACCAGCGGCATCACCGGCAACGCGAGCGCCTTCGACCGACGCAACGGGGTACGGGCCAGCCACGTCTGCCGCAGCCCGGCCGGGTCGGCGCCCGGCTCGGCCCACAGCACGTGCCGGGAGGCGTGCGGAACCAGGTCGGCGATGGCCAGGAAGACGTTCTCCGAACCGCCGACGGCGCTGAACCACTCGTGCACCACCGCCACCGACCGGTCGGCCAGCAGGTCGGCCATCAACTGTGCCGCTGCCACACCGCGCGCAGCGGCTCCCATTCCCCACCGAGGCTGTCACACAGCACGTCCACGTAGACGGCCGTGTCGGTGTCGTCCGGGCTCCACCACACCCCGCACAATGCCGGGTCCTCGCCGGCGCGCACGGCGTACTCCACGTAGGTGCCGCCGACCCCGGTGACCCCACCCAGTTTGCGGTCCGGCTGGTCGGCACCGGGCAGGACGCTCGACGAGTTCAACGCGATCTGCCGCCGGAAGCTCAGGTCGGCGGCCTTGGCGTCTGCCGAGACATAGGCGACGAAGTGCAGGTACATGCCGCCGTCGCGGCACAGCACATGGGACCGCTGGCCAGGGTCCAACGTCGGACCGTCACTGTCGGTGTCGGCGACACAGTCGCTCATGTCGGCCAGCCACGGCTGCGCCACCGGGAGCAGGTCGTCGGGGAAACTGGCCCGGTTGGCCTCGATCAGCTCGGTGATCGCCGGCGGCTGGGCAGCGACCACCGGCACCGCGTCAGCGGCATCCACAGTGGCCCGGCCGACGAAGAACGCCGCCGTGCCGGCCACCAGGGCACCGACGAGCAGGCCCCCGACCAGGCTGGGCCAGATCCGCCGGGGCGGCGGGGCCGGCAACGGCAGGATCCGGCGCTGCGGCGGCGGCGACGGCTCGATCGGCGGGTACGACGACGCGAAGTAGTCTCCCGTGCCGGGCTGCGCAGGATAGCCGCCGAAGGCCGGCGCGGCGGGATAGCCGCCATCCGCCGGTGGTCCGGCGTAGCCGCCGGTGGTGGGCGCGGCGGGGAACCCACCGGATGCCGGCGCGATGTCGAGGCCGAACTCGTCCCGGCCGTACGGGGCGGCCGCCGCCGGAGACGTGGGCACCGGCGGTCCGGCCTGCGGAGACCACGGACCGGGTGGCGACGACGTCGGCATCGCGCCCGGCTGGGCCGGCTGGACCGGATGTCCAGGTTGACCCGGCTGGACCGGCTGGCCTGCGTGACCCGGCTGGACGGGCTCGCCGGGCCCCTGCCCACCGCCCGGCCACTGCTGCCCTGACCGGGCCGCTTCATCAGTCACGAGCGGCACGATATCAGCCGCCTCGACTCAGGACCGGCACCGCGACCATGGTCACCGGACACACCGGAGGGGTCCGGCCTGCTGGCCGAACCCCTCCGGTGTCCACTGGTGTCAGCTGCAGCCGGACGTGGATCCGCAGCCTTCGCAGACGTAGCAGCTACCCGCCGGGCGCATCTTCGTCCCGCAGGTGAAGCAGAGCGGCGCGTCGGCAGCCTTGCCGATCACCGCCTCCAGCAGCTCCGTCGACGAATGCACCGAGGCCGGCGCCGGGGCGGCGGCGGCCGGCGCGTCCGCCGTACCGCTGACCGGCTCGACTGACGACGGGGCCGGCGCCTCCGGGTGCTTCGGCTCGACCGGCGCGGACACCGCCATCGCCGACAGCTCCGACGCCGCGCTCTCCGCCTCCGCCTCGGCCCGCATCTGCGCGGTCCGCTCGGCGGCGGTGAAGATGCCCAGCTCGGCGCGACGGTCGTAGGGCAGGAAGTCCAACGCCAGGCGACGGAAGATGTAGTCCATCACCGACGCCGCCATCCGCACGTCCGGGTCGTCGGTCATGCCGGCCGGCTCGAAGCGCATGTTGGTGAACTTCGCGACGAAGGTCTCCAGCGGTACGCCGTACTGCAGGCCGATCGAGATGGCCACCGAGAAGGCGTCCATCACCCCGGCCAGCGTGGAACCCTGCTTCGACATCTTCAGGAAGACCTCGCCGAGGCCGTCGTCCGGGTAGGACGACGCGGTCAGGTAGCCCTCGGCACCGCCGACCGAGAACGACACCGTCTCCGACGGGCGCTTCTTCGGCAGCCGCTTGCGCACCGGCCGGTACTCGACGACCTTCTCGACGATCTTCTCGACGGCGGCGGTCTGCTCGGCGGTAGCCGCCTGGGTGGCCTTGTCGCTCTTTGCCACCGACAGCGGCTGACCCACCTTGCAGTTGTCCCGGTAGATCGCCAGCGCCTTGAGGCCCAGCTTCCAGCCCTCGTAGTAGATCTTCTCGACGTCGGCGACGGTCGCCGCCTCCGGCATGTTGACCGTCTTGGAGATCGCCCCGGAGATGAACGGCTGCACCGCCGCCATCATCCGCACGTGCCCCATCGGCGCGATCGACCGCTCCCCCATCGCGCAGTCGAACACCGGGTAGTGCTCGGTCCGCAGACCCGGTGCGTCCACCACGTGACCGTTGTCGGCGATGTGCTCGACGATCGCCTCGACCTGCTCCTCCGGGTAGCCGAGACTACGCAGCGCCCGGGGCACCGTCTGGTTGACGATCTGCATCGAGCCGCCGCCGACCAGCTTCTTGAACTTGACCAGCGCCAGGTCCGGCTCCACCCCGGTGGTGTCGCAGTCCATCATCAGACCGATGGTCCCGGTGGGCGCGAGCACACTTGCCTGCGAATTGCGCCAGCCGTTCTTCTCGCCGAGCTTGTTGCCCATCTCCCACTGCCGAGCCGCTTCGCGGGCCAGGGCGGTTGCCACCGGTCCGGTCGGGCGGATCTCGTCACTGGCGGCGGCGTGCTTGCGCATCACCCGCTTGTGGCCCTCGGCGTTGCGGGCGTAGCCGTCGTAGGCGCCGACGACGCCGGCGAGTTCGGCCGAGCGGCGGTACGCCGTACCGGTCATCACCGACGTGATGGCGGCGGCGTAGGACCGGCCGGCCTCCGAGTCGTACGGCATTCCGGAGGCCATCAGCAGGGCGCCGAGGTTGGCGTAGCCGATGCCGAGCTGCCGGTAGGCCCGGGTGGTCTCACCGATCTTCTCGGTCGGGAAGTCGGCGAAGCAGATGGAGATGTCCATCGCGGTGATGACGAACTCGACGGAGCGGACGAACTTCTCGACCTCGAAGCCGCCGTCGGCTCGCAGGAACTTCATCAGATTCAGCGACGCAAGATTGCACGAAGAATTGTCCAAATGAAGGTATTCCGAGCAGTTCCGGACGACCACGCCGTTGGCGATGTACGAGTGGTTGCGCGGCTCGGACAGGTTGTAGGTGGTCTCGAAACCGTCGAACTCACGGCTGACCAACCTCGCCGTCTGATCCGTGCGGTAGAACCGGTGCTGCTCGAGCCAATGGGCCACCCGCTGGGCCTTGGCCTGGTGGTCGAACCCGATCCGGCTGGCGAACAGGCCGATGTTCTCCCCGCTGATCCGCAGGTCGTAGAGCTGCTTGCCATGGTACTCGCGCTCGTCGCCACTGTTCGTGGTGTACCGGAAGGTGGTGTCACCGGCCTTGCGGGTGGCGTAGATCCGGCTGCCGATGCCGAACCCGCTCAGCAGACGCTGCGCCTCGCGGAGCAGTTCGATCGAGACCGCGCCGAGCCCGACGTAACGGGTGCCGTTGGCGGTTTCGGCGGCGCAGCCGTCCGCGTCGAACAGCCCGCGTAGGAAGGCGGCCTGGATCTCGGGCGGCGCCTCCAGCACCGACGACGGCAGCCGCTTGTCCACGGCGCGGGCGGTGCTCACGCCGAGCCCGGTCAGGAACTCGACGACGGCAGTACGGTTGCTGCGTAGTTGCAGGGTGCCATTGGGCATCTGCACCGGATCGAATCGCAGGCCGACGATGCTCTCCAGCACACTCTGGTGCCGCTCGATGATCGCCTCCGGGTCGGACTGGCTGTAGACCCAGCTGGCACCGGGTCCGTTGCCGCGTACGCCCGGGGTGCCTTCCCGGACTGAGCCGTCGCCGACCAGCCAGCCGAGCAGGTGGGCGAAGTCCTCGGTCCACTTCTCCGGCAGTCGGGACTCGCGTTGCCACTTGGTCGGGACGACGTCGCCGGGTGACACACTGGCG